>NZ_AHZC01000390.1 GCF_000247475.1 Rhizobium sp. PDO1-076 | reverse complement strand
ACATTCCATCTGGTCGAAGGCCCGCAGATCTTCGACGTACCGCTCGAAGCCAGAAGCGATGACCTGCTGCATGATGTGCTCGAAGAAACCTTCTCTTGGCTGGCGGCGCACTATGATCTTGATGCGGTGACCGCCGTCGGCCACCGCGTGGTGCATGGCGGCGATCGTTTTGCCGATCCGGTGCTGGTCACCGACGAGAGCACGGCTGCCATCGCGGCGCTGATCCCGCTGGCGCCTTTGCACCAGCCGCAGAACATCAGGCTGATCCAGGCCATCCACGACCTGAAGCCCGGCCTGCCGCAGACAGTGTCCTTCGACACCGCCTTTCATCGCAGCCAGAGCGAGACCGTGCAGCGTTTTGCCATACCGCGCGAATGGTTCGACAAGGGCATCAAGCGCTACGGCTTTCACGGCCTGTCCTACGCCTATATCGCCCGCGTGCTGAAGGCGCTGGAACCCGAGCGTGCCGGCGGTCGGGCGGTCGTTGCCCATCTCGGCAGCGGTGCCAGCCTCTGCGCCATGGAGCGTGGCATCAGCCGCGACACGTCGATGGGCTTTTCCACCATCGACGGCGTACCGATGGCAACCCGCAGCGGCGCCATCGATCCCGGCGTGTTCTTCCACCTGATCCATGGCCACGGCCTGAGCGTCGATCAGGTCGAGACGATGATCTACCAGCAGTCCGGCCTGCTTGGCCTGTCCGGCATCAGCGCCGACAGCCGGGTACTGCTCGAAAGCAATGCGCGCCAGGCCCGCGAGGCGATCGACGTCTTCACCTTCCGCATCGCCGGCGAAGTGGCGCGTCTGGCGGCCACGCTGGGAGGGCTCGACACGCTGGTCCTCACCGCCGGCATCGGCGAGAACCAGCCGGCCATCCGCAAGGCCGTCTGCGAGCGGCTGGCCTTTCTCGGCGTTGTGCTCGATCCGCTCGCCAATGACCGGAATGCTGCGGTGATCTCGACAGCCTCGAGCGGGATCATGGTCCGGGTCATCGCGACCGACGAGGAACAGGTGATCGCCGACGACATGCTGTCCGTGCTCGATCGACAGCGTTGAGTTGCAATCGTTGACGACTGACAACAAACCGTCATGAAGCGCGCATAGAGACGGGCCGACACTCGGGTCAAATCAGTCGAGACGGGAGCACGCCACATGCTGCAGGAGATGAATGCGACGGGTGAGGCCGAGCGCCACGCGAACCGGACTGCCATCGTCATCACCAATGCCCGCGTCGTTCTGCCCGGTCATGTCATGCATGGCACGGTCATCGTCGAGGACGGCCTGATCACCGAGATCCACGAAGGCCCGTCGCGGCTGGAAGGCGCCATCGACTTTGCCGGCGACTATCTGCTCCCCGGCCTCGTCGACATCCATACCGACCATTTCGAAAAGCACATCTATCCGCGCGCCCATGTGCGCTGGGATTTCATGCGGGCCGCCCTTGCCCACGATGCCCAGATCATCGGCGGCGGCGTCACCACCGTCTTCGACAGCCTCTGCGTCGGCGCCACCACAGACAACCCGCACCGCGCCGAAATCCTGACGCCGATGATCGAGGCGCTGGAACAGGCAACCGCCGCCGGCATGCTGCGCGCCGAACACCTGGTGCATCTGCGCTGCGAGATCACCGATCCGGCGACGCCGGCGCTGACGGCCGCCAATATCGACCGCGCCATCGTCCGGGTCATGTCGGTGATGGAGCACCTGCCCGGCATCCGCCAGAGCCGCGACATCGACGCCTATGTCGCCCGTGCCGCCAAATCCACCGGCGAAAGCCCGGACCTGGTGCGCGAGAAGATCAAGGTCCTGGTCGCCGAAAAGGGCGAGATCGGCGCGGCCATCCGGCCGGAAATCGTCGCACTTGCTCGGTCGCGCTCCCTGCCACTGATGAGCCATGACGATACCGATATCGAACACATTGACGAGGCGCTGGCCGATGGCGTCAGCATTTCCGAATTCCCCTGCTCGATCGAGGCAGCACAAGCCGCACGCGACAAGGGGCTGGGCATCGTCGCCGGCGCACCGAACATCCTGCGCGGCGGCTCGCAGTCCGGAAATATCGCCGTGCGCGACCTGCTGGTTGCCGATCTCGTCGATATCCTGGCATCCGACTATGTGCCGCGCTCGCTGCTCGATGCGGCCTTCATGATCGCCGCCGATCCGGGCCTCAGCTACGATCTGCCGCGCGCGGTGGCCATGGTCACCCGTGCACCGGCGCTGGCCGGCGGCTTGAAGGATCGCGGCGAAATTTCGCTCGGCATGCGCGCCGACCTGATCCGCACCGACCTGCACGACGGCCATCCGTTCCTGAAAGCCGCCTGGCGGTCGGGGCTGCGGGTGGCGTGAGCCACCCGGCACGATCAGCGGCGCCCAGGATCAGTTGCGCCCTTTGTCAGTCGCGGCGAAAACCCTCGCTGGCGGTGAGAAGCTGGCGCGTGTAGTCGGTGGAAAAGTCGCGGCTGCGCAACTGCTCCGTCGACAGGGTTTCCACCACCTTGCCGGACTTCATCACCACCAGCTTTTCGCACATGTGGCTGATCACCGAGAGATCGTGGCTGACCATGACAAAGGTCAGGCCGCGATCCTTGCGCACCTGTTCGAGCAGGTTGAGGATCTCAGCCTGGATCGAGGCATCGAGCGCCGATGTCGGCTCGTCGAGCAGCAGGATCTGCGGCTCGAGGATCAACGCCCGGGCAATGGCGATGCGCTGGCGCTGGCCACCCGACAGTTGGTGCGAAAAGCGGAAGCGGAAGCCGCTGCCGAGGCCCACCTCGTCGAGCGCCCGCGCGATGCGTACCTCGGCATCCGGGATCCCATGGATCGCCAGCGGCTCCAGCAGCAGCCGGCCGACCGTCTGGCGCGGATGCAGCGAGCCGTAAGGATCCTGGAAGACCATCTGGACGGTGCGGTAGAATTCCCGGTCACGCTTGCGACCGCTGTAACTCCGGCCGCTCACCGTCAGTGTGCCCTCGTCGAACGGGTTCAGCCCGGCGACGGCACGCAGAAGCGTCGATTTGCCCGAACCGGATTCCCCGACAATGCCGAAGGACTGGCCGGTCTCGACATCGAGGCTGACGGTATCGAGCGCACGAAAACCGTCGAAGCGCACGATCATGTCACGGATGGAAAGGGACAGTTTCATAGCTTCCACTCCGCCTGGCGCTCCAGCACCGGCAGCGGATGCCGGTCGGCGGCGATCTGCGGCAGACAGTTGAGGAGACCTTGGGTATAGGGATGCTTGGCCTCGGACAGTTTCGATGCCTCGATCTCCTCGACCACCTTGCCGGCATACATGACCAGGACACGGTCGCAGAAGGACGAGACGAGCCTGAGGTCGTGGCTGATGAAGATCAGCCCCATGCCGCGCTCGGACACAAGCTTGTCGAGAATGGCCAGCACTTCGAGCTGTACGGTGACGTCGAGCGCCGATGTCGGCTCGTCGGCGATCAGGAGTTCCGGACCGCAGACCAGCATCATCGCGATCATCACGCGCTGGCCCATGCCGCCGGAAACCTCGTGCGGATAGAGATCAAAGACACGCTCCGGGTCGCGGATCTGTACCGCTTCCAGCATTGCAAGCGCTCGGGCGCGCGCCTCGCTGCGCGAGATCCGCTCGTGGGTGCGCAGGGTTTCCATGATCTGCCGGCCGATCGGCATGACCGGGTTGAGGGAATATTTCGGATCCTGCAGGATCATCGCCAGCCGTTTGCCACGCAGGGTCCGACGCTGCGAGGCCGAGGCCTTGAGCAGATCGGTTTCGCCGAACGCGAGCTTGTCGGCGGTGATCAGGGCGTGACCCGGTGTCAGCCCCATGATGGCGCGGCCGGTCTGCGACTTGCCCGAGCCGGATTCGCCGACAATGCCGAGACGTTCCTTGCCGAGGGTGAAGTTCACGCCGCGCACGGCCTCGATGGTGCCGGTGCGGGTTGGAAAACTGACCCTCAGGTTTTCGACTGTCAGAAGCGGCGTCATTGGCCGGCCTCCTTCGGATCGAGCGCATCGCGCAGGCCATCGCCCAAGAGATTGAAGCCGAGCGAAACGATCAGGATGGCAAAGCCCGGCATGGCGGCAACCCACCATTGGTCGAGAATGAAACGGCGACCCGACGCGATCATCGCGCCCCATTCCGGCAGCGGCGGCTGGGCACCGAGGCCGAGGAAGCCGAGGCCGGCTGCCGTCAGGATGATACCCGCCATATCGAGCGTCACGCGCACGATCAGCGACGACATGCAGAGCGGAATGATGTGGAACAGCACGATGCGCAGCGGCGACGCCCCCATCAGCTTGACCGCCGAGATATAGTCCGAATTGCGGAAGGTCATGGTTTCGGCGCGCGCGATACGGGCATAGGGCGGCCATGATGTGATCGCGATGGCGAGTACCGCGTTTTCGATGCCGGGACCAAGCGCTGCAACCAGCGCCAGCGCCAGAACCAGCTTTGGAAAGGCGAGGAAGATGTCGGTGATGCGCATCAGCACCGCATCGACCCAGCCACCTGCGTAACCGGCAACCGTCCCGACGATCAGGCCGATCGGCGCGGCGATGATCGCCACCAGCGCGATGACAAACAGCGTCAGCCGCGAGCCATGGATCAGTCGCGACAGGATATCGCGCCCCTGGTCATCGGTGCCGAGCAGGTATCCTTCGGTTCCAGGCGGCAGCAGGCGCGCATTGCGCAGGTCGCCCTGCACAGGCGAATGCGGCGCCAGGACATCGGCAAAGGCGGCGACGAACAGCAGCGCGATCAGGATGGCGAGACCGAAAAGCGCCAGCCGGTTTTCGGAAAACCGCCGCCAGATCATGTAGAGACGGCCGCAACGGGCCTGCCAGCGCGACTGCGGCCGGTCGGAGAGAAGCCATTGGCGAAGGCTCGGTTTTGCCGTGAGTTCGGATCCGGTCATCGGCTGCGCGTCCTCGGGTCAAGCATGCGGTAGAGAACGTCCGACAGGAGGTTGATGGCGATGAACACGGAGCCGATGACGATCGTCCCGCCGAGCACCGCATTCATGTCGGCATTCTGCAGAGAATTGGTGATGTAGAGGCCAAGCCCCGGCCAAGAGAAGATCGTCTCGGTCAGCACCGAGCCTTCGAGCAGGCCTGCATAGGAGAGCGCGATCACGGTGAGCAGCGGCACGGCGGCGTTGCGCAGCGCATGGAACCAGATGATCCGCGTTTCCGACAGGCCCTTGGCCCGGGCCGCCACGATATATTCCTGCGAAAGCTCGTTCAGCATGAACGAGCGCGTCATCCGGCTGATATAGGCGAGCGAAAAATACCCGAGCAGTGCGCCCGGCAGGATGATGTGGCGGAACAGGTCCCACAACACGTCCCATTGCCGCTGCATGGCGGCGTCGAGAAGGTAGAAGCCAGTGACCGGCGTGAAGCTGTATTCGTAGACGATATCGACGCGCCCCGGATAGGCGACCCAGTTGAGCTTGGCATAGAAGAACAAAAGCGCCAAAAGGCCCAGCCAGAAGATCGGCACGGAATAGCCGATCAACCCGATGACCCGCACGATCTGGTCGGCGATCGACCCGCGCTTGACGGCGGCCAGGATACCGAGCGGCACGCCGAACAAAACGCCGATGATCGTGCCGACCGTCGCAAGCTCCATGGTCGCGGGAAACACCCTTGCGATATCGGACAAAACCGGATTGGTGGTCAGCACCGAGGTGCCGAAATCGCCACTCAGCACCTGGCGAATATAGATGAAAAACTGCTCGTAGAGCGGCAGGTTCAGGCCGAGTTCCTCGCGCACGCGCTCGACGACATGCGCCGGCGCACGATCGCCGACAATGGCGAGCGCGGGATCGATCGGCACCACGCGACCGATGAAAAAAGTCACGGCCAAAAGGCCGAGATACGTCGTCACCACCGTCAGGATGAATTTCGACAGCGAGATGGCAAGCGCCGAGGCGCGCGCGCTATTGCGCCGCGCCTCGGTCCGATTGGAGACATCCGTCAAGGGGATCAGTCCTTGGAGACGGTGTAGACGAAGTTGGTGTCGAAGCTCGGTCCGAGCTTGTAATCCTTCACCTTGTCCGAATAGCCGGCGATTTCCGTCTGCTGGAAGATCATCACGAACGGGCCGGTTGCGAGAACCTGCTTCTGCAGGTCTTCATAGATCGCCGCACGCTTTGCCGTGTCCTTTTCGAGCAGAGCGGCCGCCGTCTTGGCCGAAAGCTCGGTCGGATCCCAGGCATTGCGCCAGGCGAGCGTCTTGTTCTTGCCTTCGTCGGAATTGTCCGGGTTGAAGGTGAACGTCTCGGCATTCGAGTTCGGATCGAAATAGTCCGAACCCCACTGGCCGATATAGATGTCGTGCTGGCGGGCGCGGAACTTGGTCAGCGTCTGCTTACCATCACCCGGGATGATTTCCAGCTTGATGCCGGCCTGGGCCAGTGTCTGCTGGACATTTTCGGCAATGCCGGTGACCGGCTGGGTGTTGCGCACGTCCATGGTGACGGTGAAGCCGTCGGCCAGACCGGCCTTGGCCAGCAGTTCCTTCGCCTTGGCCACATCGAGCTTGTAGGGCTTGTCTTCAAGCGCGCCGAGCTGGCCGGACGGCAGGAAGGTCTGGTGGATCGAGCCGATGCCCTTGATCAGCGTTTCGCCGAGCGCATCGTAATCGACCAGATACTTGAAGGCTTCGATGACTTCCGGCTTGGCCAGGTTCGGGTTCTTCTGGTTCAGGCTGAAGTAGTACAGCGTGCCCTTCGGTGCCGATGTCGTGGCAATGCCTTCCTTCTTCGATACCGCCTCGAAATCGCCCGGCTCGAGATTGCGTGCAACGTCGATATCGCCGTTTTCAAGTGCCAGGCGCTGGCCGGCACTTTCCTTCATGTAGCGATAGATGACGCGGGCAAGCTTTGCCTTTTCGCCATAGAAGTTGTCGTTGCGCTCGAGCACGACGACTTCGTTGGCGCGCCATTCGCGGATCTTGAACGGACCCGAGCCGGCATAGCCGGTCTTGAGGAATTCGTTACCGAAATCGGTGTCATACTTGTATTCGGCCGTCGGCGTCATCGCCTTGGCCTTTTCGGTGACCAGAACCTTGTCGACGACCGAGGCAACCGTGGAGGTCAGCACGTTGAGCACGAAACTCGGCGCATAGGCCTTGTCGACGGTGAGCACGAAGGTCGTGTCGTCGGTGGCCTTCGCCTTTTCGGTGACATTGTCGCCGGTGAGGCCGAACTGGGTGAGCAGGAAGGCTGGCGACTTGTCGAGCTTGACGGCACGCTCGAACGAGTAGGCGACGTCTGCCGCCGTGATCGGATTGCCCGAAGCAAATTTCAGGCCCGACTTGAGCTTGAACGTATAGGTCAGGCCGTCGTCCGAGATGGTCCAGCTCTCGGCGAGGTCGCCGATTACCTTCGACGTGTCGGCCGGATCGAGCGCGACCAGCTTGCTATAGGTGTTGGCCGTCACTTCGGCCGTCGAGATTTCGAAGGCTTCGCCCGGATCGAGCGTGATGATGTCATCGATCGCCCAGGCCAGAACCAGCGTATCGGCCGGCGTCGCGGCATAGGCCTGCGGCGCACCCGCCAGGATCAGCGCGAGCGCCGCGCTGGTCGTCATCAACTTCAAGCGTTTATTGAATGAATTCATCATCCTATTATTCCCCTTCTTGGTTGTTGGTGGATAACGATCGTATGGCTCGGCACTATTCGTGCCAGGCCGATGCGAGTACTCTCAGCCAGTTTTCCCGGCAGATCTTGTCCAGGTCTTCGCCACCGTAGCCAGCCGCCTTCAGCGCTTCAACCAGCTTTTGATTGCCGGCCGCATCGGCAATGTCGGCGGGGATGGTCGCACCGTCGAAATCAGAGCCGATGGCCACGCAATCGATGCCCATGCGCTCGACCAGATAGTCGATATGCTGGACCATGGCCGATACCGGCGTGTCGGCGCTGTCGCGAGCGTCCGGCCGCAGCATGGTGACGGCATAGTTCAGCCCGACCAGGCCACGGCTGTCCCTGATCGCGTCGAGCTGCTTGTCCGTCAGGTTGCGCGCAACCGGCGTCAGCGCATGTACGTTGGAATGGCTGGCGATCAGCGGCTGGTCGGTGATCCCGGCAACATCCCAGAAGCCCTTTTCGGTAATGTGCGCCAGATCGATCAGAATGCCCAGTTCATTGCAGCGCTTGACCAGCGCCACGCCGGCATCCGTCAGACCGGGGCCCGTATCGGGCGACATCGGATAGGCGAACGGCACGCCATGGCCGAAAATATTGTTACGGCTCCAGACGGGACCGAGCGAACGCAGGCCCGACGCATGGAAGGTCTCCAGCACGTCGAGATCTGTGTCGATCGCCTCGCAGCCTTCCATGTGAAGGACGGCGGCAAACACGCCTTCTGCCATGGCCTTGCGGATATCGGCGGTCGAGCGGCAGAGCCTCCAGGCGCCGGCGCGGTCGAGACGCTGGGCTATCGATGCCATTTCAAGCGCGATGTCGAGCGACCACTGCCGCTCCAGGGGCGGATCGAGCGGCGTGACGTAGTGCCCCTGCGCATCGGGCTCCTTGAGGGAGAAATCATGCGGCGACGGAATATAGATGGCACAGAGGCCGCCAGCCAGTCCGCCAGCCTTTGCCCGCGGCCCGTCGATATGGCCAACGCTCGTACCCTTGGTGAATTCCATGACCGGATCTGTCCCGTCCTTGCGGCTGCGCCACAGGCGAAGCAACACGTCGTTATGGCCGTCGAAGATCAAGTTCATGAAAATGAATTCCGCTTTTCAGTCAAACACGAGGAGAAGCGCGGTCCCCGAACTCGGGGGCTGGCGGGGTTAAGTGACGGTAGAACCGTGATTTCAGATGGTAGGACCAAATCCCCTCGACATTCAAGGGTGAAAAAATTTTACCCCAAATGAAACTATTCGAGCTTCGGCATGCAACCAAGCCAATCGGTTGCCTGCTCGTAAACCGCCGCCAGCGACAGCACGGCACCGTCAGAACGCGGACGCCCGATCAACTGAAAACCCGTCGGCAATCCTTGCGCATTGAAGCCGGCGGGCAATGCTGCCACCGGCAGACCGGCCATGCTCGGCCCGATCACGACCTCCATCCAGCGATGATAGGCATCCATGTGCCGCCCCGCAATGACGCGCGGCCAGGGAATGTCCGCATCGAAGGGGAACACCTGGGCGGCAGGTGCGATCAGGTAGTCGTAGCGATCGAAAAGCGTGAGCATGGCCTGGTACCAGGTCGTGCGCAGCGCCGAGGCTTCGTAAACGTCGCCGGCCGTCACTTTCAGTCCCATCCGAACTTCATGCAGGATTTCCGGTTTGAGAGAACCCCGCTTGCCGGGGTCCTCGTAGAAGTCGCGCATGCTGCCCGCGGTGAAGAAACTGCGCAGCGTCGTCCAGGCCCACCACAGCCGGTCCATGTCGAAATCGGGCACGACCGTCTCGACCGCGAAGCCGAGCCCGTCGAACACCTTCAAGGCCCTTTCGGACAAAGCCAGCACACCCGGCTCGAATGGCAGATAGCCGTTGTAGTCGCCGAGCCAGCCGATCCGCCCGCCCGATTTGGCGACGGCTGCATCGAGCAAGATCGGCGCGCTGTCATGAGACGACGGATCACGCCGATCATGACCGGACTGGGTGTTCAGCAGCGCCACCACGTCGGCAACGGAGCGCCCCATCGGCCCGGTGGTCGCAAGCTGGTTGAGATAGGCGTCGCGGCCCGGCAGCGACGGCACCCGGCCGAAACTGGGGCGAAACCCGACGACATTGTTGAAGGCGGCCGGATTGCGCAGCGAGCCCATCATGTCGCTGCCATCGGCGACCGGCACGAGCCGCGCCGCCAGCGCCGCCCCTGCCCCGCCGCTCGATCCGCCGGCCGAGCGGCTGAGATCGTGAGGGTTGCGGGTCGTGCCGAAAACCGGGTTGTAGCTATGCGAACCGAAGCCCCATTCCGGCGTATTGGTCTTGCCGATGATGATCGCGCCGGCGGCCCGGATCCGCGCCACCTGGATCTCGTCGAAATCGGGAACGAAGTCGCGAAACAGCGGCGAACCATAGCTACACACGATGCCGGCCGCCTCGGACAGGTCCTTGATGGCAATCGGCAATCCGTGCATCCAGCCACGACTGCGACCAGCCGCGCGTTCGCGGTCTGCCGCCCGCGCCTCGGCCAGCAATTCGTCTTGCGGCCGCAGGCTGACGATCGCGTTGATCTTCGGGTTCAGCGTAGCGATACGCTTGAGATAGGCCGCCATCACCGCCTCGGCCGAAAGTTCACCGGACTGGATTGCAGCGGAAAGCGCGGTTGCGCCAAGGGTGGTTGGATCGGTCAAGGCTGGCTCCCGAATGGCGGCATGGCGGACGCGTGATGATGGTCGAGGCGTCGCTGCCGTGTGCAGGCCCCAACGATGGAGTGCCGCCGCAAACGCGTCAAGCCGATGCTACCCGCGTAAAACGCAGGCCAGTCATGCGCTTCGCGAAAATCTTCGCAAGCCTGCGAAATAAAAATGGTCAAACGACCAATTTAGAGGCAACATGCCGCCAATCAGGCTGATCCGGACACGCCGAACGGATCAGACAAAATCAACGGGAACATCGGCGAGACAGGGTTTCATGCGGGTTTTCGGCGCTCTGCCTTGCGCCGCCGCAATGAGTGGAGGCTTTCGAAGACGGCGACCGGGATGGCACGCGAATTGCGTGACGACAGTTGCAAAAAGCAGTTCGCGATCCGCCCTGGCAGATTGCGACTGTGTGAAAACTCTCCACGCATAAACCCAACATAAAAAACGGGGGCACTGCTTGAGTTCCATATCCCAGAAGGCAGCCATCGAGATCCGCGGCGTCAGCCGTGTGTATGGATCGGGCGGAGGCAAGGTGACCGCATTGGACGGCATCAACCTGACGATCCGTGAAAACGAATTTTTCACCCTGCTCGGACCATCCGGCTGCGGCAAGACCACGCTCCTGCGCCTGATTGCCGGATTCGATTTCCCGACCACCGGCGAGATCCTGTTGCATGGCGAGGACATCGCACCGCTTCCGCCGTTCAAGCGGCCGGTCAACACGGTGTTCCAGAGCTACGCGCTCTTCCCGCATATGACCGTCGCCGACAATATCGGCTTCGGTCTGAAGATGCTCGGCAAGCCGGCCGCCGAGGTCAAGGCGCGCGTCGACGAGATGCTCGAACTGGTCCATATGGTGCCGATGCGCGATCGCCAGGTCAGCCAGATCTCCGGTGGCCAGCAGCAGCGCGTGGCGCTTGCCCGCGCGCTTGCCCCGAAGCCGAAGGTCCTGCTGCTCGACGAGCCGCTGTCGGCCCTTGACTACAAGCTGCGCAAGGAAATGCAGATCGAGCTGAAGCGGGTGCAGGCCGAAACCGGTATCACCTTTATCTTCGTCACCCACGACCAGGAAGAAGCGCTGACCATGTCCGACCGCATCGCGGTCATGTCGACGGGAAGCCTGCGCCAGGTCGGTTCGCCCTGGGATATCTATGACCGCCCGGCCGAACGTTTCGTCGCCGATTTCATCGGCGAGACGAACTTCCTCGATGCCGATGTGCTGTCGGTCGAAGGTGACCGCGCCCGGGTCCGGCTCGCATCCGGAACCGAAATTGCCGCGACCTTCCCGGATCAGACCACGCCGTCCGGCAAGGTCACCGTGGTCATCCGCCCGGAACATGCCCGCATTGCCGGGCCTGATTCAGCCTCCGTCCTGTCGGGCACGGTCGAGACCGTCGTCTATCTGGGAACGGATACGCATATCCACATTCGGCTTGGCGACGGCGCCCTGTTCATGATCCGCCAGCAGAATGCCCGCAGCGGTCATTGCGGCATCACCGAAGGCGACACCGTCGGCATCGAACTCAGCGACGATGTCGCGCAGATCCTGAGGGATTGACGATGAGCGCGATGAAAACGGCCCCCGAAAATGCCAGATCGCGCGACATCAAGAACCGCTGGCTGCTCAGCCTGCCGGCGCTTCTCATCATCTTCATCGCCGCCGCCGGACCGCTTCTCGTCATGCTGCTCTATTCGTTCATGGCGAAGGGCGACTATGGCGACGTGAAGTTCGGCGAATTTTCCTCGGAGGGCTGGTTCTCGGTCTTCTTCCAGCGCGACATGTTCGACGACACGTTCGGCCTGGCCACGGCCCATCTGTCGATCATCTGGCGCTCGCTGCAGCTGTCGTTCTTCACCACGCTTTTGACCCTGATCCTCGGCTTTCCCACCGCCTATTTCATTGCGACACGGCCGCCAAGCTCGCGCGAGATCTGGGTCTTCCTAGTGACGATCCCGTTCTGGACCAATCTCTTGATCCGCACTTTTGCCATGCAGCAGGTGATCCGCAACGAGGGACTGCTGAACAATGCGCTGATCTGGCTCGGGGTGATCAGCAGCCCGCTGCAGATCATGTATACCGACACGGCCAACCTTCTGGGCATGACCTATGTCTATCTGCCGCTGATGGTCTTGCCACTTTATGCCTCGATCGAAAAGCTCGACTTCAGGCTGGTGGAGGCGGGATATGATCTCTATGCCAACCGCTTCCAGGTGCTGCGGCGCATCGTCATCCCGCTGGTCATGCCCGGCATCATCGCCGGCTCGATCCTGGTTTTCATTCCCTCGCTCGGCGCCTATGTCATTCCGCGCGTGCTCGGCGGCGGCAAGAACATGATGCTCGGCAACCTGATCGAGATGCAGTTCGGCGCGGGTCGCAACTGGCCACTGGGGGCTGCCATGTCGATCACGCTGATGGCGCTGGTGATGATCGCCCTGATTTTCTATGTGCGCAACGCTTCACGCTCGGGAGCAGGCCATGTTTAAGCCACGCTTCGATATCCGCGCCCAGCCGGGTTTCGGCTTCATCGCCCTGTTCACCTTCTTCGCGCTCTATCTGCCGATCGGCGCGCTCGTCGCCTATTCCTTCAATGGTGCGGAATCCCTGTCCCATTGGGACGGGTTCTCGCTGCGCTGGTTCGAGGCCGCCTGGCAGAATTCTGCCGTGCAGGATGCCGCCGTCCGGTCGCTGATCATCGCGGTCTGGGCCGCGACGCTTGCGACGATGGCCGCCACCATGGCAGCCCTTGCAACCACCCGGACCGAGCCGTATCGCGGCCTGACCTTCAAATATGCGCTGATCAATCAACCGATCATGGTGCCGGAAATCGTCACGGCCGTGGCGCTGTTGATCGTCTTCTCCCGGATCAAGGTCTGGACCGGCTATTCCGGCCTCGGCTATCTGATCGCAGCCCATACCGCGTTTTGCATTCCCTTCGCCTATCTACCGATCAGGGCGCGGCTGGAGAGCATGGACCTGACGCTGGAGCGGGCAGCCGCAGACCTCTACGCCACCCCCTGGATGGCGTTCCGCCATGTGACCTTCCCGCTGCTGCGCCCCGCCCTGATCGCCGGTTTCATGCTGGCCTTCGTCATTTCGCTCGATGACGTCGTCATCACCGAATTCGTCAAGTCCGGCGGGCAGGACACCCTGCCGACTTACATGCTGGGTCAGCTACGGCGCGAGACCACGCCCGAAATCAACGCGATCGCCACGGTCTTCCTGGCGCTGTCGACAGCGCTGGTCATCATCGTCTTCATCGTCAACCGGCGAAAGCAACAGTAATTCGACGTCATAACAACAGAGAGGAACGAAGAATGACCATGAAATGGATGACGACAACAGCAACAGCGCTGATCGCCACGCTTGCCTTCGCGGGGGCGGCCTCTGCAGCCGGCGAACTCAACATCTACAACTGGGGTGACTACACCAGCCCCGAACTGATCAAGAAGTTCGAAGAGCAGTTCGACGTCAAGGTGACCGTGACCGACTACGATTCCAACGACACGGCGCTGGCCAAGGTTCGCGCCGGCGGTCACGGCTTCGACATCGTGGTTCCCTCGGCGAACTACGTGCCGATCTGGGTCAAGGAAGACCTGCTGGTCGAAGCGCGTCCCGACCAGATGGAGAATTTCAAGAATGTCGATCCGCGCTGGGTCGATGTCGCCTGGGATCCGGGCCGTCACTACACGGTTCCGTGGCAGTGGGGCCTGACCGGCATCGGCGTCAACACATCGGTCTACAAGGGTGACATCAACACCTCGGCGATCTTCCTCGATCCACCGGCAGAACTGGCCGGCAAGATCAATGTTGCACCGGAAATGAACGACGTGCTCTTCGCCACGATCAAGTATTTCGGTGGCGACTGGTGCACGATGGACAAGGACGTGCTGCGCAAGACACGCGACAAGCTGGTCGAGGCAAAAACCAAGTGGCTGGCCATGGACTACAGCGTCACCGAAAAGCTGCCGGCCGGCGACTATTCGGCCGTATACTACTGGAACGGCGCCATCATGCGCTCGCGCGCCAAGAACGCCGACATCAAGTTCGGCTACCCGAAGGAAGGCTTCCCCTTCTTCATGGACAGCGTCGCGCTCCTGAAGGATGCGAAGAACCCGGAAAACGCCAAGCTGTTCATGAACTTCATCATGGATCCGGAAAACGCAGCGATGATTTCGGCCTTTGCGAAATATGCCAACGGCATCAAGGGTTCAGAGAAATTCCTGCCGGCTGACATGCAGACGGCACCGGAGCTGGTCGTTCCGGCTGAATTCGAAGCGGCAGGCGAGTTCCTCATCGGCTGCGAACCGGAAGTGCAGCAGCTTTACTCGAAAATCTGGACCGAAGTGCAGAAGTAAGCCGGTCCCGCAATCACCTGACGACAATGACCAACGGGAGAGCTTCATCGGCTCTCCCGTCTGGAGGAGCTTTTCCATGACCACCGAAATTGCCAAGGCGCACGGCTTTGAACGCCGCGCCGTGACTCTGGCCACCTGGCGCACAGCACCCTTCAGCCGCTGGAGCTTTGCCCATGCCGCCGAAGTGGTGCCGAGTGCGGAGATACGCGCCGCGGCCGAGCAGCCGGAAACGGCATTGGCCCAGTCACCTTTGCTCGACCGTCCGATGGAAACCGGCCTCGCCGGCCATGGCACGGCCCGCGACTTTCTCGCCTATGCCCACACGGATGCCTTCGTCATGATGCGCAGCGGACAGGTGATTGCCGAGCACTATGCGCCGCATGCCGATGTCAACCAGCCGCATATCGTCTTTTCGGTGAGCAAGTCGCTGACGGCACTTTTGATCGCCAGCCTTGAAGCCGATGGACTGATCGATCCCAACAAGCCGGTGACCAGCCTTCTGCCGGAAGCGGTAGGCTCAGCCTATGGCGACTGCAGTATTCGCGACGTGCTCGACATGCGCGTCAGCCTGGCATTCGACGAAGCCTATCTCAACACCGACGGTGCCTATGCCCGCTATCGCCGCGCGACGCTGTGGAACCCGGCCGATCCGGCAACCCCGACCGAGACCCTGCTCGCCTTCCTGCTCACCCTGCAGAAGGCGGATCATGCCCATGGCGGCGCGCATTTTTATGCTTCGCCAAATTCCGACCTGCTCGGCATCCTGGTCGAGCGCGCCACCGGCAAGCGCTATGCCGAGGTTTTTTCCGAGCGACTGTGGAAACCGCTCGGCGCGAAGAACCATGCCGGGGTGACGGTGGATGCCGAAGGTTCAGCCCGCGCAGCCGGCGGTGTCTCCGTCACGGCACGCGATCTTGCCCGCGTCGGCGAAATGGTGCGCAACAATGGTCTGGTCGATGGCCGACAGGTGGTCCCGCAAGCTTGGGTCGCCGACATGCTGCAAGCCGGGGACCATCAATCCTGGGTGGACGGAAAACCCAACCTTTTGCCCAACGGACGCTACCGCAGCCAGTGGTACCAGAGTGGCGAGGCGGATGGCGCCTTCTGCGCCATCGGCATCCATGGCCAGTGGCTCTATGTCGATCCGTCCACCGAGACCGTGATCGTCAAGCTCTCGTCCCAGCCCAACCCGCTGGATGACGAGTTGAAGCAGGACAATTTCGCCTTTTTCCGCGCCCTCAGCGGCCTGAACGCCTGAGCAACGCCTGAACCCGAATTCGAGACAACCGGAATGACCACCATGTCCCAGACCGCCGACCTGATCATCAAGAATGCCCGCGTTCTGACGATGGACCAAGCCGACCCGCGTGGCGACGCAATTGCGATTGCCGGAAACCGAATCCTGGCGGTCGGTTCTGCACGCGAGATCGAAGCGCTTGCCGATGCCGCAACCCGCGTCATCGACGCCAAGGGTGCGACTGTCCTGCCCGGCTTCAACGAAGCGCATATGCATATTTTCCCCGGCTCCGTCTCGCTGCGACAGCTCAACCTGCACGGCATTCAGGGTATCGAGGCGCTGAAGACAGCGATTCTCGACTACGCCGCCGCCAATCCCGATGAGCCGCTGCTGATGGGCTTTTCCGCTGACTATTCGATCATCGGCCTCGGCCAACCGGTCACCCGCCAGCATCTCGACTCCATCCTGCCCGACCGCCCCTTCATGATGTTCGCACCAGACCACCATACGGCCTGGGCCAACACCAAGGCCCTGCAGCAGGCAGGCCTGCTGCAGGGCAAGGATGTCGGCATCGGCAACGAGGTCGTGATGGGAGCAGACGGATTGGCCAGCGGCGAATTGCGCGAAGGCAATGCCTTCGGCCCGGTCGCGGCCCTCGCCTCGACGGGCGGCCGCGAGGAACTCGGCATGGTCACCGGCATGGACCCGGAAAACGTCACGCCGGAGCAATACGCGCTGGATCGGGCGATCCTGAAGAGCGGCCTCGACTACTGCGCATCCTGGGGCGTCACCTCGATCCAGAATTTCGATGGCAATCACTACCAGTTGCGCCTGATGCGCGATCTGGAACAGGCCGGCGAACTGCCCTGCCGGATCCGGATCCCCTTCCACATGAAAAACTTCATGGACCTTGGCGAACTCGACAAGGCCGCCGAATGGAAGACAGAATTTGCCACCGACATGCTGCGCGGCGACTTCGTCAAGGTGTTCATGGATGGCGTGCTCGACAGCCAGACCGCCTTCATGCTTGACGGCTACGGCGATCGTCCCGACTACGACTATGAGCCGCTGTTCACGGCGGACGCGTTCAACGCCATCGCCACCAAGGCCGACGGGCTCGGCCTGCAGGTTGCCGTGCATGCCATCGGTAGCGCCGCCATTCGCCAGACGCTCGATGGCTATGAGGCAGCACGGAAAGCCAACGGCCAAAAGGACATCCGCCACCGCATCGAGCATCTCGAGATCATTCACCCGGACGACATTCCGCGCTTTGCCACCCTCGGCATCGTTGCCTCGATACAGCCCGTGCACTATCCCGGCGGCACCTGCTTCCCGGCCGAACCGACGACGGACAAGATCGGCGAAGACCGTTGGCAATATGCCTATGCCTGGCGCACGATGAAGGAGGCGGGCGCGACAGTCGTCTTTGCCTCCGACTGGCCAGTCTCTCCGGTATCGCCCTTCCAATGCATCCAGGATGCCCTGACCCGCAAACCTTGGAAGGATGGCCTTCCCGACCAGCGCTTCTCGCTGGCGGAATCGCTGGAAGCCTATACCGCGATCGGTGCCTGGGTGGAATTCATGGAAGACCGCAAGGGCAAGCTGAAACCCGGCTTTCTCGCCGATATCGTCGTCCTGTCGACCGATATCGAGGCCGTCGCACCCGATGAGATCATGACCAGGGTCCACGCCGCGATCACCATCTGCGACGGCCAGATTACCTATCAATCCTGATTGAGCGCAGCGAGCGAAAGTATCCGCATCATGAGCATCACTGCCGATATCATCATTCACAATGCATGCGTCCTGACCTTGGACGACGCCATGCCGAAGGCTCAGGCGATTGCCCTCGCCGGAAACCGCATCCTGGCGGTGGGCACAGATGCCGAGATCATGACCCATTGCGCGCCCGCAACCCGGATGATCGATGCCGGTGGCGCATCAGTCCTGCCCGGCTTCAATGAAGCGCATATGCACATTTTCGGCGGCTCGGTCGGCCTCAGCCAGCTGTCGCTGATGGGCGTGAAGGGTTTTGATGCGCTTAAGGATGCCATTCACGCCTATGCCGACCAAAATCCCGACAAGCCCCTGCTTGAAGGACTTTATGCCGACTATACGATCCTGTCGGACAACGAGCGCGTCACCCGCCACCATCTCGATGCGATCATCCCCGATCGGCCCTTCGTGATGATGGCACCCGATCGCCACACCGCCTGGGCCAATACCGCTGCGCTGGAAAAGGCCGGCATCCTGGAGGGCCGCGACGTCGGTATCGGCAACGAGATCGTCATGGGGGCCGACGGACTTGCCGCCGGCGAATTGCGCGAGACCAATGCTTTCAGCCCCGTGATGGCACTCAGTGAAACCGGCGGCCGCGAAATGCTCGGCAGTGCCACCGGCGGCGACCCGGCGCATGTCACGCCGGAGGAGCGGGCAACCGACATCGCGGTTCTGAAGAAGGGCCTCGCCTATTGCGCATCGCAAGGCATTACCTCGATCCAGAACATGGACGGCAGCCTCTACCAGCTGGAAATGCTGCAGGAGATCGAGGATACTGAAGGCCTTCCGGTCCGCGTCCGCATGCCCTACCACATGAAGAACTTCATGCCGCTCAGCGATCTGGCGGACAAGGCAGCGCTCTGGCGCGCACGCTTCAACTCAGACAAGCTGCGCTGCAACTTCGTCAAGATGTTTGTGGATGGCGTAACCGAAGGCGAGACGGCGGTCTTCGTCGACGACTACAGCCACAAACCCGGCTGGAAGGGTGAACCGCTGTTTTCAGCCGAACACTTCAACGCCATTGCCGTCGAAGCTGACCGGCTCGGCCTGCCGATCACCGTGCATGCCATCGGTGACGGCGCGGTACGCATGGTGCTCGACGGCTACGAGGCCGCGATCAACACCAATGGCCGGCGCGACAGCCGCAACCGGGTCGAACATATCGAGGTGGTGCATCCCGACGACGTGCCACGCTTCGCGAAACTCGGCACTGTCGCCTCGATGCAACCGACCCATCCACCCGGCTCGGCCGGCCTGCCGCTGGAACCTTACCTGACCTATATCGGTGAGGATCGCTGGCAATATGCCTTCGCCTGGAAGCTTCTGGTCGATGCCGGCGCGACCATCGTCTTTGCCACAGACTGGCCAGTTTCGCCGCTCCCGCCGCTCAGTTGCATCACCGACGCGATGATCCGTGCACCCTGGCGCGACGACATGCCGGATCACCGCCTGACTTTGGCCCAGACGCTTGCCGCCTACACCCGCACCAGTGCCTGGGTGGAGTTTATGGAAGACCGGAAAGGCTTGCTGAAAGCCGGCTATTATGCCGACATTGTCATGCTGTCAGGTGACATCGAAATGCGGCCCGTTGCCGAGATAGTCAATCTGTCTCCGGTCGTTACCATCTGCGACGGGCGTATCACCTACGAGGCACGTTAGGACACTCATGAGCAGCAGGCCGCCGGACGAAACCGCAACCAAACCACCGCGTGCCGGAGAAAGCCAGCGCGGCCGGCCGGCTGGCGCAACCCGCAAGGGCCTGGAGACGCGCGCGCGGATCATCAAGGGCGCGATGGATGCCCTGGAGGACGGCGGCATGGGCGCGCTAACCACTCGCCGCATCGCGGAAAGCGCCGGCGTCAAGCTTGCCACCCTGCACTACTATTTCGACAGCAAGGAAAGCCTGCTGCTGGCGGTGCTCGAAGATCTGATTGCCGACATGGACAAGGCCTATCAGCGCGATGAACCCTTGCCGGAAAATCCGGAAGACCGGGTTGAGGCGCTGATTCGCGCCAGCTGGCGCTACATCCAACACACGCGCTCCAAGCAGATCGCCCAGACCGAATTGACCCTCTATGCGCTCAGAACCAAAGGGTCTGAATGGCTCGCAGCCCGCCAGTACAATGCCTATATCGATTTCTATGGCCATCTTGTCTTCGCCGACCATGATCGGCTTACCAATGAGCGCAAACGCATCGGTCGCGCCGTCGCCCGCCAGATCCTGATCGGCATCGACGGCATCATCCTGCAGAGCTACGCGCTGCAGGACCTGTCTGCGTCCAATGACGATGTCGAAGCGCTGATCATTGCCATGCGCGGCTACCTGCGCCGCATGATGGCCGACAGTGGCAGCGTGGCTGCAGATCGCTAGGACAGCGTCCACAGACGTTTGGCATTGTCCGAAAACAGCGCCTGTCTGTCGTCGAGGCTGACGCCGGAGAGCAGCGCCTGCGTGGTCGCAACCCAGGTCGACAGGCCACCGCCGAGCGTACAGACCGGCCAATCCGAGCCCCAGACCGCGCGATTGAAACCGAAGGCATCGATCACATGGTCGAAATAGGGCTTCATGTCATCGAGCGTCCAGGTCTCCAGATCGCCATAGGCCGGAATGCCGGAAATCTTGACGCGCACATTGGAACGCTCGGCGATCTGCGTGATGCCATCCTTCCACGCGTCGTAACCCTGGCCCTTGATGTCGGGAACGCCGCAATGGTCGAGGATAAAGGTCACGTCCGGGGCCAGATCGACCAGTGCCTTGGCCTTGTCGATCTGGTGCGGCAGCATGCACAGATCGAAGGTCAGCCCCGTGCCGGACAGGCGCTTGATGTTTTCGCGAAACAGGGCGCCCTCGGAGACATCGTCAGGCACGACATGCAGCACCCGGCGAAAGCCCTTGACGAAGGGATTGGCGCGCTGCTGCTCCAGATAGTCGGGGAAATCTTCATCCTCCGGCCGGCAGGCGGCGATCACGCCGCGGATCATGTTGCCGGGCTTGTGCGAGATCGACTGCACCATCTCCGTCTCGGCAGCCATGTCGACAGGATCGACATCGACCTCCATATGCAGCACAGCGCTGATGCCAAGCCGCCGCGCCTCGCGCACATAGCGCTCATAGGTAAAGTCCGCGTCGAGCGCCGGCACGTCCTTCAGCCACGGATAGCGCAACCAGTCGCGATAGATCAGGTGCAGATGTGTGTCGATGATCATAGGTGCCTCCTCCAAAGCGCCAATTGCCCATTAGTAAACTGCCCATTCGTAAACGGATAATTCTGCCGCAACTACGCTTCGCTGGATATACCGGCCCCGGCAAGATCAGAAAGCCGCTTTGCGGTGGCGAGCAGGAGCTGGATCGTGTTGGTAATATCCGGCGCGCCAGGCGTATTGATCAGCGTGATGTAGGGCACCGTCAATGCGGCAATGGCAGTTCCGTCGGCGATCACGATCGGTGCCGTCACGTTGATGACGCCGGCGGTCTGCGCGCTTGGCATCATCTCGTAACCACGCGCCACGACCTGGTTTAGCCGCGCTTCGAATGCCGGCGTCATGTGATCGCCTTCGCCGCCACTGCCGACATGTTCGGATACCATCATCGCCCGCGCAACCTTGCTGCGAAAGGCAAGCAAAACATGCCCGGAACCGGTATCGAACAAGCCGACCCGGGAACCGATGCGGATGGAAATCCCCCAATATCCG
Organism: Rhizobium sp. PDO1-076; assembly: GCF_000247475.1. Taxonomy (GTDB): domain Bacteria; phylum Pseudomonadota; class Alphaproteobacteria; order Rhizobiales; family Rhizobiaceae; genus Allorhizobium. The sequence continues at coordinate 8,129 of NZ_AHZC01000390.1, read as the reverse complement.
GGTGCTTCCTGCTGGGCAATGACCACCGGGTTGCCGCGATCATAGACGACAAGATGGTTGGCCTGGCGTGACGTCTCGCCGAGTTCGCGCATCAGCGGCATGGCAAACGAGGCGAGCCTGCGCGTCGGCACATGCATTTGTGCAAGGCCGAATAGTTTCAGCGTCAACGCAAACCGATCACCGTCGAGCCGCGCCACGTAACCACGACGCACGAGGCGATCGAGCATGCGATAGAATTCGTTCGGACTGCGGTCCAGCCGCTTGGCGATCTCAGCCTGCGTCAAGCCGCCATCGACCCCCGCCAGCAACTCGAGAATATCGAGCCCCTTGTCGAGAGCCGGCGCCCGGTAACGGTCTTGGTCATGCTCGGCCTCAGTCAACCTTGCCCCTCTTCCAGCACTCTGCTTTTGCCATGACGATTCATGAATAAGTGCTTTGCCTGTGAATTAGGCTCGCATTGGCGATCGTTTTATGCAACCCATATGAACGCATATTGGGAGAGAGCCCGTGTTTTCCGCAACGCCGATCAAGCGTTGCTTAAGGCGGGCGCAAGAGTGGTCGAAGGCTGGAAGCCCGGAGGGGAGCGCGTGGAGGCAAGCGAATTGCCACTGCGTTCAATCGTTCGACCACAAGCGAGAGGACGCAAGGAACATGAGACTACCCCTGCAGGACAAACGCGTTTTGATCACGGCCGCAGGCCAGGGCATCGGCCGCGCCAGCGCCCTTGCCTTCGCCCAGGCCGGCGCCAGCGTTGTCGCGACAGATATCAATGCCGAAGCCCTGAAGAGCCTCGATGGCGAAAGGGGAATTGAAACCAGGGTTCTCGACGTACTGAAGGATGACGCGGTGAACGCCGTCATCGCGGCCACCGGCCCATTCGACGTCCTGTTCAACTGCGCCGGTTTCGTCCATTCGGGTTCGGTGCTCGACATGGCCGACAAGGACCTCGACTTTGCCTTCGACCTCAATGTCCGCGCCATGATCCGCACCATCCGCGCCGTCTTGCCGTCTATGCTCGAACGGGGCGGTGGCTCGATCATCAACATGGCTTCAGTCGCAAGCTCGATCAAGGGCGTGCCGAACCGCTGCGCCTATACCGTCACCAAGGCCGCCGTCATCGGCCTGACCAAATCCGTCGCCGCCGACTATGTCACGCAGGGCATCCGCTGCAACGCCATCTGCCCCGGCACGGTCGAGAGCCCGTCACTGCAGGATCGCATGAAGGCACAGGGCAATTACGACGAAGCGCGCGCCGCCTTCATTGCCCGCCAGCCGATGGGCCGCCTCGGCACGCCGGAAGAAATCGCTGATCTCGCCGTCTATCTCGCCGGCGCCACATATACCTCAGGCCAAGCCTATTCGATCGACGGTGGCTGGGGCATCTGACAAAAACCCGAATGATGTGGCAGGTTTTGCGACCGCATGACAAAAAAGCAGAGGGCGCCGCACGCGCTCCAATCAGCAGAAAAGGAACCCGAACCATGAAACTCATGCGCGTTGGCCCACTCGGCCAGGAAAAGCCGGCCCTGCAGGACAAGGACGGCAAAATCCGCGATCTCTCCAGTCATGTTACCGACATCGGCGGCAGCGCCATCTCGCCGGAGGGCCTCGCCAAGATCGCAGCCCTTGATCCGGCAAGCCTGCCGGAAATCAGTGCCGAGCGCATCGGCGCCTGCGTTGCCGGCACCGGCAAGTTCATCTGCATCGGCCTCAACTATTCCGACCATGCCGCCGAAACCGGCGCGCAGGTTCCGCCGGAACCGGTCATCTTCATGAAGGCCACCTCCGCCATATGCGGCCCGAATGACGACGTGCTGATCCCACGCGGCTCGCAGAAGACCGACTGGGAAGTCGAACTCGGCGTCGTCATCGGCAAGACGGCGAAATATGTCTCGGAAGCAGACGCCATGGACTATGTCGCCGGCTACTGCGTGTCCCACGACGTATCCGAACGCGCCTTCCAGACCGAACGTGCCGGCCAGTGGACGAAGGGCAAGTCCTGCGACACCTTCGGCCCGATCGGCCCATGGCTGGTGACAAAGGACGAGATTGCCGACCCGCAGAACCTCGGCATGTGGTTGAAGGTCAATGGCCAGACCATGCAGAACGGCTCGTCGAAGACCATGGTCTACGGCGTCGCCCACCTGGTCTCCTACCTCAGCCAGTTCATGTCGCTGCATCCCGGCGACGTCATCTCGACCGGCACTCCTCCGGGCGTCGGCCTCGGCATGAAGCCGCAACGCTTCCTGAAAGCCGGTGACGTGGTGGAACTCGGCATCGAGGGACTGGGCAGCCAGAAGCAGACGTTCAAGGCGGATGTCTGAAAGCGCAGGCCAGACCAGACGGCAGACAACAAAAAAGCCGGGCATCTCCGCCCGGCTTTTGCATTTCAGACATGAGTCTGAAACTCACTTGATCATCGGCAGCAACTCGCTGACCGACTTCTTCGCGTCGCCGTAGAACATCCGCGTATTGTCCTTGTAGAACAGCGGATTCTCGATGCCGGAATAGCCGGTGCCCTGGCCGCGCTTGGAGACGAAGACCTGCTTGGCCTTCCACACCTGCAGCACGGGCATGCCGGCGATCGGGCTGTTGGGGTCTTCTTCGGCCGCCGGGTTGACGATGTCGTTGGAGCCGATGACGATGACGACGTCCGTCGTCGGGAAGTCGTCGTTGATCTCGTCCATTTCCATGACGATGTCATAGGGCACCTTGGCTTCGGCGAGCAGCACGTTCATGTGGCCCGGAAGACGGCCGGCCACCGGATGGATGGCGAAGCGCACGGTCTTGCCGGCGGCCCGCAGCTTGCGGGTCAGCTCCGACACCGCCTGCTGCGCCTGGGCGACCGCCATGCCGTAACCCGGCACGATGATGACGCTGTCGGCATCGTTCAGGGCGTTGGCAACGCCTTCCGCATCGATGGCGATCTGTTCGCCCTCAATCTCCATCGCCGGCCCTGTCGTGCCGCCGAAGCCGCCGAGAATAACCGAGACAAACGAGCGGTTCATCGCCTTGCACATGATATAGGACAGGATCGCACCGGAGGAGCCGACCAGCGCACCGGTGACGATCAGGAGATCGTTGCCGAGCGAAAAGCCGATGGCAGCCGCGGCCCAGCCGGAATAGCTGTTGAGCATCGACACGACGACAGGCATGTCGGCGCCGCCGATGCCCATGATCAGATGGTAGCCGATGAAGAAGGCAAGAAGCGTCATCAGCACCAGCGTCCAGATGCCCGCGCCATTGAAGAACATCACGAGCAGGATGATCGAGCCGAGAGCCGCGCCTGCATTGAGAAAATGCCCGCCCGGCAGCTTCTTCGCCTTGCCGTCCACCTTGCCGGCAAGCTTGCCGAACGCAATGACCGAACCGGTGAAGGTGACCGCGCCGATGAACACGCCGAGGAAGACCTCGACCTTGAGAATGGCGATTTCCACCATGTCCTTGTGTGCGAGCTTTTCGGCAAAGCCGGCCAGCGTTGATAGGTCGCCGCCCGCCGCCTTCAGCGCCAGCACCGTGCCGAGTTCCAGTTCGGCATTATAGCCAATGAATACGGCGGCCAGGCCGACGAAGGAATGCAGCGCCGCAACCAGCTGCGGCATTTCCGTCATCTGCACGCGGGCAGCGACGTAATATCCCATGACCGAACCACCGGCGATCATCACAAGGATGATGAACCAGTTGCCGACACCCGGGCCGAAAACCGTGGCGATGACGGCGAGCCCCATGCCGACAATGCCGTACCAGACGGCGCGCTTGGCGCTTTCCTGGCCGGACAGACCGCCGAGAGAAAGGATGAAGAGAACAGCAGCGGCGATATAGGCCGCAGATACGATACCGATTGTCATAGTCTTTTCCCCTCCCCGATCACGACTTCTGGAACATGGCGAGCATGCGCCGTGTCACGAGGAAGCCACCGACGATATTGATCGTCGCGATCAGCACCGACAAAGCCGCCAGGATCACCACCAGCCAATTGCTGGAGCCGACCTGCAGCAGCGCACCCAGGATGACGATGCCGGAAATGGCATTGGTCACCGCCATCAGTGGCGTGTGCAGGGAGTGGCTGACATTCCAGATCACCGAGAAGCCGATGAAGCAGGAGAGAACGAAGACGATGAAATGGCTCATGAAGCTTTCCGGCGCATAGGCGCCGACAACAAGCAACAGCGCCGTGGCAAGCACCAGCAGGCCGACCTGGTTGCGGGTCTGCGTCTTGAATGCCGCAATTTCCTTGGCCCGCTTCTCCTCCGGTGTCAGTTCCTTGATCTTCTCCTTTGGCTTTGCAGCCGCAATTGCCTGGATCTTCGGCGGCGGCGGGGGATACGTGATCCCACCCTGGAAGGCAACGGTCGCGCCACGGATGACGTCGTCTTCCATGTTGTGAACGACAGCGCCGTCCTTGGCCGGCGTCAGGTCGGTCATCATGTGGCGGATATTGGTCGCATAAAGCGTCGAAGCCTGGGCGGCCATGCGGCTCGGGAAGTCAGTATAGCCGACGACCGTCACGCCGTTTTCCGAGACGATCTTGTGGTCAGCGACCGTCAGGTCGCAATTGCCGCCACGCTCGGCGGCAAGGTCGATCACGACCGAACCGGGCTTCATCGCCGCGACCATGTCGGCAAGCCAAAGCTTGGGCGCGTCACGGCCGGGGATCAGCGCCGTGGTGATGACGATGTCGATGTCTGGCGCCAGTTCGCGAAACTTGGAAAGCTGCTTTTCGCGGAACTCCGGCGACGAAGGTGCTGCATAGCCACCGGTCGCCGCGCCGTCCTGGGCGGCTTCGAACTCCAGATAGACGAATTGCGCGCCCATCGATTCGATCTGCTCGGCCACTTCCGGACGCACGTCGAAGGCATAGGTGATCGCGCCGAGCGAGGTCGCCGTGCCGATCGCGGCCAGGCCTGCAACGCCGGCACCGATGACCAAAACCTTGGCGGGCGGCACCTTGCCGGCAGCCGTCACCTGGCCGGTGAAGAATCGGCCGAAATTGTTGCCGGCCTCGATCACGGCGCGGTAGCCGGCAATATTGGCCATCGACGACAGAGCATCCATCTTCTGGGCGCGCGAAATACGCGGCACCATGTCCATGGCGATCACATTGGCACCGGTCGATTTCGACTGCTCGAGCAGATCGGCGTTCTGAGCCGGGTAGAAGAACGAGATCAGCGTCTTTCCGGCAGACAGTCGATTGACCTCGGCCGTGTCCGGCGGACGAACCTTGGCGATCACGTCGGATGCCGAATAGAGCGCCTCGGCGCCCTCGACAACGGTGACGCCGGCTGCACGATAGGCCTCGTCCGAAAAGCCGGCTGCCTTGCCGGCGCCGGTCTCGATCAAACATTCATAACCGAGCTTTTGCAGCTGTACAGCGCTATCCGGCGTCATCGCGACGCGCGCCTCTCCCCCATAAATTTCCCTAGGCGAACCGATCTTCAAACCCATCTCCCTCTCGAACCTCGCTCCATCAACCCCAATCCCTCCAACAAAAGTCGCAGGGACTCTTTCCCGGCGGAAACGATCAGATGCACGCGCGGCTGTCTAGTATACTTGAGTGCGCAAGTGTCGGTTTTTGTCGCATTGGGAATAGCTTAAACCGATTTTTGTTGCGCCGCACAATCGAGCAGGAGGCGCAGAAATGGAACAATTGTCGGATCTGGCGATTACCTGTTCGGATTTAATCAAACGGAGACGACCATGCTGCACTGGATCCTGATCTTGCTTCTGATTGCCGCCGTTGCGAGCCTTCTCGGTTTTCGCGGCGTGGCCGGAGCGTCTGCCGGAATTGCCAAGATTCTGATTTTCATTGTTCTGGTGATCCTGATCATCGCTCTGTTTACCGGCGTGCTCATCGTCGCCTGAGGCGATAGTGACAGCATCCAGGACCGTCAGACGAAAAAGGCCGGCTCCATCGAGCCGGCCTTTTTGTGTTGAACCGCAGGCAGGGTCAGATGAACGGTCGCATGCTCGGTTCGCCTGGCGTCCAGCGCGCAGTATCCTGCAGACCTTCCGGATCCAGCACTTCGCAGCCTCTGTCGCGCCACAGGATGTAACCGCGATCGGCCAGCTTCTTCAGTGTCTTGTTGGTATGCACGATGGACAGCCCGAGCGTGTCGGCAAAGTGTGTCTGGGTGATGGGAATATGGCGGCGAACGTCATCGAGCAGACCGGCAATGCGTCCCCGTTCAAACAGGAAGGCCATCAGGTAAGACGCGCGTTCGATCGCCGAACGCCGACCGATGCTCAGCAGATGCTCGTCGAGGATTGTCTCCTCCCGTGACGCGAGCCATGTCAGGTCGAAACCCAGGCCGGCATGGCGCTCGAACAGGCTGAACAGACGACTGCGCTCGAACACACACAGCTTCATCGGCGTCATCGCCTCGACGGAATGCTGCATTTCGGCCATCACCGCCCCCTGCAACCCGATCATGTCGCCAGGCACCACGTAGTTGAGGATCTGCCGACGGCCGTCCTCGAGGATCTTGTAGCGGAAACCCCAGCCGGACAGAACCGTATAAAGATGCGCGCTCCTTGCGCCTTCAACTAGGACCGTCGTCCCCGGATCGGCCATCAATTCGCCGCGCTTGAACTGCGCGACGAATTCCAGCTCGTCCTCCGAAAAGGTTCGAAAATGCGGCATGCGCCGCAAGGGACATTCGTAACAGCTGACGCGAACCGGATTCAGGCGAGTTTCCCCGGCCATGGGATTACCTCGTTTGTTTGCCAGTTTGTTCCCTCACAGGAACACAACCAACGCCGCACATGTCTTTTTTAAATGACGATGGAGAAGCCCGGCACCATAAGCGGGTCTGAAAAAAGGATTAGTCATGCAAAACCCGTCGCTTCGCGTTCTCATTGCCGAGAACCAATATCTGATTGCGATGGAGGTCGAAAGGATCCTCGCTGAAACGCTGGCCTGCGAGGTGACCATCGTCCCTCTCACCCGGCTTGAAAGCGAACTCTCGAGAAGCCCCTTCGATGTCGTCATTCTGGACGCAGCCCCCAACGACAACCTCAATACTGTGCGTGGCCGCATGATCGAGACGGCCGGTGCCAACCCTGTCTTCCTGTCCTCCTACGACCAGTTCCCGCAGAGCGGCACAAGCCGGACAGACTACCCGTTCGTCACCAAGCCGCCTCAGCCTGAGGCACTGGCAGATGCCGTGACCCAGGCAAAGCGGCATGGCATATCGTCAAAGGGCGAAGGCTTTCTTGGTGACCGCTGAACTATGTGCATCGGGGCCGTAGTCCCCTTCCCCGCTGACACCGAGAATTTCCTGCAGCTTGTTGCGGGCACGGTTGATCCGGCTCTTTATCGTGCCGACAGCACAACCGCAGATTTCGGCAGCCTCTTCATAGGCAAAACCTGAAGCGCCAACCAGGATGATCGCTTCGCGCTGGTCGCTCGGCAACTGATCAAGCGCCCGCTTGAAATCCTGCAGGTCCAGAGATCCGTACTGCTGAGGATGCGTGGAAAGCTGAGACGTGAAGATGCCGTCGGTATCGGACACTTCGCGCCCACGTTTGCGCATCTGTGAATAGAACTCGTTGCGCAGGATGGTGAAGAGCCAGGCTTTCATGTTGCTGCCGGGCTCGAAATGGTCCTGCTTGGCCCATGCCTTCATGATGGTGTCCTGCACCAGATCATCCGCCACATGATGACGTCCCGTCAGGGACACCGCAAACGCACGCAGGTTCGGCAGGGCGGCGAGAAGATCGCGCTTGAAGGCGCGCTGGTTCGCTTCATCATCAGCTGTCATTGGGTGGTATCCTTGATCCGACGGCCTTCACCGGCCTGTCGTTCAGCCATATCCAGGCGCTCGAGCAGGCTCAGGAAACGCTCCGGAATGCCTTCCTCCTGCACCGACTGATAATACTCACGCAATTGCGCCGCCACTCCAGGGTGCACGGCGCTCACGCCGGACGACCTGTTTGCCACCGGCGGTTTCTTAGAGTCATGTGTCATATGTTCCAAGGGCTCTGTTTCTCTGTTCGCGGTCAACGGTCACGGAGCCAATAGGTTCCCCCTGACATGTCTTTTTTTAAAGGAGGCTGATTTTGCGTTCGTTGTCGACGATGCGAATGGAACAAAGCCTCATCTTTGACGTTTTTCCGCCACCAGAACAGGA
>NZ_AHZC01000391.1 GCF_000247475.1 Rhizobium sp. PDO1-076 | reverse complement strand
GCAAGCCGGACTTGCCGTCGCAGAGGCGCTCGGTGGCGTTCGCCGACCGTGGATCGTTGCCAATGAATCCGGCCGGATCGTGCTCAGGCACAGTTTCGAGGCAGCGGAATGAATATGTCGTCAGCAATTTATGCCGGTCACGTGCTGCATGTTCGGCACCGGCCCAAACAGCACAAGCTGCGCTACAGCGTGTTTTCGCTGCTGGTCGATCTTGACGAACTACCGCTGCTCGATCGGTCCTTGCGCCTCTTCGGCTATAACCGCGCTGGTGTCTATTCGGTGCATGACGAAGATCATGGGGACGGTGTCGTGGGAGGTCTGCACGAATGGGTCGAGCGCCAGCTCGTTGCTGCGGGCATCGAGGCGCGGGGCGCCAAGGTTCACATGCTCTGCTATCCACGCATACTGGGTTATGTATTCAATCCGCTTACGGTCTATTTTTGCTATCACGAAAATGACGATCTGGCGGCTGTTCTCTACGAGGTCAGCAATACCTTCAAAGAGCGCCATACCTATGTGATCCCGGTGAAGGCAGGCGGCAAAGTGCTGCATCATCACTGTGCCAAGGAGATGTATGTCTCACCGTTCATTCCCATGGATTGCCAGTACAGTTTCAGTATCCGGCCGCCGTCAGACGACGTGGTGATCAACATCAGCGAGACCGATGTCGATGGACCGCTGCTTTTCGCCGGCTTCACCGGACGACGCCGGGACTTGTCGGACCCAGGTTTATTGCAGGTGTTGACAACCTTTCCCTTGATGACCCTGAAGGTGATGGGCGGAATTCACTGGGAAGCGCTGCGGCTATGGCTGAAAGGCACGCCGGTTTACCGCCACAAGCCCGCAGCCCAGCCGGTCGCAACCACGATCGTTCTGCAGAATGGGATAGACAAGCCATGAGCCATGCCGAGCAGGAAATGCAAACTCTGACCAATGCCCGCTCGTTCTGGCAACGTATCTTGTGCGGGTGGGCCGACAGGATATCGGTCGGCCGCTTGAAGCTGCAGTTTGAGGGCGGTGGCGAACATACGGCGATTGGCGACGAAGCGGGACCATGCGCTGTTTTGTTTGTCCGAAATGCCAAGTCGGTGTTTCGCATTCTGACCGGCGGTACGCTGGGTTTTGCGCAATCGTTCATGGATGGTGATCTCGACAGTCCTGATATCGGATCGGTGCTGGAACTGGCAGTGGCAAACGAACACCGCCTTCAACAGGTGCTCCATCCGTCGACGATATTCGGCCGGATTGCGCATCTTCGCCACAAGTTGCGGCGCAACTCGAAACAGGGCAGCCGTCGCAATATCGCCTTCCACTACGATCTGGGCAATGCTTTCTACGGTCTTTGGCTGGACCGGACGATGACCTATTCGTCGGCGTTGTATACGTCGTCGAGCCTCTCTCTCGCCGAGGCGCAGGAAGAAAAATACGCGCGTATCGTCCGAGAACTCGGTATCGGCGCCGAGGACCATGTCCTGGAAATAGGGTGCGGTTGGGGTGGGTTTGCGGAATATGCGGTCCGCACCACCGGCTGTCGCGTAACCGGTTTGACGCTGTCTGTGGAGCAGGCCCGTTTTGCCGAGGAGAGATTGCAGAAGGCCGGCATTGCCCAGCGTGTCGATATTCGTCTCGAGGACTATCGCGACTGCAAGGGACAGTTCGACAAGATCGTTTCCATCGAGATGTTCGAGGCCGTCGGCGAGGAAAACTGGCCGGTCTATTTCAAGGCGGTACAGGATCGGCTTGCACCGGGCGGCTGCGCCCTCATCCAGACGATCACCATCGACGAGGCACGCTTCGAGAGCTATCGGCGCAATGCCGATTTCATCCAGACCTACATCTTTCCGGGCGGCATGTTGCCATCCGTTTCCCTGTTCAGGCGTGATGCTGAAAGAGCTGGATTGCAGGTCTCCGACTGCTTCCGCTTCGGCAAGGATTACGACCGAACCCTTCTGGCATGGGACGCGGCCTTCACGGCCAACTGGCAGAAGATCGAGCCGCTCGGCTTCGATCGCCGCTTCTATCGCATGTGGCGGCTCTACCTGCTCTACTGCGCTGTCGGCTTCCGCACGGGACGCATCGATGTTGTGCAGTTCAGGCTGGACAAGCCGACGCTGAATTGACCGCAGGCGCGAGATCAGGCAGCAGGCGGCCGTAACATCCTGCGGGTGATGGCAAATCGCAGTCTGTGCGGCAACGCGTGGAGCAGACGTATTGTTAGTGCCATTTTCCAGGGAAAGATGATCTCGAACTGGTTTGTATTCAAGCCGTCCGCAATGCTGTTGGCGGCTTCCTCCGCCGAGACGAGGAAGGGCATGGGAAAATCGTTCTTTTGGGTCAGGGGCGTGTCGACAAAACCGGGGTTGACGATGGTCAGTTTCACGCCGTGGCTGTCCAGTTCCGGATAGAGTGCCTCGCACAATGCGTTGAGCGCCGCCTTGGTCGCGCCATAGCTCGCCGCACCTGGCAGTCCTACATAGCCAGACACAGATGCGACAACGGCAATTTGTCCGCGTCTGCGCTGCATCATGCGCTGCATGATCGCCTCGAGGCATTGCGCGGTGCCCAGGACATTCAACTCGAACATCTGCCGGGTACGCGCGCTGCTGAAGCCTTCGGCGTAGTCGCGCGTATAGGAGCCAGCGGCAAAGATCGCCAGATCGATGGGGCCGAGGGTTGCCTCGATCGTCTCTGCAACGGTCTGAACTGCCGCACCGTCCGTGACATCGAGCGGGAAAGGTCGGATATGATGCGGCGCACTTGTGGCCAGATCGGCCAGTGCATCAGCACTACGGGCGCTAACGGCGACGGTATAGCCGTCGCGCACCAGTCGTTCAACGAGTGCCCGGCCGATGCCGGAGCTGGAACCGGTAATCCACGCGATCTTGGTCATGGCATCCTCTTGCTTTGTCATGCAACCAATACGCCATGACCGGCCTGTCGGTTCAGGCCTGCCAGCTTTCCAAAAGTCCCAGGCCGCCCTTCAACAGCGTTTTCGCCGCGTCAGCAGAGGGCGCTTCGACATAGCATCGCATCTCCGGCGCGTTGCCCGACGGGCGGAAGTGAACGATCGAGCGATCATCGAGTGTCACGCGCAAGCCATCGATGTCGCTGATCGATTTCACGCCACCCAATGGGGCAAGGAAATTCGCCACGTTCTGATGGGAGTGGCGCAGATGCGCCATCAAGGCTGCGCTGCGCTCGACGGCGAAATTCTCCAGCCGGTCGCTGAGCGCGATCGGCATGCTGAACGAAGCGGCGAGTGCAGACAACGATTGCCCGGTCTGCTTTGCCGTTGCCAGAACTGCGAGCGCTGGCAGAAAACTGTCGCGTGTCGGCAGTGCCTTCAGAATGCTCGTGCCGACATCGAAATCCGAACCCAGCATCAGGCCACCATTGGCCTCGAAACCGAGAACGCCTGTATGTCCGCCCGCGATCGCTTCGTTCATCGCGGCAATGACAAAAGGCGATCCGACACGCGTGCGAACAACAGCAAACTGTCCGTCAGCTTCCAGACCGGAATTGGAGGTCACCGGTGTCGCGACAACCGTCGCCTTCAGAAAGCGCGCTGAAATCAGGCCAAGCAGATCGCCGCGCAGTGGTGTTCCACGCTCGTCTGAAATCAGCGGCCGGTCGCCGTCGCCGTCCGTCGAAACGATCGTGTCGAGGGCAAGTTCGTCCGTCCATTCGGCCAGCAAGGCGACGGTCTGTTCCGATACAGCCTCGGTATCGACTGGAATGAATTGCTCTGAGCGGCCAAGCGGGAATACCGTTGCGCCGAAATGTTCGAAGACCTTGACCATCATGTCACGGGCGACGGTGCTGTGCTGGTAGACGCCAACCCGCATGCCGGCAAGCGCTTGGCTGGGCAGCGTTGCAAAGTTCCGTTCCAGGAAAAGTTCCGTGGCCTGCGCCTCGTGATTGGAGCCGGAGCCTGTTTCGACGCGATTGGCTTCTGCGTCTTCCGCGAGGCTCGTTGCCAGTGCGACGATTGCCTGTTCGTCCTGCTTGTCGATTTCGCCGTCCGGCCGATAGAATTTGATGCCGTTCCGATCCGCGGGAATGTGTGATCCGGTGATCATGATGCCGCCGGCGTTGACCGCTGCACCATACAGCGCCAGTGCCGGTGTCGGGATCGTCCCGCAATCGATCGGCGTCAGTCCCGCACGGGTGAGCGCAGCCATGACGGTTGCCGCAATCTCCGGGCTCGATTGGCGAAAATCCCGTGCGATGACGACACGGCCGCCAGTGCCGACCAAATTCTTTTCGAGCAGGAACCGGGCAAAGGCCGTTGCATAGAGGGCCGATACGCTTCCGACCAGTTCAGAGGAAAGCCCGCGCAACCCGCTAGTTCCGAACTTCACTGCCATGCGATTCTCCTGCTCATCAGACGGGTGGAGAACTGCATATAGAGCCCGAAGGCCGAAGCCTCAAGCAAACCTGTCATTTTCGATGGGGATGCAGAAATGGAAAGAGCCTGGCGCGGGAGGAGGATGCGCCAGGCTCTTAAACTTGATCGGCAATCGGGAGGAGGAGGAGAGTTGCCGATCCTATCGGGCGGCACTGGGAGGAGGAGTGCGCCGCTTCGATGATTTGTTTATACGCGGTTCGTTTTTCGAAGCCAATCCTTGTTGTTGCAACGCAGCAGTGCAAAATTTGCATGGCTGATCGCGACGTGGAACGGCCTGTGTGTACTTTCCATTCGAATGACGTTCGTATTTGAAGAAAAAGTCTTCGAAAATAGTCTCAGTCGTCGATACAGAGGGAAAAATTGAACATGTATTAGGCCGAGGCGTCAAAGTCTATGCAAACTTCGGATAGCTCCAGCTTTGGCGAGTGTGTGCAAGCACCTGTTTTGTTAGGGTAAATGCTCTGTCGTCGGGCGTTTGCTCCATTTCAAATGTGGTCCGGTTCCGGTCCCCGGGCCGTTGGGGTGGCTCGGGCATGTGCTTTCGGCTATAGCGAGCAGAGCATATTTTGACGGGGAGACCGGCATGCCATCGACGATCCGCTTTCACGAAGGTGATATTTCCGCAGAAGATGCCTCGCGCTACACCGGTGCAATCGCAATCGATACGGAAACACTGGGCCTTGTGCCGCGGCGTGATCGGCTTTGTCTCGTGCAGCTTTCGTCAGGCGACGACAGCGCCGACATCATTCGCATTGCCGCTGGTCAGAAAGAGGCACCCAATCTCGTGGGCATGCTGGCTGATCCTGCCCGCCAGAAGATCTTCCACTATGGGCGTTTTGATATTGCCGTCCTCTTTCACACCTTTGGCGTGACCACCACACCGGTTTTTTGCACCAAGATCGCCTCCCGTCTCAGCCGAACCTACACCGATCGCCACGGCCTGAAGGACAATCTCAAGGAGATGCTCGAAGTCGATATCTCCAAGGTGCAGCAGTCTTCGGACTGGGCTGCCCAGACCCTGAGCAAGGCCCAGCTTGAATATGCGTCATCGGATGTCTTGCACCTCCATGCATTGCGCGATCGCCTGACAGCCCGGTTGATTCGCGATGGTCGCATGGATCACGCCGAGGCTTGCTTCGAATTTTTGCCAACGCGCGCCAAGCTTGACCTTCTGGGTTGGGACGAAACAGACATTTTTGCCCATAGCTGAGATCGACCCTGTAGACGCATCCTGCCTGTGCATTCCCGCGTCTCGCGGGAGGCAATGGGCCCTCAAAAAACACGGATTAATTCTTGGTGCGAGGAGGCGAACTCGCCAAGCCTTTCTTAACCCCCGTCACCCATCATGGCTGCAAAGAATCGGAGGGGCAGGGTTGGCTTTTGCGCTGATCATGCCTCCATAACGCGGTGAATTTCTGCGGACATGACGGAAGCATCTTTTAGCCTGCTTGAGGCAGTATCACGTGATTTGCCAATGTTTCGGGATGATCCCGACAGCCAGTTGTCATCGTTTGCGGATGGCGACGATGACTACGAGACGCATTCTGATCAGGATCAATCGGATGCATCGCCAAGTTATGCACCGGCAAACTGGCTCGATGCGTTCACCGCCGACGAGCGCAGCCATTCGGGCAATATCGCTCCGAGAATTGCTTCGCCTTCCGACGACGCGGGCCTCTACCAAATGCATATGAAGGCGATCGACTGATCAGCGCGGGAGGACCACTTCCGCGGCGCGCTTTCTGACCTCGTCAAAGGTCCAGTCGCGCACAAGCCTGCCATTCTCCCAGACCGGTTGCAGGATGTTTTCCCGGTTCCCAAGTTCGGTCAGGGGGATGTTGACGATGTCGGTGCCATCTGTGATCACCGCCAGCCGACCGGACATCGGTGCTTTTTCCTGAGGATTTGTTGGTCGCCGGCCGATATCGCGCCAGGCACCCTTGTCATCCTTCAACGCACTCGCCCGCATGGTAAAGGACAGGGTATCCCGGTTGATCTTGTGCAGCAATGCCGAGCCCATGCCGAAGGAAATATTTTCTGCCGAAAATCCCATGCCTTCCAGACGACCAAGGATCATCTGGATGTCTTGCAGCGATATTCCATCCGACTGGATGACCCTGACATTCGCGTCCAGAACCTTGAAGCCCTTGCTGTTCAATCGGGTGCCGTAGGCATAGGCGAGTTGCGCCACGACCTGCACCGGTGTTTCGATCGGGTCGCCGCTATCGGGCCGCACGATCAGAGTCGCCCCTGAAGCCCTGACGTTGGTCTGCAACTGCTTGCCCCAGATTTCCGCAACGGCGTTGTTGAGATCGTAGCTGTCCGACACGACGGAATAGGCGGCAAACTTCGAGAAGCGGTCGATCATGTTGGCAAAGGCATCGGCCTCGCGGCTCTGGCCCCAGGCGGTAATGGTACTGTGTTCAGATGCCGGGATGGATTTACCGGCCATCCGGGCGCCGTAGTAGCGCCGTGCATGCAAGATGCCCGGCAGGGAATCGGAACTGTCGAAATGCACCAGATGTGCGGCGCCGCCCAAGGCCGCCTGTTCCAGACTGGATGTTCCACGCGCGCCAAAGTCGCTGATGCGGTTCCTTTGCAGGCCGTCAATATCGTCGGCCGTGCGGTCGAGGTAAGGTTGGATTGCCAACCGCAGGCGCCATGCCGTGGTGGCGACTGTCGACGGATACCAGACGGCGCGCAGCAGTGCGGGCTCAATATGCGACGTGAGCCACGGCACCTGCGGATCCGTGTTGACGACCTGCACAACAGGCACGCCACGACGGATGGCAATGCCTTCGGGCAAGGCCTCGATGCGCAACGGAAGGTAACCGCCATGGACATTGAGGATATGTGTCCAGCCGGCCCGGTCGAACGGCTGCCCATGAAGCCCCGCGACTTCTTCTGCCTCATCGATATCGGCAGCGGTGATCGGCTTTGACAGATATTCCTTCAGGAACATCTGTAGTCCGAAGAACATCACCTCCGGCCGGAAGGAGTTGCCACGAGTGGTGATGAGGGCGCTGATGGCATGGGTATCTGCGGGATACTGCAGATAGTGCCCGAGCTTGTAGCTATCCGTATTCAAAATCGCATTGAGTGTCATGCTTGGCGCCCATCCGGATTTCAGCCCGACAATACCGCATCGCCGACCGAGAATCACGCTTCATAGAGATGTATGCGAGCGGTGCTGGAGCGGCAAGGAAAGCCTTGGCATTTATGGTTAGCGTTTTCTTAACCATCCTTGACGACACTATGCGTTGATAAGTCGGCAAGACCTTTGTGTTGATGCCTACGTGCCGTTCTGCATGGAGACCGCGGCCGCATGAGCGGCCCGATTCTGCTCTTGTTGTTTCACTCGCACCGAGAGAGGTGGCTATGCTTCCTCCTGTGAGCGCCGCGTCGAATATCTATCTGAACCAGCAGGAAACGCGTGCGTCCAGTATCGGCGTTGGCAGCGGGGCTGGCATGGGTGCGAGCGTGGGGGCTGGATCTGCCGCGATCACGGTCGTGACACCGCCCCGTGCACTGGAACAAAATATGGAAATCGCGGGACGCCTGAATCTTCTCCTTCTGACGGGCCAGGAGCGCATGTCGCAAAACCTCTCGGTGCTGGTCGATCTGCTCGGCAGCGCACTGAAGATGGAACGCTTGCCTAGTGAAACGCTGAGTGGCTACGCAGTTCGCCTGGTGGAGGCGCTGGGTGATCTGTCGCCTCGTGAACGTGTCGCCTTGCAGCGCAATTTGATGCGGGCATTTGCGGGCCTGCAGTTGCGAACCCTGATGGAGGCATTCCGCAATCCCGCCGGCCCGGAAGCTGCAACCTTGTCGATCTATCTGGAGCTTTACCGCCAGAAGGATCGCGATCTGGCCGCCCGGTCTGTCGTGACATCCTACAGGCAAAATGCTGGCGAGGTTCGGGCACCTGCGGCCGCGATCCCGACGTTGGCCGGCAGCGAGGCCGCACCCGCAACCGCAGCACTACCCGCCGCTTACAGGCGCGATACCGAAATTCAGAAGACTGTCAGTTCGACTCCTGCTGAACGACACGTGTTAGCGGCATCAGTCGACGCTGCGGACGCTGCTTCAGATGGTGTGAGAAAACATCCTCTGGCTGAGCGGTTGGAGCCATCTCAGGCGGCATCCTTGCGTCCGACACTCACTGCAGCCGAAGACATTCAGCGGGCGAGAAACCAGGTGCGCAACCTCGATGTTGGACCTCACCTGCTCCAGGAGCACTTGGATGAGGTTTTCTCAGCCAGCAAGCCGATTGCAACGGCTGCCCAGGGCCAGCCTGCTGGGTTGCCCGAGCAAGCAGGACGCGATGGCCCTCGGTCACTCGACGGTGCCGAGCCTGACGATAATATCCGGTTCCCGCCCGGACTACGGAACAAAGATGTCGAGCAGGGTGCTGTGCTCGCGGGCGGGTTCGATCGCAACCCGATTGATCCAGACGCAGACATTGCCTCGTCTGCTGTGTCGCCAGGCTCTGTCGGATCGACGCCGGCAACTCTCGCCACAAGTCTTGCGGCTTTGCTGGTTGAAGCAGCCGAGACAGATCTGGTCCTCACCTTGCTCAATCTTCAGCAAAAGGACGACAACGGCGACGTCACCAGTGCCGGCGCCATCCGGGCCGAACCTGACGATCAGATGATGACCCATCAGGAACATGACTTGACGCGCTCAATGCCTGATGAGGATGCCGTGAACCTCGCTCTCGCGCAACGTATCCGCAGCGGCGGGTTCGAGGAGCAGGTGGTCTATTCGATGACGATGTCACCGAGTGAGCCGCCTGCTGCATTGGTCCATCACGGGCTGCCCGTGGCCATTCCCGTTCCTTTCGTCAACTATCTGATTGCCGACGAATTCGAGGCGGAGCCAGCCGAGACCAAAGAGCGCAGGCATGCCGACGAGGACGACGGGACAGAGCAGGACGATGAGGATCAGCCTGACGACGGTTCTGCCAGCGCAGAACAGGACGGACACGGTGAAGACCAGGCGGCGGCGCAGGACGCGGCAGACGAAGCGCCTGTCCTCTCCCTTGGTGAAACTGAACCGGTCGCTGTTTTGGAGGATCTCCGCGTCAAACGACGGGTCATGCAGGCCGGAGAGATCGATGATCCCGCGCATGATCTCTATGTTCGGATGTCCGGATTGATCTGAAGCCGGAGTGGCTGCGACAAGGCCCGGCGTTCACAACAAAAAAACCCGCCGGACGTTTCCGTCCGGCGGGTTTTCCTATTCAGCGAAACCGCAACGATTAGTCGTTGGTGCGGTTCTTCAGGGCTGCGCCCAGGATGTCGCCAAGCGACGCGCCAGAGTCGGACGAACCGAACTGAGCAACGGCTTCCTTCTCTTCTGCGATCTCGAGAGCCTTGATCGACAGCATGACCTTGCGATCCTTCTTGGAGAAGTTCGTGACGCGAGCGTCAAAAACCTGGCCAACGGAGAAACGCTCAGGGCGCTGGTCGTCACGGTCGCGAGCGAGGTCTGCACGGCGGATGAACGACGTGATGTCTTCGTGAGCCACGAGCTTCACTTCGACGCCACCATCATTGATCGCGATGACTTCGCAAGAAACAACGGCGTTCTTGCGCAGTTCGCCAGACGTTGCTGCTTCGCCAACCGCATCGCGGCCGAGCTGCTTGATGCCGAGCGAGATGCGTTCCTTCTCGACGTCAACGTCGAGAACGACAGCCTTGACCACGTCACCCTTGTTGAACTCTTCGATGACCTGTTCGCCCGGACGGTTCCAGTCGAGATCCGAGAGGTGAACCATGCCGTCAACGTCGCCTTCGAGGCCGATGAACAGGCCGAACTCGGTCTTGTTCTTGACTTCGCCTTCGACTTCAGTGCCGGCCGGATGGCTGAAGGCAAATGCCTGCCACGGGTTCTCGAGGGTCTGCTTGAGACCGAGCGAGATACGGCGCTTGGACGGATCGACTTCGAGAACGACGACGTCGACGTCCTGCGTGGTCGAAAGGATCTTGCCGGGATGCACGTTCTTCTTCGTCCAGGACATTTCCGAGATGTGGATCAGGCCTTCGATGCCCGGCTCCAGCTCGACGAATGCACCGTAGTCGGTGATGTTGGTCACGGTACCGGAGATCTTCTTGCCAACCGGGTACTTGGCAGCAATGCCATCCCACGGATCCGACTCGAGCTGCTTCATGCCGAGCGAGATGCGGTGGGTTTCCTGGTTGATGCGGATGATCTGAACCTTGACCGACTGGCCGATGGACAGGATTTCCGAAGGATGGTTGACGCGGCGCCATGCCATGTCGGTGACGTGCAGCAGGCCGTCGATGCCGCCGAGGTCAACGAACGCACCGTAATCGGTGATGTTCTTGACGACGCCGTCAACAACCTGGCCTTCTTCGAGGTTCTGGACGATTTCCGAACGCTGCTCAGCGCGGCTCTCTTCGAGAACCGTACGACGCGATACAACGATATTGCCGCGACGCTTGTCCATCTTGAGGATTTCGAAGGGCTGCGGGTTGTGCATCAGCGGGGTCACGTCGCGGATCGGACGGATGTCGACCTGGCTACGCGGAAGGAAGGCAACGGCGCCGTCGAGGTCAACCGTGAAGCCACCCTTGACCTGGTTGAAGATGACGCCTTCAACGCGCTCACCAGCTTCGAACTTGGCTTCGAGCTTGATCCAGCTTTCTTCGCGGCGAGCCTTTTCGCGCGACAGAACAGCTTCGCCAAGAGCATTTTCGATGCGCTCGACGTAAACTTCGACTTCGTCGCCAACCTTGAGCGTGCCGTCCTTGGCGCGCGCACCGAATTCCTTCAGCGCGATGCGGCCTTCAACCTTGAGGCCGACGTCAACAATTGCAACGTCCTTCTCGATGGCGGTGATGATGCCCTTGGCAACATAGCCTTCTGCCAGATCGGTCTTGGCAAAGGATTCTTCGAGAAGGGCTGCAAAGTCCTCCCGCGTCGGGGTAGAAACAGACATGAAATCTCCTAATCGCATCCATCTCGGATGCGGGCTGCGCCGGTGGTTCGTGTTGGTCGGGGCCAATTCCTTCGTCCGCTCAAAAGAGCTGTCCGGCGCGGGGACGGTGGGATTGGTCAACTGAAAAGGAAAACGGCTAGGCCGGTTCCGGATCAGTTCATGCTTTTTCCAAGACTGCGTCGATCAAGACCTTCGCTGCCTGAAACGCCGCCTCTATACTCATTTCCGATGTATCTAGCAAGTGCGCGTCTGCAGCGGGTTTCAAAGGGCTGTCCGCGCGGCCCATGTCGCGCTCGTCGCGTCGCTTCACATCCTCGAAAATCGCCTCGAAATCGGCAGCCCCGCCTTTGCCGACAATCTCGTCGAAACGGCGCTTTGCCCGAACTTCCGGCGACGCCGTGACATAGAGCTTCACCGGCGCCTGCGGGCAGACCACGGTGCCGATATCGCGGCCGTCGAGCACGGTTCCGGGTTCACGGCTGGAAAAGGCACGCTGTGCCTCGACCAGCGCGCGGCGCACCGAGGGCATGACGGCGATCTTGGAAGCGGCCTCGCCGATCTCGTGCGCCGACAGGATGTCGCGGTCGAGACCCGCGAGTTCGACGGTGCGTGCCATCTCCTCCGCAACACTTTCGTTGTCGAGCGGTTGCCCCGCATCCAGCAGGGCCTTGGCCGTGGCACGGTAGGTCAGCCCAGTATCGAGGTGATGGAAACCATAGGTCTCGGCGATACGGCGCGACAGCGTTCCCTTGCCGGCAGCAGCGGGTCCATCAATGGCGATGATCATCGGCGTCCTCGTCGTGAAAAAGCAATCTGCGTTTCTGATACCGATCTCGGTCATGAAAGCCAAGCACGCCGGCATCGGCTGGCATCGGCTGGCACCGCAGCGTCAAGGCGCGAATTGATGCCCATCGACCGGCCCAACCCGGGAACAGGTCTCCCGTCTCCGCAATTGTCGCAGTTTGCCTTTGACAGACCGGAGCGCAACGATTAAGGGGACCGACTACAGATTGGCCGGCTTTCCGCCGGGCGCTTGGCGCATGCCCTAATTCTTCACGACTTCATGAGGCTTTGACAGTGGCGAAGGCAGAACTTGGAACGAAACGCACTTGCCCTGATACCGGCAAGAAATTCTACGATCTGAACAAGGATCCGGTCGTATCCCCCTACACGGGCAAATCCTGGCCCCTCTCCTACTTCGAGGAGACCTCGGTCGCAGCCATCATGGAGAAGGCTGAAGAAGAGGAAGTGGCCGAAGTCGATACCGAGAACACGGATGTCGAACTGGTTTCGCTTGAGGATGCAGATGATGCAGCCGGCGGCGATGATATTCCGGACCTTGGCGACGATGATGTTGAAATCGACGGCGACGACGATGACGATACATTCCTCGAAGCCGATGAAGACGATGACGATGACGATATGACCGGCATCATCGGCGTCTCCGGCGACGACGACGAAGTTTGATTTTTCAATATTTTCGGACCCGGAGACGAAAAGTTTTCCGGGTCCGAATTTTTAGGCTTGCTATCTTCGGAAACCGAACGTATTAAGCCGCCACCCCGACGGAAGCACTGCTTCACGGGGTTCCCGGAACCGGCATTGCCGGACCCTTGATGGGGCTATAGCTCAGCTGGGAGAGCGCTTGCATGGCATGCAAGAGGTCAGCGGTTCGATCCCGCTTAGCTCCACCAAAATTCCTTCAACTGTAATTATGTCGTTTCGATTCAGACGGACTTGGCGTTTGTCTATTCGCTTTGAACGAAAAAAACGGCCGCGGATGTCTCCGGGCCGTCATTCGTGTGCATTGAGATGCATCGCGCGCTCAGCGCTGGAAAAGCTGGCCGCGTTCCCGGCTTTCGGGAAGATCGATCTGGAACCAGTCGACGATCTTGTCGATTTGGATCTTCATTTCTCGATCGCGGAGCTGGACACATAATTTGTCTTCGGCCATGCCGAGCGGGGTTCCGATATAGATTCGGTTGTTTCCGGTTTCGTCGACGGTATCAATTGCAAAACGCATGAACACCCTCCCCATTAAAGAATCGAAAATTGGCAATGGATGTGGATGTAGAAACGCGCGCTTGAGCGAAACTGACTTATCTTGATGGTTCCGCGCAATCGGGCGCGCAAGATGTGAAATATGGCTCGGCGGCGATGAGCGGTGCAGGTGGGATGCAGGAGTGAAGGAAGCCATATGTTTGTTGTGTCGAAATTGTTCTGGATGGCAGCGCAGCCGCTGTCGCTTGCGTTTCTCTTCGTCGCGGTCGCCCTCCTTGCCTTGATATTTCATGGACGCAAGACGGCGATGAGTGCTCTCATCGCCAGTCTGCTCATCCTGTTTCTGACCCTCTACACGACACTCGGTTCCTACGCCCTGCAGGGACTTGAGGCACGTTTTTCGCGTCCGACGGCAGATCCGGCAGCGCCGACTTGTATGATCGTGCTCGGCGGTGCCTTCGAGACGGAGGTAACGACTGAGCGCGGCGGCATCGAATTCAACCAGGCCGGCGAACGCTTCATCGAGGCGCTGCGGCTTGCCGAGCGGTTTCCCCAGTCGAAGATCTTCGTCTCTGGCGGAGACGGCTCGCTGAGCGGCAGCTATGAAGGTGATGCAGCAGTCTCCGAACGTTTCTTTGCGACGTTCGGCATTGCGGCCGACAGATTGATCGGCGAGCCCGCATCGCGCACGACCTTCGAGAATGTCGAAAACAGCGGTTCACTCCTCGAACGCAATGGTTTGAGAAATTGTCTGCTGATCACATCGGCATTTCATATGCCGCGCTCCATCGGCTTGTTTCGCAAGGCAGGCATTGATGTGGTGCCATGGCCTGTCGATTTCCGCACCAGCGGCATCGTCACCCCGGCGCTTGACTTGACCCAGCCGACCTTGAATGCGCAGCAGATGGCGACGGCTGTGCGGGAAGGGATCGGTCTGGCCGCGTATTATGCCCTCGGGCGAACAAGCGCGCTCTATCCCGCGCCGTAAAGCCAACCCGGCTACTTCTTGGAAATCGTCAGGAATTTTGTGCCTCTGACCCGGACCGTCATTTCGCAAGGGTCCGTGCCTTCCTCGCGCTCGCAATATTTCGGGTGCATTTTCAGGACGAAGACCATGTTGCCGAAGCGCTTGATGAAGTCATAGCTGTACATCTGTGCGGTGGCGATCATGAAATAGCCGCCCTCCTTGACCTGGAGGTAGAAATTGAACGGGCAGCCTTCCTCTGAGCAGTCCGGGCCGCGCGTGCCATCGCACAGGATCTCGCTGCTATTGGTCACTGTGTCGATCAGCCCATCGTTGTTGATGTCGATGCGGCTGATGAAGTCGGCGCCGTATTGCACCAGTTTGCAGCGTTTGCCGTAGTGCTCCTTCTCATAGATCTCGGGATCATTGAGAAGCTCCTGCTGGGCATGGGCAATCGGTGCTGCAAGGCCGAGCAGCAGGGCAAGAAGCAGGCGAAGAAAGGGCGTCAAGGCTGAACCTCCGGTATGCAGCGGCCAAACGACAGGAGGCGCCAATCTAGCGCAAGCGGCTTGCGTCACCCTTAACGGCGTGATTCAAATCTTGGCATCTGCCGGATGGAGAATGAGACATGTCGCTGCTATCGTATCTGGACTATGCCGGCATCGCGCTGTTTGCGGCGACGGGTGCTTTGGCGGCGTCGCGCAAGCAACTCGACATGATCGGCTTTCTGTTCTTCGCCGTCATCACCGGCCTTGGTGGCGGAACCGTTCGCGACATCGTGCTCGGCCGCGTGCCGGTCTTCTGGGTCCTCAATCCGGACTATATCATCGTCTGCTGCGCCATCGGTGTGCTGGTCTTCTTTACCGCGCATCTGGTCGAGTCCCGCTATAAGCTGCTGATCTGGCTCGATGCGATCGGGCTTTCCGCCTATTGCGTGATGGGCGCGGCGAAAGGGCTGGCAGCCACGGGATCGCCAACGATCGCGATCGTTACGGGAACGTTGACCGCAAGCTTCGGCGGCGTGCTACGCGACCTTCTCGCCAATGAACCATCGGTATTGCTGCGGCCGGAAATCTACATCACGGCTGCCCTGGTCGGTGCTGCCGTCTTCACCTTGGCCAATGAAATCGGCGTGCCGCTCTATGTTGCATCGATGATTGGCGCGCTGGCGGCGTTTGTGGTTCGCGGCGGTGCGCTCTATTTCGGCTGGACCTTCCCGACCTACAGGCACAAACCGGGACGGCATCCGGATGAGGTGATGTGAGGCTCAGCCCTGCTTGGCGCGCAGGCGGATGATCACGTCGACATGCGCGATTTCCATGCCTTCGGGAGCCTCCGGCAGGTTGTCGATCGTCAGGTTGTTGACCGGGATGTCGAGAACCTTGTTTTCCCCCTCCACGAAGAAGTGGTGGTGGTCGGACACATTGGTGTCGAAGTAGGTCTTTGCGCTTTCGACCGCGAGAACACGGATCAGTCCGGCCTCGGTAAACTGGTGCAGCGTGTTGTAGACTGTTGCCAGAGACACGGGAAAGTCGGCCGCAAGCGCTTCCTCATGCAGTTCTTCCACAGTCAGGTGTCGATCGCCCTTGGCGAACAGAAGATTGGCCAGCGCGATGCGTTGACGCGTCGGGCGCAGGCCCGATCGGCGCAATTTCAGTTCGATGCCAGTCTGGCACATTGCCATCGTCAAAGAACGACCTCCGGTTCGGTGCGAGCAATGTGCATCGCATCAACTTTGGATATAGCTTTAAAATCAGGGCGTTTCAATAGTTCGGGTGGGCACAAGCCGGTGGGCAGGCGGGCCAGGACCCCTTTTTTCGCCGAATTGGGTCTGGTGGTGCGGTATTGCTTCCTGTATCGACCTTGAATGAAATAGGATCGTCGTCCGGCTCGAATGTCGGCGATGACTGACCCAAGATTGCGGGGCTTCATTTTGCCTCTCTCTTGCTCTATTGGGTCCGGACATATGCAGCCGAGGGGGGAAGAAGAAGAAAAATGGTAACGAGACAATCTAGCTACAATTACGAAGAAATCCTCTCCTGCGGCCGTGGTGAGCTGTTCGGCCCGGGCAATGCGCAATTGCCGCTGCCGCCGATGCTGATGGTTCATCGCATCACCGACATTTCCGAAACCGGCGGTACCTTCGACAAGGGTTATATCCGTGCCGAATATGATGTCCGTCCGGATGACTGGTATTTTCCGTGCCATTTCCAGGGCAATCCGATCATGCCGGGCTGCCTCGGTCTCGATGGCATGTGGCAGTTGACCGGCTTTTTCCTCGGCTGGCTCGGGGAGCCGGGTCGCGGCATGGCGCTGTCCACCGGCGAAGTGAAATTCAAGGGCATGGTTCGTCCTGATACGAAGCTGCTCGAATACGGCATCGACTTCAAGCGCGTGATGCGTGGCCGCCTTGTGCTTGGCACCGCAGATGGCTGGTTGAAGGCTGATGGCGAAACCATATATCAGGCGTCCGACCTTCGTGTAGGTCTGTCGAAGGACAAGGTTGCCGAATAGGCGCCTGTCCCCCACCACAATTACGAGAAGGTCTGAGAGATGAGACGGGTTGTAGTAACGGGTCTTGGCATCGTGTCTTCGATTGGCGCTGACGCTGCAGAAGTCACCGCATCGCTGCGCAACGCCAAGTCGGGCATTAGCTTTTCGCCGGATTTCGCCGAGCACGGTTTCAAATGCCAGGTATGGGGCAAACCCAACCTGGATCCGACCGATCTGGTCGATCGCCGTGCCATGCGTTTTCTGTCGCAGGGCGGTGCCTGGAACCATGTTGCCATGAAGCAGGCGCTCGCCGATTCCGGCCTCGAGGAAAAGGACTACGCCGCCAACGAGCGGACCGGCATCATCATGGGCTCGGGTGGTCCGTCGACACGACAGATCGTCGAGGCGGCCGATATTACCCGCCAGAACAAGAGCCCGAAGCGCATTGGTCCATTCGCCGTGCCGAAGGCGATGTCTTCGACCGCGTCGGCCACGCTTGCTACCTGGTTCAAGATCCACGGCGTCAACTATTCGATCTCCTCGGCCTGCTCGACATCGGCGCATTGCATCGGCAATGCCGCGGAAATGATCCAGTGGGGCAAGCAGGACATCATGTTTGCTGGCGGTCACGAAGATCTCGACTGGTCGATGTCGAACCTCTTCGACGCCATGGGAGCAATGTCGTCGAAATACAACGAAACCCCGTCGACCGCATCGCGTGCCTACGACGCTTCGCGTGACGGTTTCGTCATTGCCGGTGGAGCGGGTGTTCTGGTCCTCGAAGAACTCGAGCATGCCAAGGCGCGTGGCGCCAAGATCTATGCCGAAATCACCGGCTACGGCGCGACCTCCGATGGCTATGACATGGTTGCACCGTCGGGCGAGGGCGCCATGCGCTGCATGCGCCAGGCCTTGTCCACGGTGAAGGGCGAAGTCGATTATATCAACACCCACGGCACCTCGACACCAGTGGGCGATTCGAAGGAAATCGGCGCCATTCGCGAAGTGTTCGGGTCCAAGATCCCGCATATCCAGTCCACCAAGTCGCTGACCGGCCATTCGCTCGGTGCGGCCGGCGTGCAGGAATCGATTTACGGCTTGCTGATGATGCAGGAACGCTTCATCGGTGAAAGCGCCCATATCACCGAACTGGATCCCGAATTCGACGGTGTGCCGATCGTGCGCAAGCGCATTGACGATGCGAAGATCGACACGGTGCTTTCGAACTCGTTCGGCTTTGGTGGCACGAATGCCACGCTGGTCTTCCAGCGTCACGACGCATGACGGGTATGCTGGGATCTATGCAGGGCAAACGCGGCCTGATCATGGGCGTTGCCAACAACCACTCGATCGCCTGGGGTATTTCCAAGGCGCTCGCATCGGCTGGCGCAGAACTCGCATTCACCTATCAGGGCGAAGCGCTTGGCAAGCGCGTCAAGCCGCTCGCTGCCGAATTGGGCTCGGATGTCGTCCTGCCTTGCGATGTCGAGGATCTGGCATCGCTGGATGGGGTTATCGACGCACTGAAGGCCCGCTGGGGCAAGATCGACTTCATCGTGCACGCCATCGGCTTTTCCGACAAGAACGAGTTGAAGGGGCTTTACGCCGACACGACGAGGGACAATTTCACCAAGACCATGGTGATCTCCTGCTTCTCCTTCACCGAGATCGCCAAGCGTGCAGCCGGCCTCATGGCCGAAGGCGGCTCGATGCTGACGCTGACCTATGGCGGTTCCGTCCGGGTCATGCCGAACTACAATGTCATGGGTGTTGCGAAAGCCGCCCTTGAAGCATCCGTGCGGTATCTGGCGGCCGACTATGGTCCACGCGGGATCCGCGTCAATGCGATCTCCGCAGGCCCGATCCGCACGCTGGCAGGTGCCGGCATTGCCGATGCGCGTGCGATGTTGTCCTGGCAGCAGAAGAACTCTCCGCTCCGCCGCAGCGTCACGATCGAGGATGTCGGCAGTTCGGCGCTTTATCTCCTCTCGGACATGTCGCGCGGCGTCACCGGTGAAATCCACTACGTGGATGCGGGCTACAACGTCACATCAATGCCGGCGCTGGATGTTCTCGCCAGTGCCGACAGCGAATAAGATATAAAAAAGCCTGGCGCGTCTCGTAACGCGCCAGGCATTCAGTCGGAAGGTCCGCTAGCCGATGGGAAATCGGCTACTCCGAGTGAGTTTGATCCGAATGATCGATTGCGCCGATCAACATTGCGATGCTCACGGCATGCAGGAGATTGCTGGCATTGAGCTTGATCCGCGCCGATGTGAGCGCCACATCGATTTCCGAGCGCGATAGAGCCAGGCCATTAACGGCTTCGTCAGGCTTTCTGCCTTCGGCAACCAGCGTCAGGCAGTGTATTTCACGATCTGTGAGAATCGGAGAAATCAATCGATCTCCGATCGCCAAATGGGTGTCGGTCATCATTTTCTTTAGGCCGGGAAGGTGAAGCCACAAAAGACGGAAGGGCTAAACCCGCTCGTCAACACGAGGCGCCCTTATAATGCAACCGGACACAAAGTATTTATCCCCACACGCCAAAGTCTTACCTTCAGATGCAGGCCAGCGGGATTACGTGAAGTGTGAGCTGATGCCGAAACTCTATTTCGCGGTACAATCGCTTTTTTGTCAACACTTTAAGTCTATGCCGACTTTCGCTCGCGCACCTCGGTTGGGGTGTGGCCGAACCAACGGGTCACCGAACGCGTGAAGGCGCTGGGCGCCGAATAGCCGAGCCGGTAGCAGATTTCGGAGATCGGCAACTCGCTTTCCGTGAGCAGATTGAAGCTAACCTCGCGGCGGATACTGTCGCGCAGGTCGTTCATGCTCGTGCCGTGCTGGGCAAGCCGCCTCTGGAATGTGCGCTCTGACAGGCCGAAATAAGGAGCAATGTCAGACAGCGGATATTCGCCATCGCAGACATGCAGAAGCAGATAGTGGCGCACCTGGTCGAGAAAGTCGCCATCCATATCCAGAGTGGCAGGCCGGGCAGAACGGCATTGCATGTCCATCAGTTCGTGCAGGCGCCTGTCGCCCGCCGGATTGACCGCTTCAAGAAAACTGGGCGGAAACCGGATGCAGTTCATCCTCTGACCAAAACTGACTTTCCGGGTGAGACACTCCCGAAACGGTTGGATATTCCGTGGCCTTGGTCTCTCCAGTTCGATTTCGACCTGATCGGTCAGCAAGCCTGCAAGATCGCGTGCGCGCTGCATGACAAGCGCTACGGACATATCTACATACTGATCGCGCTTCACGATGATCGGCGCAAAGGTCCATGAAAGAAGCGCGCCGCGCTCGTCGACCAACAGCCGCGAATAGCTGGTATGGGTTACATACTGGATATGTGCATCGAGGAACTGAACGAAATCGAGACCAGTCGGTGCGGATAGCAATCCGTAGCCGAACGCGCCGGTCGAACCCGGTTCATAGGCTTGCACGCTCACAAGGCCGAAAGCCTCGTCATCAGACAGCAGCGCGCAAGCCTCCAGAAGCCTGCACAGGCGATCAAGGCTGATGCGGGCGGTCATGCTCTGGAAACAGGCTGGATTGATGTCCAGCGCCTTGCAAATCGGAACGATATCTATGCCGTAACTCTGGGCGTGAACCACCACGGCCGAGGCAAGGCCTGCGACGGTCGTCAGTTCATCGGTCAGATTCTTTTGCGGCATCGGGAAGCCTGGCGCCGAAGGGAAAGAGCTTGGCGTCAAAAGCTAAGTCAAGACACAGCGGGAGTCGAGTGCCGTGGCCACGGAAGATATCAATCTCCCGTGACTGTATGCTAAAATATGAACTAGCGCTTCGCCCAAAGGACTTTGAAGCGAGAGTTGCGGCAGGTTTCACCATGCTGCTTGAAGTTGGCCGCAAGAACGGCCTCGTAGGACAGGCCCCGATTCGCCACCAGAAGCAATTCGCCACCGTTGCGCAGAGCCTCGGCGGCGGCCTTGATCATCGCTTCGCCGATGGAAGGTTCGGCGGCATGCCCTTCGTGGAAGGGCGGGTTCATGATCACCAGATCATATTTTTCCTTCGCCGGTTCGTTGCCAAGATCCTGCCAGAAGAAACGCGTCGTCAGCTTCGGGCAATTGCTCGCAAGATTCTTGCGGGCATGCTCCAGCGCGTCATGGCTGGCCTCGAAAAGATCAATGCGGTTGGTGCGCGGCGACTTCTCGGCAAGCATGACGGAGAGATAGCCCCAGCCTGCGCCAAAGTCGGCGGCATTGCCGTCGAAATTGGTCGGCAGCCGGCTTGCCAAAAGCTCTGAACCGTCATCGACATGCGCGTGCGAAAACAGGCCGGCACGTGTCTCGAAACGACCGTCAATGATGACCGGCTTGGCCTGCAGCGTCGCGATCGCGGCGGATACATCCGCAGGCACGGTAAACCAGACTGCGACGCCGTGATACTTCGGCATCGATTCCGGCGCGAAGCCCAGGCGATCGAGCTGTTTGCGCAATGGCTGAACGCCATCTTCCTTGGCACCGGCGATCACGACGAGACCACCAGACTTGACGCGCTTCAGCGCTTCGGCAACGCGGTCTTCATTGATGCCCTTGTGCCTGTCGCACAGGATCAGCGCACCATCGAAGTCATCGCCTTCGACGACAGCCACAGGCGCCTGGTGCGCGGCTTCCAGCCGGCGGAAATCGGGGCGGAAGCCCTGGACAACGGTCAGCTCAGCAGCAAAGCCGTCAGGCTTGGCGAAGCCTGCTTCGGCACCGAGAAAGAGATAGCGCGTGCCTTCGCCAGGCAGCGCGACGGTTTCCGTCACAAACGGATGGAACAGGGTCTTCAGCGTTTCGCGGCTCATGTCGTGGCCCTCTAGAGCAGTTCAGGGAAGGGCGTCGGGGCCGCTTCGGTTGAAGACTGCGTCAAACAATCGGATAACAAAAAAGGCGCGGAAGTTATTCCGCGCCTCTGGATCAGCAGGAAGCGCGCTTATTCAGCGGCTTCGCCACCTTCGTTCTTCTTTTCGACGACTTCCTTGCCGGTCGTCTGATCGACGGCCTTCATCGAAAGGCGAACCTTGCCGCGCTCATCGAAGCCCATCAGCTTGACCCAGACCTTCTGGCCTTCCTTGACCACGTCCTGCGTCTTGGCAACACGATCGGAAGCGAGCTGGCTGATATGAACCAGGCCGTCACGCGAACCGAAGAAGTTGACGAAGGCGCCGAAGTCGGCCGTCTTCACAACGGTGCCTTCATAGACGACGCCGACTTCCGGCTCGGCCACGATGGAATGGATCCACTTGCGGGCTGCTTCGATTTCCTTGCCGGAGGCAGAGGCGATCTTCACGGTGCCGTCGTCTTCGATGTTGATCTTGGCGCCGGTCTTTTCGACGATTTCGCGGATGACCTTGCCACCCGAACCGATGACTTCACGGATCTTGTCGACCGGGATGTTCATCACTTCGATGCGCGGAGCAAATTCGCCGAGCTGCGACCGCCCTTCGGTGATGGCGTTGGCCATTTCGCCGAGGATGTGCTTGCGACCGCCCTGAGCCTGCTCCAGAGCAACCTTCATGATCTCTTCGGTGATACCGGCGATCTTGATGTCCATCTGCAGCGAGGTGATGCCGTCGGCAGTACCTGCAACCTTGAAGTCCATGTCACCGAGGTGATCTTCGTCGCCGAGGATGTCGGAGAGAACGGCAAAGCGTTCGCCTTCGAGGATCAGGCCCATGGCAATACCGGCCACCGGCTTGGCCAGCGGAACGCCAGCATCCATCAGAGCAAGCGAGGTGCCGCAAACGGTTGCCATCGAGGACGAGCCGTTCGACTCGGTGATCTCGGAGACGACGCGCAGCGTGTAGGGGAACTGCTCAGGCGAAGGAAGCATCGGACGGATAGCGCGCCATGCGAGCTTGCCGTGACCGATTTCGCGGCGTCCTGGGGAGCCCATGCGGCCGGTTTCGCCAACAGAGTAGGGGGGGAAGTTGTAATGCAGAAGGAAGCGTTCCTTGTACATGCCGGTCAGGCTGTCGACATACTGCTCGTCTTCGCCGGTGCCGAGCGTCGCAACAACGATCGCCTGGGTCTCGCCACGGGTGAACAGGGCCGAACCATGGGTGCGCGGCAGGATGCCGACTTCAGAAACGATCGCACGAACGGTCGACAGGTCACGGCCGTCGATGCGGCTCTTGGTGTCGAGGATGTTCCAGCGAACGATCTTCGCCTGCAGGTGCTTGAAGGTCGCGCCGATGACTTCGGCGGTGTACTTTGGCTCGACGCCTTCTGGGAAGAAGTGAGCCTTGACCTTCGCCTTGACGGCGTCAACGGCAGCGTAGCGTTCAGCCTTCTGGGTGTTCTTGTAGGCGGTACGCAGTTCGGCTTCGAAATGCTTCAGCATTTCGGCTTCGAGCTCGGAATGATCTTCCGGCTGGAAATCACGCGGCTCCTTGGCAGCCACTTCAGCGAGCTTGATGATCGCGTCGATGACCGGCTGGAAACCCTTGTGGCCGAACATGACGGCGCCGAGCATGATCTCTTCGTTGAGTTCCTTGGCTTCGGACTCAACCATCAGGACGGCGTCCTGGGTACCGGCAACAACGAGGTCGAGAACCGACTCGTCCATCTCGTCGAGATGCGGGTTCAGAACGTATTCGCCGTTGATGTAGCCGACGCGTGCGCCGCCGACCGGACCCATGAACGGAACGCCGGAAAGCGTCAGTGCAGCGGAAGCCGCAACCATCGACAATACGTCCGGATCGTTCTCAAGGTCGTGCTGGACGACGGTGACGACGACCTGGGTGTCGTTCTTGTAGCCTTCCGGGAACAGCGGGCGGATCGGACGGTCGATCAGGCGGGAAACCAGCGTTTCCTTTTCCGACGGACGGCCTTCGCGCTTGAAATAGCCACCCGGGATCTTGCCGGCGGCATAGGTCTTTTCCTGGTAGTTGACGGTCAGCGGGAAGAAGTCCTGGCCCGGCTTCGGCGACTTGGCCGAAACGACGGTAGCGAGAACGACGGTTTCGCCGTAAGTGGCCAGAACGGCACCGTCAGCCTGGCGGGCGATCTTGCCGGTTTCGAGCTTCAGCGGGCGGCCTGCCCACTCGATTTCAACGCTGTGAGTATCAAACATCTCTTGTCCTTCATCCACGGAGTGCCCTTGCACAAAAAGACGAACGCTCCAGAAGGAACCAACGTCTCCGCAGAAATTCTGACACATCACGGGCAAGACAGCGGGAGGCTTTCGGGTGTCGCGAACGGATGTCTTTCCGATCGCTCAGTCCATCTGACGCCAGTTTTCTGGCGAAAGCATCCGGCAATCCTGCCCCATGACAGGTCATCGGTTGGTATTTGCAGCACCGGTCATCCGGACTGCCTTTCATGCGCTTCGATCACGATGGTACCATGTCGAAGTCCAGGGACCTGTGTCCCAAAAGAGGCCGGCGGACCTTCTTGCGAAGATCCGCCGGAAACTGTTTTAGCGGCGGATGCCCAGAGCAGTGATGATCTTGCTGTAGCGGGCTTCATCCTTGTTCTTGACATAGTCAAGAAGCGAACGGCGTGTCGAAACCATCGTCAGGAGGCCACGGCGGGAGTGGTTGTCCTTCTTGTGACCCTTGAAGTGTTCCGTCAGGTTGTTGATCCGCTCGGTCAGGATCGCAACCTGGACTTCCGGAGAACCGGTATCGCCTTCGTTGATCGCGTATTCCTTGATGAGGGCAGCCTTGCGTTCTGCAGTAATCGACATCGTAAATCCTTTCTAGAATTTATGAGAAAAAGGTCGCCAAAGGCCGAGATGTCGTTCAGCAATGGCCATGAGTGCAGGCGCATCAGCGCCAGCTGGTGCCGCCTATACTCCATTCCCCTTGGAAAGGGAAGAGCGGACGTTTTCCGGCAGTTTCAGTTGAACACCCGCCGCGGATGAAACTCGCCGCCGGCAATCTCGCCGATTGCAATCAGCTTGCTTCCCGAAAGCGCAACGGCCTCCGGTTCGGCAACAGGAGCGTCGCGGCCACGCACGATGATCGGATTGCCCATTCGCAGACGGTGCGCCTGATCCTCGGTGATGCGGATCTGCGGCAGGGCCGATAGCGCCTCGCTCGTATCGACGATGAAGGCATCGAGTGCCTCGAGCCGGGCATCGCGGTCCTCGATGGCTTCAAGCGCCACGAGCTCGGCAAGCGGCACCATTGTCTCTTCGGCAAACGGTGCGACAAACGAACGACGCAGGCTCGAGATATGACCATAGCAGCCCAGGTCGCGTCCGAGATCCCGGGCGATCGACCGCACATAGGTGCCTTTGCCGCATTCCACTTCGAAATGCGCCTTGTCGGCTTCCACGTTCAACAGGGTCAGGCGGAAAACTTCCACCTCGCGTGACGGGATTTCGACGGTCTCGCCCTCGCGGGCAAGGTCATAAGCCCGTTCGCCGGCGATCTTGATGGCGGAAAACTGCGGCGGGATCTGGTTGATCACGCCGGTATAGTTCGGCAGCAGCGCGCGGATGTCGACTTCGCTCGGCCGCTTGTCGGATGTCTGGGTCGCTTCGCCTTCAAGATCGTCCGTCGAGCGTTCCTCGCCCCAGGTCACGGTGAATTCATAGATCTTGCGGCCGTCCATGACATAGGGAACGGTCTTGGTCGCATCGCCAAGCGCGATCGGCAACATGCCGGAGGCGAGCGGATCGAGCGTGCCGGCATGGCCGGCCTTTTGGGCGTTGAACAACCACTTGATTTTGCCGACGGCTTCGGTCGAGCCGAAATCCACGGGCTTGTCGAGAATGAGCCAGCCCGAAATCGGGCGGCCCTTGGGCTTTCTGGGTTTGGACATTGTCTCTTATTCTTGTTCGTCGTCTGCGCTGTTGGCGGCGAGGTCACGCTGGACTTCCGGCGAGCGCAGCAGCGCATCGATCTTCTGGTAATTGTCGAAGCTGGTATCGTCGCGGAAACGCACTTCGGGCATATGCTTCAACTGGCGAAGCTGGCTGCCGATCCGTCCGCGGATGTATTTGGCATGGCGGTTGAGTGCCTCGATGATGCTTGTGTGGTCGCTGACCCCCAGAGGAGCGACAAAGGCCGTCGCGATCCTCAGGTCGGTCGACATCCGCACTTCCGAAATGGAAATCACAGTCCGCTCGATGAGATCATCGCGGACATCGCCACGCTGCAGGACCTGGGTAATGGCGGCGCGCACCTGCTCGCCGACGCGCAGCATGCGCTGCGTGGGAGCTGAAGAGTTTGCTTTGCTCATGGTCGTTTGCCTTTTCGCATTCAATGGGGTCCGAAGATCCGGGTTTCCCAGTCGCAATGCATCCGTTGGGAGAAAATAAGATCGGCTGCAACAGCCGTTGCAGACCAGTGTCCGCATTCAAATAGAGCGAGCGCCGGAAACCCGGCGCCCGTTCTCTATTTCTGTCCGCAGGCTCTGGATCAGAGCGTACGGGTGATATGCTCCACGCGGAAGCACTCGATCGTGTCGCCGGCACGGATGTCTTCGTAGTTCTCGAAGGCCATACCGCATTCCTGGCCCATCGGCACTTCGGCAACTTCGTCCTTGAAGCGCTTGAGTGTCTTGAGCTTGCCTTCGTGGATGACGACGTTGTCGCGCACCAGGCGCACGCCGGCACCACGTTCGACCTTGCCTTCGACGACGCGGCAACCCGCGACCTTGCCGGTCTTGGTTATGTTGAACACTTCCAGGATTTCGGCATTGCCGAGGAAGGTTTCGCGACGTTCTGGAGACAGGAGGCCCGACATTGCTGCTTTTACGTCATCCACCAGATCGTAGATGATGTTGTAGTAGCGGATTTCAGAGCCGGCTCGTTCAGCCGCAGCACGGGCCTGGACATTGGCACGCACGTTAAAGCCGATGATGGCGGCGTTGGAAGCCTCGGCAAGCGAGATGTCCGATTCCGTGATGGCGCCTGCACCCGAATGAACGATGCGGGCACGCACTTCGTCGGTGCCGAGCTTGTCGAGCGAAGCGATGATCGCTTCGACCGAAC
The DNA here is from genome assembly GCF_000247475.1 of Rhizobium sp. PDO1-076. Taxonomy (GTDB): domain Bacteria; phylum Pseudomonadota; class Alphaproteobacteria; order Rhizobiales; family Rhizobiaceae; genus Allorhizobium. The sequence continues at coordinate 2,401 of NZ_AHZC01000391.1, read as the reverse complement.
CCTGCACGTCGCCCTTGATGACCAGCGGGAATTCCTTGAAGCCGGTATTCTGCAGCTGGGTCATCATCTGTTCCAGCGAACCGCGCTGACCGGACTGGCGGGCAGCGGCCTTGTCGCGGGCCAGACGCTGACGATACTCGGAGATCTCGCGAGCACGCGCTTCATTCTCGACAACGGCGAACTTGTCGCCGGCTGCGGGCGTACCCGACAGGCCGAGAACCTCGACCGGCATCGCCGGACCGGCTTCCTTGACATGCAGACCCTGGTCGTTGACCAGCGCACGAACGCGGCCCCACTGGTCGCCGGCGACGATGATCTGGCCGGGCTTGAGCGTGCCCTTCTGGACCAGAACCGTTGCCACCGAGCCGCGACCACGGTCGAGCTGGGCTTCGATGACCGTGCCTTCGGCAGTCCGGCTCGGATCCGCCTTCAGGTCGAGGATTTCGGCCTGCAGAAGCACGGCTTCCAGCAGCTTGTCGAGGTTCAGCTTGTTCTTCGCCGAAACTTCGACGTCGAGCACTTCACCACCCATGGATTCGACGAACACTTCGTGCTGCAGAAGCTGCTGACGGACCTTGTCCGGATTGGCTTCATGCTTGTCGATCTTGTTGATTGCCACGATGATCGGCACGCCGGCAGCCTTGGCATGGCTGATCGACTCGATCGTCTGCGGCATCACGCTGTCGTCGGCTGCAACCACCAGGATCGCGATGTCCGTCGCCTGTGCACCACGGGCACGCATCGCGGTGAATGCGGCGTGACCGGGCGTGTCGATGAAGGTGATCTTCTGGCCGTTATGTTCGACCTGGTAGGCACCGATATGCTGGGTGATGCCACCGGCTTCGCCCGATACGACGCTGGTCTTGCGGATGGCGTCAAGCAACGAGGTCTTGCCGTGGTCGACGTGACCCATGATGGTGACGACCGGCGGACGCGATACCATTTCGCCTTCGTCGTCCTTCATGTTGAAGATGCCTTCTTCAACGTCGGATTCCGAAACGCGCTTGACGGTATGGCCGAATTCGGTGGCGATCAGTTCAGCAAGGTCGGCGTCGATGACGTCGCCCGGCTTCATCATCTGGCCTTCCTTCATCAGGTACTTGATGACGTCGACGGCGCGTTCTGACATGCGCTGCGACAGTTCCTGAATGGTGATGGTTTCCGGCAGGATAACCTCGCGCATGACCTTTTCGCGCGTTTCCTGCATCTGGCTGCGGCGGAACTTCTCCTGGCGACGACGGGTCGCAGCCATCGAACGGCCACGTGCATTGCCGTCGTCGTCCGTGCCGACCGTGGTGACAGTCAGCTTGCCGCGGCGACGATCTTCCTCGGCCTTCGGACGGGCAGGGACCTTGGCCGGAGCCGGAGCTACGACTTTGCCGCGACCTGGGATGACGCGAGCCGGGGCACGATCTTCTTCCTCGTCGGAGGCCTTGCGACCACGCAGGAAGCCTGCAGGCGTCGGAGCGGCCGGTGCAGCCGGACGGGTTTCGCCGGCGGGACGACCAGGTGCAGCAGACGCGGCGACAGCCGCCGGAGCCACATCGACCGGTGCTTCGGGTTGCGGTTCCGGCTGCGGCTCGGCGGCCCGACGGGCTGCCTCTTCTGCTGCGACGATCGCTGCTGCCTCGGCTTCCCGCTGACGGCGCGCTTCATCTTCGGCGCGACGCTTGGCGTCCTCGATATCACGTGCCTGCGCTTCTACCAGCGCGCGACGGCGTGCTTCCATCTCGCCGGCTGACAGGTCATGCAATACCGCGCCGCGCGGACGTTCCGGCTGGCGGTTCTGCTGCGGGCGCTCGGGCTGGCGGTTGTTGTTCTGTTGTTGAGCCGGGCGCTGCTGCTGCGGAGCCGGCTGCTGGACACGTGGAGCAGGTGTCGGCGCAGGCGCAGCTGCCACTGGGCGCGGCGGCTGTACGACAGCCACCGGTGCGACGGGCTCAGGCGCCCGGACGGGCGTGATCGGTGGCTTTTCGTCTTGCGGGCGCGTCGGGCGCCGCTTCACGGTTTCGACGACGACCGACTTCGTGCGGCCGCGCCCCATGTCCTGGCGTACGGTGCCCTGGCTCATCCCCGATGGTTTCAGGGTGAGTGTCTTCTTCACGCCGATGGTCTTGTCGTCTTTGTTGTCGGTCATTCCGTTCCCGTTCCTTCGAGCGAGGCCGGATGCCGAGCATCAGACCACGCCGTTCACATACTGTCCTAAACCACGGAGGTCGGCCTTGGCCGATGACCGCGTCATTGTGGTCTCGGGCCAGTGCTCAACCTGCGAGGCGCTTGGCCTCGATAGGTTTCGAGCAGAGTTGCGCGCTTCACTACACCTTCACCCGCCTGCCCTGCAAGCGCTGCGGCATGGATAAACGCATTCTGGCCCATCAGTTCGTCCATTTCATTCCCGGAC
>NZ_AHZC01000392.1 GCF_000247475.1 Rhizobium sp. PDO1-076 | reverse complement strand
TTTCTTTCTCCACCAGCGCTTCGTCGGTGAAGTCCCGGATGATCAGTCCGATATGGGCGCTTTCCATGGTGCCGCTGACATTGGTCGGGTGGATGAAGCCCTGCTTGCCTTCGGTTGCCTCTGGTGTGATGTCCCTTGGCAGGCGTGCGACGATGTCGCTGGCAATCTTGATGGCGTTTTCCATCTTGCCCTTGGCATAGCCCGGATGCATGGCGACACCGGTGATGTCGATCTCGACCCCGTCGGCCGAGAATGTCTCGTTCTCGATCTCGCCGACAGTGCTGCCGTCCAGCGTATAGGCGAAGCGGGCGCCAAGCTTGTCGAGATCCACCTTGTCTGCACCGCGGCCGATTTCCTCATCGGTGGTGAACAGGATCTTGATCGTGCCGTGCCTGATATCCGGATTGGCGAGCAGGGTTGCTGCAGCCGTCATGATTTCGGCAATGCCCGCCTTGTCGTCGGCGCCGAGGAGGGTCGTGCCGTCTGTTGTGACGATGTCGTGGCCGATCTGGTTCTTCAGTTGCGGATGGCTTTCGACGCGGATCACCTGGTTGGTGTCGCCGGTCAACCGGATGTCACCGCCGCGATAGTTGCTGACGATCTGCGGCTTGACGTTGGTGCCGGTGAAGTCAGGGGCGGTGTCCATGTGCGAGCAGAAGCAGATGACCGGTACCGGCTTGTCGGTGTTAGCCGGGATGGTCGCATAGATATTGCCATGTTCATCAAGGTGGGCATCGGAGAGGCCGAGGGCCAGAAGCTCCTGGACCAGGATTCGGCCCAGATCCTTCTGCTTTTCCGTCGATGGCTGGGCAGAAGACTTCGGATCGGACTGGGTATCGATCACGACGTAGCGGAGAAAGCGGTCGAGGACTGTATCAGTCATGGGGCGTATCCGATCTCTGATGCGGTTATTGTCCGGACTGGGCGCCCAGATACTTGTCGAACAGGGCTGCCATCTGGCCGTCACGTTCGGCTGCGCTGTCGCCGCCGAGGACAACGCCAACGACGCGGCGGCTGCCATTGCTGGCAGAACTGACGAGATTGTAGCCAGAGGCCTTGGTATAGCCGGTCTTGATGCCGTCCGCACCCGGATACGTGGACAGCAAATTGTTGTGTCCGCGGAATTTCATGCTGCGAAATGTGAGGCGGGTCGTGGCAAACAGTTTGTACTCTTCCGGATAGTCGCGCATCAGGGCGAGGCCCAGCCGTGCCATGTCGGCGGCCGTGGTCACCTGGTTGGGGTCGGGCAGGCCGGCCGGATTGGTGAAGACCGTGCTGGTCATGCCGAGCGCACGGGCCTTGGCGGTCATCATCTGACCGAAGGCCTGTTCGGAGCCGGCGAGTGTTTCCGCGACCGCGACGGCCGCGTCATTGGTCGACAGGACAATCATGCCCATGACGGCTTCGCGCACGGTGATCTTGTTGCCGGCACCGACCGCGAACTTGTAGGGCTCCTTGCTCTCGGCATTTTCCGACATCACCAGGCGGTCATCCCAGCCGAAGCGTTTCTGATGCAGGGCCTCGAAGGTCAGGTACAGCGTCATCATCTTGGTCAGTGACGCCGGATAGTTGATGGCGTCTGCATTTTCCGCCTCCAGGATCTGTCCGGTATTGGCGTCGAGGATCACATGGGCGCGACCGGCTTCGGCCGTCGACGGCCCGAATGCAGCCGCAACGGTGAGGAAGGCCGAGAAGAAGAGGGAAGCGTTGCGATAGGTCATGACAGTTCCGAGCACGATCGTGAAATCTGATTGTGCTGCTGGCTTTAGACCAGTTTGGCCAAGCTGTCAGCGTCACAAACAGTCGTCACGACATTTTGTGCGCGTGCTGAGGGGGCGGCGAGGATGCCGCCCCCTCAGTGGGCACAGGTTATTGCTCGGTGACGGCCTTGGCGTCATCCTTGTCGATGTTGCGGGTTGCCCAGAGGGACCCCAGGATGCCGACGGCGAGGATGCCGATGGTGACCGACAGCGAGACCACCGGCGGGATCTTGGCGAGGCCGAGCATATCGGCGACGAAGATCTTCGAGCCGATAAAGATCAGCACGACCGACAGCGCGTATTTCAGATAGGCGAAGCGGTGGATCAGGGCGGAAAGCGCAAAATAGAGCGCGCGCAGGCCGAGGATCGCGAAGATGTTCGAGGTGTAGACAATGAACGGATCGGTGGTGATCGCAAAGATCGCCGGGATCGAGTCGACGGCAAAGATGACGTCGGCCAGTTCGACCATGATCAGCGCCAGGAAGAGGGGCGTGATGTATGTCTTCAGCTTGCCGGTTTTTCCATCCGCTTCGCGGACCAGAAATTTCTCGTCGCGCAGGCCATTGGTGACAGGCAGGCGCTTCTGCAGAAACTTGAGGACGGGATTGCTCGAGACGTCGTGTTCCTGTTCGGCTGTCAGCAGCATCTTGATGCCGGTGATGACCAGGAAGGCGGCGAAGAGATAGAGAACCCAGTCGTAGTTTTCGACGATGGCTGCACCAGCGGCGATCATCACGCCACGCAGGACGATGACACCGAGAATGCCCCAGAGGAGGACGCGGTGCTGGTAGGCGCGGGGGATGGAGAAATAGCCGAAGATCATGGCGATGACGAAGATATTGTCCATCGCAAGGCTTTTCTCGACGACAAAGCCGGTGAGATATTCGAGACCAGCCTGCTGGCCGCTCTGGAACCAGACCCAGCCGCCAAAGGCGACGCCAAGCGTCATGTAGAAGCCTGAGAGAAGAAAACTCTCCTTGATACCGATTTCACGGCTTTCCTTGTGCATGACGCCAAGGTCGAGAGCGAGTAGAAAGGCAACGAGAGAAACGAAGGTAAGCCACATCCAGGAAGGTGTGCCCAGGAAGTCAACCCAAAGAAAATCCAACATGAGGATCCCTTTGCCGGAAAGGTTTTTGATCGCAGCCCCGACATCACGAGAATCCGGCGCTCAACGTCAGAGGGGCCCGGTGGCTGCGTGAAAAGTCAGATGGGGCAGCGGCTTGGAAACTTCAAGTCACAATGTTGACATTTCCGGCCATCCCCCATATAGCCGCGTCAACTTCGGGTTCCTGAGAGCCCGTCGTTTAACGACATGTCCCGTGGTTTTCCCCGTACGCTTTACGTGAGAGGCCTGTCAGAGTTTCTAAAACGGAACTCAGAGGAGGGTGTGTTTCCTTGATCCGGTTTGGCAACAAACCGGTGTAACCTGTTGAGAAGGAAATGCGATGAGCAAGCGCGCTGCATCCAAGTACAAAATCGATCGCCGCATGGGCGAAAATATCTGGGGTCGTCCTAAGTCCCCGGTCAACCGCCGCGAATACGGTCCTGGCCAGCACGGTCAGCGCCGCAAGGGCAAGCTTTCGGACTTCGGTGTCCAGCTCCGCGCCAAGCAGAAGCTCAAGGGCTACTACGGCGACCTGCGCGAAAAGCAGTTCCGCGCCACTTACGACGAAGCCAACCGCCGCAAGGGTGACACTTCGGAGAACCTGATCGGTCTGCTCGAATCGCGTCTGGACGCGATCGTATACCGCGCTAAGTTCGTACCGACCGTCTTTGCTGCCCGTCAGTTCGTCAACCACGGCCACGTCACTGTCAACGGCGTCAAGGTCAACATCGGCTCGTACCGCTGCAAGGCTGGCGACGTGATCGAAGTTCGCCAGAAGTCGAAGCAGCTGGTCACCGTTCTCGAATCGGTCCAGCTCGCCGAGCGTGACGTTCCGGACTACATCGAAGTCGACCACAACAAGATGGTCGCTACCTTCGCTCGTGTGCCGACCCTGTCCGACGTTCCTTACGCTGTCGTCATGGAACCGCAGCTGGTCGTCGAATTCTACTCGCGTTAATCGACGCGTTTCGGATTTTTGGAAAAGCCGTCCTTCGGGGCGGCTTTTTCTGTTTGCAGTGGGATGGTGGACAATGAATATTGGGCCAGCGCTTCCGAGCGAGAGGGTGGACATGGACCTGCAGGCGATCGTTGACGACATCGTGCGCGAGCTCGAGCCCCGGCTGGGCGAGGGCAAGGTGGCCGACTACATTCCAGAACTGGCGCGGATCGACCCCAAGCAGTTCGGCATTGCCATCACCACGGTTGAGGGGCAGACCTACAAGGCCGGTGATGCGGATGCGGCGTTTTCCATCCAGAGCATTTCCAAGGTCTTCATGCTGACGCTGGCGCTCGGCAAGGCCGGCGAGGGCGTGTGGAACAGGGTCGGGCGCGAACCATCCGGGTCTGCGTTCAATTCCATCGTGCAGCTTGAGCACGAGCATGGCATTCCGCGCAATCCGTTCATCAATGCCGGCGCGATCGTCGTCGCCGACATGGTGTTGGCCGGCCATGCGCCTCGCGAGGCGATCGGCGAATATCTACGTTTCATGCGCTACGTCGCCGATGACGAGACGCTGTCGATCGACGAGAAAGTGGCGCAGTCGGAGCAGAAAACCGGCTACCGGAATTTCGCCTTGGCCAATTTCATGCGCGGCTTCGGCAATCTGCATCATCCGGTCGAGCATGTGCTTGGCGTCTATTTCCACCAATGCGCCCTGGCGCTGAGCTGCGTCCAGCTCTCCCATGCCGGCCTCTATCTCGCCCATCGCGGCACCAATCCGCTGACCGGATTTTCGGTCGTCTCGCCCAAGCGCGCACGGCGCATCAACGCGCTGATGATGATGTGCGGCCATTACGACGGTTCGGGTGATTTCGCCTTCCATGTCGGTCTGCCGGGCAAGTCCGGCGTCGGCGGCGGCATCCTGGCCGTCGCGCCGGGCAAGGCTTCAATCGCTGTCTGGTCGCCGGGGCTCAACAAGGTCGGCAATTCGGCGCTCGGTTCTGTCGCGCTGGAAATGCTGGCGACGAAGACGGGCTGGTCTGTCTTCGGCACTTGATCTTGACGGCTTAAAGGGGCATTGCACACACGATATGCCACGCGGCCCCACGCGCCCGAGGGAGCCCGAAATGAACATTTCCTTGCCCGCCGATACATTTGGCGCCGATGCCACCACCACAGAGGACGAACTCGACCTCGCCGGCATCCATCCGATTTTCGCCAAGGCGCCGCAGTCCGTGTCGTTCAACAAGCTGCGCAAGCGGCTGATCCGCCAGGTCCGTCAGGCAATCACCGATTTCGACATGCTGAGGGGCCAGAAGCGTTGGTTGGTAGGCCTGTCCGGCGGCAAGGACAGCTATGGTCTGCTGGCTATCCTGCTCGACCTGAAATGGCGCGGCCTGCTGCCGGTCGAGCTGATCGCCTGCAATCTTGATCAGGGCCAGCCGAATTTCCCCAAACATGTGCTGCCGGACTATCTGACGGCGATTGGTGTCGAACACAGGATCGAATATCGCGACACCTATTCGATCGTGAAAGAGAAAGTACCGTCAGGCGGCACCTATTGCTCCCTCTGTTCGCGCCTGCGTCGCGGCAATCTCTACCGGATCGCGCGCGAGGAAGGCTGCGATGCGCTGGTGCTGGGGCACCACCGCGAAGATATTCTCGAAACCTTCTTCATGAATTTCTTCCATGGCGGGCGGCTGTCTGCCATGCCGGCCAAGCTGCTCAACGACGAGAAGGATCTCTTCGTCATGCGGCCGCTTGCCTATGTCGCCGAGGACGACATGGCGCGCTTTGCCCAGTCGATGGAATTCCCGATCATTCCCTGCGATCTCTGCGGCTCCCAGGACGGCCTTCAGCGCAATGCGATGAAGGACATGCTGGCAGGCATCGAACAGAGGATGCCCGGCCGCAAGGACGCGATGCTGCGGGCGCTCGGGCATGTCGATGCCTCGCATCTGCTCGATCCCAAGCTTTTTGATTTTTCAGCACTTCAGACATCCAAGGACAGCTAATATGGCCGACATCGATATTGCAGCGCTTGCCAATCTCCTGCAGGAGGCGGCAGTCCGTGAAATCCTGCCGCGTTTTCGCAATCTGGGCGAGGGCGATGTGCGGATGAAGAGCGAGGCGATCGACCTGGTCACCGAGGCAGATGAAGCTGCCGAGCGGCTGATCCGGGATGGCGTCGCCGAAATCATGCCGGGTGCGCTGTTCATTGGCGAGGAAGCGGTGGCCGCCGATCCGGCGCTGCTGGGCAGGCTGGCCGGCGCGGATCTGGCAGTTGTGGTCGATCCGATCGATGGCACGTTCAACTTTGCCTCGGGACTTGCGCTGTTCGGTGTCATGCTCTCCGTCGTCAGCAAAGGCGAGACGGTTGCCGGCCTGATCTACGACCCGATCGGCAATGACTGGGCGATCGTCGAGAAGGGCTCAGGCAGCTGGATGTGCAAGCCCGACGGCTCGCAGGAGCAGATGTTCATGCGCCCGTCGCAACCGCTCGAGCAGATGATCGGCATTGCCAACACCGGCTATTTCGACATCGAGACGCGTCGGAAACTTCTGGTCAATCTCGCGGACGTGCGGCTGTTCACCAGCTATCGGTGTGCGGCACATGAATATCGTCTGCTGGCGCAGGGGCATATGGATTTTGCCATGTACAACAAGCTGATGCCCTGGGATCACCTGGCCGGCGCGCTGTTGATGCAGGAGGCCGGTGGCCATGTGGCCCGTCTCGACGGATCGGCCTATCTGCCGCATCACACCGACGGCGGACTGCTGGTCGCGGCCGACGAGGATACATGGCAGGAACTGCGCGAAAAGATCTTTACGGTCTAACGAAAAAAAGGCCCGGTCTCCCGGGCCTTTTTTACATCTGCCGCCAGCTCAGACCGGCTGGTTGTGTGCGTGGAACAGCCGTCCCTTTTCGCCGATCAGGACGAAGATCAGGCCGATGATCGAAACAACGAAGTAGCCCGCCACCATTGGCAGGGCCGTGCCGTCATAGGCCTGGCCGATGGCCGCACCGATCAGGGAGCCGCCCACCGTGCCCATGAAGCCGAGCACTGACGAAGCGGTGCCGGCAACATGGCCGAGCGGTTCCATGGCCAGCGAGTTGAAGTTTGATCCGATCCAGCCGAACTGGAACATCGCGAGCGCGAAGAAGGTGATGAACAGGGCAAACGGCATGGGCTGCGGTCCAAGCACCTGTACGATCAGCCAGATCAGGTTGATGGCGATGAAGCCGAGCAGCGATGCGTGGGACAGCTTGCGCATGCCGAAACGGCCGACAAGCTTGGCGTTGACGAAGGAGGATAGAGCCATGAAGAGCGCAACGCCGGCAAAGGCGACGGGAAACCAGACGCCGAGGCCGTAGATGCCGACATAGATCTGCTGCGCCGAGTTGATGAAGCCGAACAGGGCGCCGAAGATGAAGGTACTGGCGATCGTGTAGCAGAGTGCGACACGATTGGTCAGAACGATGCGAAAGCCGTCGAAGATGACGTGTGCGGTGAACGGGCGAACGTCATCGGCCGCCAGCGTTTCGGGCAGGCGCACATACATCCAGGTTCCGACGATGACCGCGATCGCAGCCATGAAGACGAAGATCCAGTGCCAGTGACCGAAGAGCATGATCACCTGGCCTGTCCCTGGAGCGACAACCGGGATCACCATGAACACCATCATGATCAGCGACATCACTTCCGCCATGCGGCGACCGCCGTAGACATCGCGCACGATCGACACGGTGATGACGCGGGTGGCGGCAGAGCCGATGCCCTGGATGAAGCGCAGCAGCAGCAGCATGCCGAATGACGGCACCAGAACGACAGCCAGCGACGAGATGACATAGATCGCAAGGCCGATGATCATCGGGGTCCGGCGACCGAAGCGGTCGGCGATCGGGCCGTAGAAGAGTTGGGCGACGCCGAAGCCGATAAGGTATGCCGAGACCACGTATTGGCGATGGTTTTCATTGTCGACATTGAGGGACGCGCCGATCTCCTGCAAGCCTGGCAACATGATGTCGATGGCAAGCGCGTTCAGCGCCATCAAAAACGCCATCATCGCGATGAATTCTATTCGGCCCATCGCTCCAAGAGCCTTGGGCGCCGATTGTAATGAATCTGACATGAAAAATTACCTTAAAACGGCAGCAAGGCGTTGCCCGGGGCAACGCCTTGTCAACCGAAGAGTATGACTTGTCTTGCGGTGGATGGATCAGGCGGCGCCGCGAACGGCAATGCCCTGGTCTTCGAAATGCTTCTGCAGTTCGCCAGCCTGGAACATTTCGCGGATGATATCGCAGCCACCGACAAATTCGCCCTTGATGTAGAGCTGCGGGATCGTCGGCCAGTTGGAGTAATCCTTGATGCCCTGGCGGATCTCCTGGTCGGCAAGCACGTTGACGCCCTTGTAGTCTACGCCCAGGTAATCGAGGATCTGCACGACCTGGCCGGAGAAACCACACTGCGGAAACTGCGGGGTGCCCTTCATGAAGAGAACGACCGGGTTGCTCTTCACTTCGTTGTCGATCAAATCGTTGATGCCGCTCATGGGTGTTCCTTTCACGCGCGGATTCAAGGTCCGCTGTTTGTATCCGTTGCTCTAGATAGCAAGCAGAATGCGATTTTGCCAGAGTTATGCACTACAACATTTTACTGAAAACAGCTTGAAGCCGATCAACGCGCACGTTGACTGCTGCGGTTGGAAGAACTGCGGCGGCGGCTGACCTGCTTGCGTGCGGGCTTTGCGGTCTTTGCCTTGCTGCGCGTGGTCTTCTTGACGAAACGGCCGCTGGTGGCGGAACGGGCCTGGCGCTTGCGTCGACGGGTCGTTCCCTTACCCGTCGTCTTTTTCAGTATTTCCTTGAGGACGCTTTCGACGACGTTGCTCACCATCTCATTGACCAGGCTGGCCATCGGCTCTGTCTCCGCTTTGAACACTTATGAAGGGTGATTGCCCCAAGATTCGGTGCTTTTTCGACCGATCCTCTTTTAATCCCGGGACTTCTCGTCTAGCAAGCGCTGCTTGCGGTCGCAGATCGCCATCAACGAACAGAGACGATGAAAAAGATCGATACCAGGCTGGTCCTGCACTTCCCCGGCTTCGAGCCTCTTGATGCTCAGGCTCATCAGCAGCGCTATGCCCGATCCGCCGCACAGGCTTCCAAGATCTGGGGGGCGGATTTTGCCGTGAAGCCACTGGTGCAGGACGACGTTGGTGCGTGCTTTGATGTCGAGGCCAGATCTGACGCCTGGCAGGTACGCTCGACCATCCATGTCTTCGACCACAATGAGCTGATTGCCGAAATGCGCTCGGAACCGCTCTGGCGGCAATTGTTGGCCGGTTACTGCGCGGCAGTGCATGTCGTGGTGCAGGGCGGCGCTCTCGGCTATCTGCGCCATGCCTGGCGGTTTGGCCTGTTCTTCCTGTTTCCCTTCCTGTTCGTCGGTCTGGCAATGGTGCTGAGCCTCGCGATTGCGGCGCTGCCGGTGGTGTTCGGCCTGTCATTCTGGCTTTTCGCTCTGTCTGTTCCGGCGGCTGTCGGCTTTTTCGTCTTCCTGTTCGTGCCCTATTCCAACCGGTTCCACACCCTGCATCTCTTTGCCGACTGGCGCCTGGCAGTCGGCGTTGCGCGGGAAGACGATAGCGTACGGTTGTGGGTTGAAAAAAGTGCAGATGATATGTTGCAGGCGTTGAAGCAAAATGCCGACGAAGTCCTGATCACTGCACACAGCATGGGCGCCAGCCTGGCAATTGCCGCAATCGGTCGGGTGCTGGAGAAGGAGCCTGAGGCTTTTGCAGCCAGGGACGTAACCTTCGTCACGCTCGGGGGTGCTGCCCTGCAATGTGCCTTGTTGTCGAGTGCGACGACGTTGCGCCGGCGGGTCGGTGTGCTGGCGCGCAACCGCGATGTCTTGTGGTTCGACATCCAGTGCCTGACCGACCCGATCCATCTCTATCGGTGCCATACCGTGGCGCTTTGCGGCCACGAGGATGCGCGGCAGCCGAAGCTGGTCTTCATCCGGTTCAAACATGCGCTATCTGCGGAGCGCTACAAGAGGAACCGCAGAGACCTGCTGCGCATGCACCGGCAATATGTCCTGGGGCCTGATCGCAAGAGCGGCTTCGACTTTACCCTGATGACCGCCGGGCCGCTGCCTGCCGCGCGTTTTGCCGACCTGAAATCGGATCAGCCCCCGGTATTCTGATCGCACAGCAGACATGAAGAAGCCCGCCTGACGTCTGCCGGGCGGGCCTCTACAATGTCCTGTCGACGTGCCTGTGTCGCTATTCGGGGATGCTGGTCTGCAGCGCCAGCGCATGCAGAACGCCACCCATGTTGCCCTTCAGCGCGTCATAGACCATCTGGTGCTGCTGCACCCGGTTCTTGCCGCGAAAGGCCTCGGCGACAACTTCCGCCGCATAGTGATCCCCGTCGCCCGCCAGGTCGCGGATGACGACCTTGGCGCCGGGGATTCCGGCCTTGATCATGTCTTCGATATCACCCGGGTTCATCGGCATTGGCTCAGTCCTTCCAGAAGTTCGTCCCAATCAAGGGTAACGTTTTTGACTGGAGTCAGTCAAAATTGTCTTTGAGTTTGTGTCGCAAGCCATACCGCGCAGACTGCCAGGAGAATATACGCAAAAAGTTCAAGTGTCTCTTCAACGTTCATCATGTGCAGTTCTTCACCAATTTGCCCGGCCACCAACGACAGGAAGACCACTATAAGCGGCCAAGACGTGCGAGGATGAATAGCTATAAAGATGTCTTTCAGCCTTGAGGTGGCAATCCCAGCAATCATCCCAAGCCATACAATAGTTGCGGCAACGATTACATAGGTATGGGTCGGGCGAACAACGCAGAAATTAATTTCCGGCGCGCCACATGACGGTGTTTCACGGGTCAAGAAAACCAAGGCAAAATAGACCGTGGTGATGGCAGTGATTCCCTTCAGAGAACTCGGCCTGCGCGCTGAATAAACTCCAAATACGATTGCGACAACACAAGCAACGTTTTGCAGTAGTTCAATTGGCCCGTTTTCACCAAAGGTGATTTCCGCGCTCGCACCAGTGATGCTCGACCATATCACCGCCATCCCGACCAAAATCGACGTAACCAGCAAAGAATTAATTAATATTCTGTTGTCATGCCACGTCGCCTGTGGCGTCATAATCCATTGCTTAAGCATATCTGATAAACTCTAAATTTATTTAGTATTTATGAATTCGTAATTATTGTGTCGGCGATTTCTGAAGTCGACTATCCCTTTCAGTTATATACTTCGCCCATGAACACTGGGAACCACGATTCATGGGCCGAGCGCAATTCTTCAATTGCGACGGGACGTGCATCGCCAAGCGTGACGTTTGAGCCGCCGGTGCGACCGATCCAAGGGCAGAAGACGCCAGCGGCTTCAGCACGGACCTGAACCTTGTCGACATTCTCCTGCGTGACGGTCAACACATAGCGGCCCTGGTCCTCGCCGTAGAAGACAGCAACCGGGTTGGCGTCGTTCAATGCGTTGACATGGGCGCCGATGCCCGAGGCCATGGCCATTTCGGCAACCGCAAGCGCAAGGCCGCCAGACGAGCAGTCATGTACGGCGGTCGCCAGACCGTCCTGGATGAGGCCGCGGACGAAATCGCCGACCTTGCGCTCATGGGCGAGATCGACATGCGGCGCCGGACCGTCGGTGCGGCCATGAATGTCGCGCAGATAGACCGACTGACCGAGATGCGTACCCCAAGTCGACGGCGCACCGGCAAGCAGGATCGCTTCGCCCTGTGCGGCAAAGCGGATGCGGGCCATCTTCGACCAGTCCTTCATCAGGCCGACGCCAGCAATCGTCGGTGTCGGCAGGATGCCCTGGCCATTGGTTTCGTTGTAGAGAGAGACATTGCCCGAGACGATCGGGAAGTCGAGTGCCAGGCAGGCTTCGCCGATGCCCTTGATGGCAAACACCAGCTGGCCCATGATTTCCGGGCGTTCCGGGTTGCCGAAGTTCAGGTTGTCGGTAGAAGCCAGCGGCAGGGCGCCGGTGGCCGTGATGTTGCGCCAGCATTCGGCAACAGCCTGCTTGCCACCTTCGAACGGGTCGGCCTCGACGTAACGCGGGGTAACGTCCGAGGAGAAGGCCAGTGCCTTGGTCGGATGGTTGTCGACGCGGATCACGCCGGCATCGCCGCCCGGAAGCTGCAGGGAATTGCCCTGGATCAGCGTGTCATATTGTTCGTAAACCCAGCGGCGCGAGGAGTTGTTGGCCGAGCCGACCAGCTTCAACAGGCTGTCGCTGATGTCGGCCGCGGGAATGTCGTCTTCTGCGAGCGGGGCAGGCGTCTTCGGTTCGATCCACGGACGATCATATTCCGGCGCCTCGTCTCCGAGTTCCTTGATCGGCAGGTTGGCGACTTCCTCGCCCTGGTGCAGAACACGGAAACGCAGGTCGTCGGTCGTGTAGCCGACAATGGCGAAGTCGAGGCCCCACTTGACGAAGATCGCCTTGGCGACCTCTTCCTTGGAGGGCTCGAGCACCATGAGCATGCGCTCCTGGCTTTCCGACAGCATCATCTCGTAGGCAGTCATGCGCTCTTCGCGCACCGGCACCTTGTCGAGCTGCAGTTCGATGCCGAGACCGCCCTTGGCGCCCATTTCAACGGCCGAGCAAGTAAGGCCGGCGGCCCCCATGTCCTGGATGGCGATGACGGCGCCGGTCTGCATCAGCTCAAGGCAGGCTTCCAGCAGGCACTTTTCGGTGAAGGGGTCACCGACCTGCACAGTCGGGCGCTTTTCCTCGATCGACTCGTCGAACTCAGCCGATGCCATGGTCGCACCGCCGACGCCGTCGCGACCCGTCTTGGCGCCGAGATAGACCACCGGCAGGCCGACGCCCTTGGCTTCCGAGAGGAAGATGCCGTCAGACTTTGCAAGGCCTGCCGCAAAGGCGTTGACCAGGATGTTGCCGTTGTAGCGGGCATCGAACTCGACTTCGCCGCCCACCGTCGGCACGCCGAAGGAATTGCCATACCCGCCGACACCGGCAACGACGCCGGCCACCAGATGTTTGGTCTTCGGATGATCGGGTGCGCCGAAGCGCAACGCGTTCATGGCCGCGACCGGACGGGCGCCCATGGTGAAGACGTCGCGCAGGATGCCGCCGACGCCGGTCGCAGCACCCTGATAGGGCTCGATATAGGACGGATGATTGTGGCTCTCCATCTTGAAGACCACGACGTCGCCGTCATCGATGTCGACGACACCGGCGTTTTCGCCCGGCCCCTGGATAACGCGCGGACCCTTGGTCGGCAGCGTCTTCAACCACTTCTTCGATGACTTGTAGGAGCAGTGCTCGTTCCACATGGCCGAGAAGATGCCTAGTTCGGTGAAGCTCGGCTCGCGTCCGATCAGGTTCAGGATGCGATCGTATTCGTCCGGCTTCAGGCCGTGGCTTGCGATCAGTTCTGCGGTGATAGGACGGGAGTTGGAAACGGTCATCTGGCTCTCAGGGCAATGGAGATCGGTGGGAGATCGGTTTCGAGGCAGGCTATAACGCAAGCCTGCGCGGCGCGCGACTGGAAAATGCGCCAGTCATGCGGTTTCTCGACGGTTTCGACCGGCAAGTTCACCTGCCTGATGTAATGCGCTCGGGCACCAGGTCAGACAATCGCGCTTGTCCCGACCGGTGTCTGGTCAAGCAGGCGGCGCAGTGTTCTCAGCCCGGCCTCCGAAATTGATCGGTCACGTCCCTCGCTGAAGCCTGCACGGACGTGGTGAAACACACGCGACGACCGGGCTGGCTTGAATTCGTCTTCGTCATCGATCAGCACATCGGCATCCAGCGCGGCCTGCTTGAATGTTCCCGACAGCCATGGTTCCGGTAGTTTCAGCCAGAAAAACGGCAGTCGAGGGTGCGAACGGAATTCGAAGCCGGCAAAGAGCTTGCGGACAATGGCTTCACGGGCGGTCAGCTCGGTCAATACGGCCGTGCGGATTTCGTCGGCCGCACCTGACAGAACAAGCCTTGCGGACAGTTCGGCGAGCAGGAAGGGCAGGCCGCCGCTGACCATCTTCTGGGTGACGCGCACACGCTGGCTCATATGCGGCGGGCAGGCAACCCAGCCGCCACGAACCCCGGCCGCGACGGATTTCGACAAGCCGTTCAGGAGGAAAGTCCGGTCTGGCGCAAGTTCCGCCAGCAGCGGAATGCCGTCATTGATCATGCCGCCATAGAGATAATCCTCGATCAGCCAGACATTGTATTTCCGGGCAATGTCGATGATCTCGCGACGCCTGGACAAGGGCAGGCAGGCAAGGGTGGGGTTCTGACCCGAAGACATGATGAAGGCTGCTTTCGGGTGTTCGCGAGCGCAAACCCGTTCGAAGTCTTCCGGCAGGATGCCATCGGCGTCGGCGTCGACAAGCGCGATCTGCCGTCCCATCAGATTGGCGCTGCGCGACACCTGAGAATAGGTCAGGTGCTCACAGACGATGCGGTCGCCAGTACCGCTGATGGCAGCGATCACCGCGTTGATGCCGGCATGGACGCCGAGTTGCGGAAGAACCTGTTCCGGTTCCGGACTCCATCGGCCATTCGACAGCCACCTGCGGCCGGCTTCCTGCCAGTCCTGGGACAATGTACGGGTATAGCTGGAAATCTCCCCTGGATGGGCTGCGGCGATCTCGGTCATGATGCGGCCGACGATTTCGGCCTGTCCCACATCGACGGCGGCGGTGGTGTCAAAGCGGAGCTTTCCGGCCGGCGGCGAGATGGCGCGCGTGCCGCCAAACTGCAGGGTGACCGGATCAGCAAGGGGGCTTGCCGGATCCGCGCCGCCGGCATGCACATAAGTGCCGCGACCGACTTCACCGGCAACAAGGCCACGCTCTCGCAGGACGTTGTAGGCACGCGAGATTGTCCCGATTGTAACCCCGACATCATAGGCCAGATCGCGCTGCGGCGGCAACTTGGTGCCATGTGGCAGGAGGCCTGCCTTGATGGCTGCCTCCGCGTCATCGGCGATGCGCAGATAAAGCGGCCCTTGGCCGCTGGAGAGTGGTGGGGAGCCAATTTGTCATCATGACATTTCCCTATATTGTCACTCATGCTGTGTCAATTGTATCTATCTCTGGCCAAGTGCTGGCCGATTATAGTTAGAATACGGGTGTGGTTATGGTGACAATAGATGCAATTTCGGTCTCGTCGAGTGCCGAGAGTGTTCCAGTGGCAGCGCGAGCACGCTATTCCTGGCTTCGTGCCTTTGCGGCGCTGCGCCTGCATTGGGCAAAGCGTCGCAGTCGTCTGGCCTTGCTGGATCTCAACGATCATCAGTTGGGCGATATTGGCATCAGTTACGAGGAGGCTCGTCACGAGGCGGCGAAAGCCCATTTCCTCCCGCGCATGCTGTAATTCGGGGCATGTCCCGGATCTGGCCGGTTCGTCATCCCAACCTGACGAGCCGGCCTCCCATGTCGATTGGAGTGTCCGACAAGCGACCGGCGGGAATGACACGAACACCCTGACATAACTGTCAGGGTGTTCTCACCGGTTCAGGCTGTTTGCATTGGTGTGGAAACCTGCGTGGGCCGTGGGCGGTCTTGTCGCGGTCGGCACCAAATGCTGCGCTCAGCAGTCTTTGCCGCCCTTGGCCCAGTGCGTGACATCCTTGCGGATGCGCTCGGAGCCGGCTTCATTCATCATAGGGCCGAATGCATCCAGGCGGGCGGGGCGACCTTCTGCCTGAACGACAAGAAGCGGACGAATGTCGGGCGAACCCTTGCGCACGACCAGGAAGCGCGGCTTGCCCGAGAAGGAATTCAGTTCCGGCGCCATCGAATAGGCTTTAAAGGCCGGGTCGCCCGACTTGAACCAGCAACGATTGGCGGCGACGGCGACGAGTTCCATCACATCCAGTGCGGATTGTCCGCGCGACGGCGGTGGTGGCGCTTCCGGCTTGCAGGCCGCAAGCACGGTCGCGGTGGACATCAGGGCGAGGCAGAGAAAGGGGCGCATGGCAGTCATCCGGCTATTTGCCGCCTCTCTAACATTGCTCTGGTTAAGCGGAGCTTACCTTATGCCGCGATGACATCGAGTGCCGAGGCAAAGATGCCGCGACCGTCATTGCCGCCATGGGCCGCTTCGATCAGGTTTTCCGGATGCGGCATCATGCCGATGACATTGCCCCTGGTGTTGATGACACCGGCGATATCGTTGACCGAACCGTTCGGATTGGTGCCGTCGGCATAGCGGAAGGCTACCTGGCCATTGCCTTCGATTGCCTTGAGGGTCTCGGCATTGGCGAAATAGTTGCCGTCATGATGGGCAACCGGGCAGCGGATGATCTGGCCCTTTGCATAGGCGCGGGTGAAGTCCGTGTCTGCATTGGCAACTTCGAGCTTGATTTCCTTGCAGACGAATTTCAGCGATGCGTTGCGCATGAGGGCGCCGGGAAGCAGGCCCGCTTCGACAAGGATCTGGAACCCGTTGCAGACGCCGATGACCTTGACGCCCTTCTCAACCTTTTCCTTGATCGCCTGCATGACCGGCATGCGGGCGGCGATCGCGCCACAACGCAGATAATCGCCATAGGAGAAGCCGCCCGGGATGACGATCAGATCGACGTCCGGAATCTGGGTCTCTGTCTGCCAGATGGTGGTCGGGGCATGACCGGAAATCTTGGTGAGGGCGGCAATCATGTCGCGATCGCGATTGAGGCCTGGGAGCTGGACGACGGCGGACTTCATGGGTGTGTCTCAAACCTTGCTTGTGCTTCCTGCAGCTCTCGCAGCTCCAGGCGATTTTCGATACGGTCGAGGCGCATTTCATGTCTCGCCAGCGTTGTATGGATATTCTGAATATCCTGCTGCATCGAAATCATTGTGCCGCGCATCGCATTCATTTCAGCTTTGAGCTCTCGCTGGCCAAGCCTGATGTCCGAAGTGTCTCCATGTACGCGTTTAAGCAGTTCATACATAAGCTCATTCGTGATTTCGGCCATCAGCCATCGCTCCTTCAACCCTTAGGCGAGAGCGATAGTATAGTTCTCAATAACCGTGTTGGCGAGGAGCTTCTCGCACATCGCCTTGAGGTCGGCCTCGGCCTTGGCCTTGTCCGAGCCTTCGACTTCGAGGTCGAAGACCTTGCCCTGACGGACCTGGCCAACGCCATCGAAGCCCAGTGCGCCGAGCGCGCCTTCGATTGCCTTGCCTTGGGGGTCGAGTACGCCGTTCTTCAACGTAACGGTGACGCGTGCCTTGATCACTTGCGCTTTCTCCAGATCTTATTTGACCAGAACCGGACCGGTGCCACGCAGCGGTTCGTTCTCATTGATGATGCCGAGCCGCTTGGCGACTTCCTGATAGGCTTCGAGCAGGCCGCCGAGATCCTCGCGGAAGCGGTCCTTGTCGAGCTTCTCGCGGGTTTCAATGTCCCACAGACGGCAGCTGTCCGGCGAAATCTCGTCCGCCAGGATGATGCGCATCATGTCGCCTTCGTAGAGGCGGCCGCATTCGATCTTGAAATCGACAAGCTGGATGCCGATGCCGAGAAACAGGCCGGAAAGGAAGTCGTTGACGCGGATGGCGAGCGCCATGATGTCGTCGAGTTCGGGAGGGCTAGCCCAGCCAAATGCCGTGATGTGCTCTTCTGAGACCATAGGGTCGGCGAGCGCGTCGGACTTGTAGTAGAACTCGATGATGGAGCGCGGAAGGACAATGCCTTCTTCGATGCCCAGGCGCTTCGACAGGGAGCCGGCGGCGACATTGCGAACGACGATCTCGAGCGGAATCATCTCCACTTCTTTGATCAACTGCTCGCGCATGTTGAGCCGGCGGATGAAGTGCGTCGGAATGCCGATCTTGTTCAGATGCGTGAAGAGATATTCGGAGATGCGGTTGTTCAGAACGCCTTTTCCGTCGATGACTTCATGTTTCTTCTTGTTGAACGCCGTTGCATCATCCTTGAAGAATTGAATCAACGTGCCGGGCTCGGGTCCTTCATAGAGGATCTTAGCCTTGCCCTCGTAAACGCGGCGGCGACGGTTCATGGCTGGTTTTCTCTGTTGTTGGCATCCGAATGCGGACGCAGTGGTTGGGTATCGAAGCGGTCCCATAACGGAAAACCTCGGTTTTCACAATGCAACAGTTTCTCCTTCCCGCCAAAACCTCTCCGCGAGCCCGAAGCATACGGAATCGCGCAAGTTTGCATTGCACTTTGTACTCCCTTTTGATTAATGGGGAAACGATACCGCACAATGGCGGCATAAAATGGGAGAGGCAGATGAGCGGCATGAGTGATCGTGAAAAGGCGTTTGAAAACAAGTTCGCCCATGACCAGGAACTGCGCTTCAAGGCTGAGGCGCGTCGCAACAAGCTGATTGGCCTCTGGGCTGCTGGCCTGCTCGGTAAGGCGGATGCCGATGCTTATGCCAAGGAAGTCGTGGCCTCGGATTTCGAGGAAGCGGGCGACGAAGACGTGTTGCGCAAGCTGCGCACCGATCTTTCTGCCGGTGGCGTCTCGATCACCGATGAAGAGCTGCGCACAAAGATGAGTGAGTTTCTCGTACAGGCTGTCGAGCAGATCCAGAACGCCTGATTTCACCGACCTTGTGGGGATGACAAGTCCGCCCGTTTCGTGCCGGGCGGATTATTTCGAGTTGATCAGGAACTGTGTGGTTGCGGTAAAGTCCATCGGCATTGCCAGGCCAAAGCCCTGAAGCGTGTGGCAACCAAGCTTCTTCAGGATCGTCACATGATCCTCCGTTTCGACCCCTTCCGCAATCACCCTGATATTGAGCGATTTCGCTATCCCGATAATCGATTTGGCCAGAACCCTTTGTTCCTGGCTGCTTGGCAGCTTGTGGATAAGCTGGCGGTCGATCTTCAAGGTCTTCGGTTTCAAGTTGAGAAGACCCACGATCGAGGCATGGCCAGTGCCGAAGTCGTCGATCTCGATATCGATGCCCAGATCGCGCAGGTGGGCGAGATTGCTCATGGCGACGGCATCATGGCTGTCGAGAAACACTGTTTCCAAAAGTTCGAATGACACGATGCCCGGTTCGATGCCGAGGTCTGTCAGCAGTTGCGGAAGGCGAGGGTCGTTCAGGCGTTTGGCGGACACATTCACGGAAATCTTGGGTATGCCCATGCCCATGGCGCGCCATTGCCTGAAATCGACGAGTGCCTTTTCAAGGATCAGGCCGTCGATCCGAGCAAGCACGCTCATCTCTTCGGCAATCGGTAGGAAACGGTCCGGCGTCAATAGGCCATGTTCCGGGTGCTGCCATCGGGCGAGGCACTCGGCACCGACCACCGCACGGCTTCGTGCATCGAACTGCAGCTGGTAGAAGGGTACGATCTCGTTGTTTTCCAGTGCACGCAGGAGATCGTCAGACAGGCGTCGGTGATTGGCCAGGATTTTGCGACTGCCCTGCGAATAGAATTCGTGCCGATTTCTTCCGAGGTTCTTGGCATTGTAGAGCGCAATGTCGGCATAGAGCAGCATCTGCTGCGGATCGATGATGTCGCCGTCCGAATGGGAGATGCCGATGCTCGCGCCGAAGCGGCATTGATGGCCGTCATAGGCGACCGGCTGGCTCAGTTCGGCGATAATCCGATCGGCCAGTTGTGACAGCGTCTTGGCCTTGCCGTCGAAGGCTACGAGCAGAACGAATTCGTCTCCGCCGATGCGCGCAACAAAATCGCCGGTTCGAATGTTGGTGCGCAGGATACCGGCCGCATGTTTGAGCATTGCGTCGCCGGCGCTATGGCCCAGTGTGTCGTTGATCTGCTTGAAGCGATCAAGGTCGACATGCAACACGGCCAGTCGGCCGAATGTATTGGTTGTCGATTTCTGCCATTCATCGAGCTTTGCCTCGAGATAACGGCGGTTTGGCAAGCCGGTCAGGTAGTCATGCAGAGCGCTGTATTCGGCTTTTGCCCTGGTTTGCTCCAGTTCGGCATTGCGCGCTTCAGTGAGGGTCTTGGCCCGTTCAAGTTCCTGGCGCAGCCGATGATCCTCCGAGACGTCCCAATTGACGCCGATCATCTTCAGGTGGCCATCGTGATCGATATAGGGCAGGCTGTTGGAGCGGATATAGCGAACAGAACCGTCGTCGGCGATGATGCGATACTCGTCAGTGAAGGGTTCCAGCTTGCTGATGCGCTCCTCGACATGGGCAATCGTGCGCTCCCTGTCATCGGGATGAAGCTTGGATTCCCAGAACTCGCCGATGCGGATGTTGTCACCCTGCTTGACCTCGAAGATGCGCCGCATGCTGTCATCCCAGTCGCTAGTGCCGGCGGCGAAATCGGTCTCGAACACACCGATCCGTGACACATCGAGAGCCAGTTTCAGGCGGCGGGAGATGCGCTCCAGCCATTCTTCCTGCTCCTTGCGGGCCGTGACGTCGGTATCGGTTCCGGTAATGCGTGCCGGTTGGCCGTTTTCATCCCACTCGACGCAGGCGCCTCGGCATTCGATCCAGATATAGTGTCCATCCTTGTGGCGTTCGCGATACTGGAAAACCGTGTAGTCGGGATCGCCGGCATTTTGCCGCGCGATGCAGTGAAGGGTGCGTTCGCGGTCCTGCGGGTGGACCATTTCCAGCCATTCCTCGGTCGTCGTTGGAATGGGATCGTCGGGTGCCATGCCGCGCAGTTCGCGCCAGACGTCCGAGTAATATAGCTGTCCGTCGAAGCGTTGATCCCATACGCCGGACAGCGAGCTGCGCAAGGCGTTGTTCCAACGGCTTGCGCTGATTTCGAGATCGGCAATGGTGGCTTTCAATACCGAGATGTCAGTCAGCTGCACGACGGCCTTGAGCCCGCTCGCGTCGGCAACCTGCGACGACAGGGCGGCCAAACAGGTGGCTCGGTTCTGGCTTGTCCCGAACCTGATTTCCAGATTGCTGGTGGTCAAGCCTCCAAAGGCAGAAGACAGGGCTGCGAGAAAAATCGGGCGATCTTCGGGATGAAGCCAATCCATCAGGTTTGGCGAGCCTGTCCGGAAGCCTGCCGTAAGCGCCGCAAAAGCCGCATTCTCGATGATCAGCGAGCAGTCTGCGTCTATCAAAGCGGCCGCAATCGGCAAACTTTCGATGCCGAGTTGCCGGTCAATGGCGGATAGGTCCTGATAAAGAAAGTTTGGCTGCAATAGCTTTGCTCACATGGAACGCAGAACATCGTGCCATGCTAGGTTTTTCGTCTTAAGATCGCTTTAATGCGGAATGCTAATAAAACTAAGGGTATAGTTCAGAAAAACTCAGAGTGTCTCACACCTTGTATCGATATGGTGTGCGGGGCCGCCTATTTCAGTTTTGCGATGAACTGCGCGAACACCATCGTGCCTTCGGGCCATGGGCCATGGCCAGATTCCGCATTGATGTGGCCTGACTCTCCAGCATCCACCAGCATCGAGCCCCAGCACTTGGCAACATCCTCGGCATGTTCATAGGTGCCGAAGGGATCATTTCGGCTGGCAACCATGATCGATGGAAACGGCAATGGCGCGCGCGGATAGGGGCCGAAGGTCATCAGGTGTTTCGGGCGGATCTCAGAATTGGCGACATCCGGAGGCGCGACCAGAAATGCACCGGCAATGCGCTGCTTCAATGCGGGCACGGCATGGAGGACGGTCGGAACACCGAGCGAGTGTGCGACCAGCACGACGGGACGGGTCGATGCATTGACCTCTTCAACCAGCCGGGCGACCCAGTCTTCGCGCACCGGTTTTGACCACTCCGCCTGTTCGACACGGCGTGCGGTTGAGAGTTTCGTCTCCCAACGGCTTTGCCAGTGCTCGGGGCCTGAATTGGTATAGCCGGGGACGATGAGGATATCTGCTTCGGAGACTTTCATGCGCCTTATCTGCGTTCGCATGCCCCTGACGTCAAGATGCCACGGAACATCGGTGCGGTGAAAAATTGCATGGCGCATCGGTTTCGCATGTGTCGATGCTGAAGGGCGATACAGGAAATTTCGGACGATCATCGCCTGAGGCCGACCATCGGCACGCCGTATACAGATCCGCTCGGCTGCGGATCACATATTTGACACGGACGGCTCATCGCTCGCGACAGCAGCGTTGAAATCTGATAAATTTCAGATCGATCGAATGCATACTCCATTCTTATGGAACAACCGCCGCTTGAAAAGGTGATCTCGCCTGGGCCTATCGCCAGAGATTGCGGGGTGCGCGTGACGGTACGAGACACGATACCGCCTCTGAATTTCATCGCCAGACTGCAGACTTGGTTTGCTTGAGGAGGAAATGAGGATGTCAAACTTTCATGTCATGACCGGATCAGCCGGTATCCTGGAGCGCCCCGATATTCGGCGAATATCGGTTGACGATGTCTTTGATGCCTTGCGCGCAGGCATTGAAGATTTTCGTCAGCAGCCGTCCCACTATGCCTTCGTTTGCCTGGTCTATCCGATTGCCGGTGCTATCATGATTGCCTGGAGTGCCGGCGTTGAACTCTTGCCGATGGTCTATCCTCTGATGTCCGGCTTTGCGCTTCTGGGACCGCTTCTGGCGGTTGGCCTTATGGAAATCAGTCGGCGCCGGGAAAGGGGTGAGGATTCAAGCTGGTCGCATGTCATCGCGTTGCGCAAATCGCCGGCCTTACCATCTCTGTTGATGATGAGCCTCTATCTGTTGATGCTGTTTGTGGTCTGGTTGATTGCCGCACAGGCGCTTTACGTGCATTTCATCGGTGACTACCCAGCGCCGGGCTTCATGGGCTTTGCCAGGGGTGTGCTTTCTCATCCGAATGCCATGGGGCTGATCGTCTGGGGCAATCTGATCGGTTTTGCCTTGGCTCTGATCGCGCTGGTGATCAGCATTGTTGCCTTCCCGCTGCTTCTCGACCGCGATGCCGGGGCTGCGACTGCGGTACATACGTCGGTTCGAGTGAGCATGCTCAATCCGGTGCCGGTTGCCGTGTGGGGCCTGATCGTCGCGGCATCGCTTGCAGTCGGCATGGCAACCATGATGGTCGGCCTTGTCGTGATCATGCCGATACTCGGCCATGCCACCTGGTATCTCTACAGAAAACTGGTGGTCTCGTCTCCTCGCTGAGCCAAGCTCCACGCTGAGAGAAAGAAAAGGCCCGGTCGCTCAGAGCGCCGGGCCGGGATTCATCGTTGCGGGGCGTGCGGCTCAGCCGAAGACGCGCTTGAAGATGGTGTCGACATGCTTGGTGTGATAACCGAGGTCGAACTTTTCGCGGATTTCCGCCTCCGGGAGAGCGGCGCGCACTTCGTCGTCGGCCAGCAGTTCCTCCAGGAAATCAGCGCCCTTTTCCCACACCTTCATGGCATTGCGCTGGACGAGACGGTAGCTGTCCTCGCGCGATACGCCAGCCTGGGTGAGGGCCAGGAGCACGCGCTGGCTCATCACCAGGCCCTTGAACTTGTTCATGTTCTTGAGCATGTTTTCCGGGTAGATCACCAGCTTTTCGATGACGCCGGCAAGGCGGTTCAGGGCAAAATCGAGGGTGATCGTCGTGTCAGGGCCGATCGCGCGCTCCACGCTCGAATGGCTGATGTCGCGCTCGTGCCACAGCGCCACGTTTTCCAGTGCCGGGACGACAGACATGCGCACCAAACGGGCGAGGCCGGTGAGGTTTTCGGTCAGAACCGGGTTGCGCTTGTGCGGCATAGCGGACGAGCCCTTCTGGCCCGGCGAGAAGAACTCTTCCGCTTCCAGAACCTCCGTGCGCTGCATGTGGCGGATTTCGATGGCGACGTTTTCGATCGACGATGCGATGACGCCAAGTGTGGCGAAGAACATCGCATGGCGGTCACGCGGGATGACCTGGGTCGAGATCGGCTCGGCGGCGAGGCCGAGCTGCTCGCAGACATATTCCTCGACGCTCGGGTCGATATTGGCAAATGTGCCGACGGCGCCGGAGATCGCGCCGGTGGCAATTTCCGCACGGGCGGCAATCAGGCGGTCGCGGTTGCGGTGCATCTCAGCATAGAAACGGGCAAAGGTCAGGCCCATCGTCGTCGGCTCGGCGTGGATGCCGTGGCTGCGGCCGATGCGGACCGTGTCCTTGTGTTCGAAGGCTCGGGTCTTCAGCGCGTTCAGAACGCGGTCCATGTCGACGAGCAGAAGGTCGGCTGCGCGCACCAGCTGGATGTTCAGCGTTGTGTCGAGCACGTCCGACGACGTCATGCCCTGATGCACGAAGCGGCTGTCGGGGCCGATGAATTCGGCGAGATGCGTTAGGAATGCAATGACATCATGCTTGGTGACGGCTTCAATCTCGTCGATGCGGGCGACGTCGAATTCGGCGGCCGAGCCCTTCTCCCAGATGGTCCTGGCGGATTCCTGTGGAATGACGCCGAGATTGGCGAGCGCGGTGCAGGCATGGGCCTCGATCTCGAACCAGATGCGGAATTTGGTTTCGGGCGACCAGATGGCGACCATTTCTGGCCGGGAATAGCGCGGGATCATCGGGATTTCTTTCGTTCAACTTGAGACTGGCCAACTTGAGGCTGGCAAATTGAGACTGGCAAGCTTGAGATTGGCAAACTGGCAACGTGGCCCGCTTTAGCAAAGACCACCCGCAATCTCAACGGCTACGGCGCGACATATGGAGGCTGACGGCAAACAGCAGTATAAATGCGAAGGGCAGGAAATGGCGCAAGCCCAGCACCGCAAACTGATAGAGTGCGGAGGCGGTGGTGAAGATCTGCTGCAAAAACCAGACGCGCGAGGGAAATGGCGCGTGCCATTGCGCGTAGAAGAGCCTGTACTGCAAGGCGAAAAGCCCGGCGGTCACAGCGATAGTGCCCATGCCGAGAAACAGGAACCAGGCAGCCAGGCGTGTTTCCCGCTGCCGGCCATGGGACGCAAAGTTGATGAAGGGCAGGGCGATCATCCAGGCAATCGCGCCGCCAAGGCCGTAGATGAGCGCAAGAAGCGGCGCGTTGCTTCCCCCTGAGCGCCCGATAAGGTGAACCGACAGAGCGAAACATCCGGCCATTGCCAGACCCCAGACGATCGCGCCGATAAGCCAGAGCTTTGCCGGCGGAAGACAGGCCGAAAGTCGCGACGCGGGTATTGTTCCTTGCGGGAGTGTCTCGGCGCTCACTGTTGTAAGCACCGCAGTTCCAGGCTCGCGATATTCCCAGTTTTCACCGGAAGCGGAAGGCAGATGGCGGCCAATGCCGCTATGCATTCCGTCAATTGCCTCAAGCCCTACCCCCCCCCTCGGCTGCCTTGCGGAGAATGTCGACGGTTTTGCGATAGTCGTCAACGCCCTTGCCCTGATAGATGGCGGAGCCTGCCACGAGCACGTTTGCGCCGGCTCCAGTCACCAGAGGTGCCGTTGCCGCGGTGATGCCGCCATCGACTTCAAGGTCGATCGGGCGGTTGCCGATCAGGGCATTCGCCTTGGCGATCTTGTCGGTCATGGCCGGGATATATTTCTGGCCACCGAACCCCGGATTGACGCTCATGATCAGGATCAGGTCGAGATCGTCCATCACATGCTCGATGGCCGAGAGCGGCGTTGCCGGGTTGAGTGAAACGCCGGCCTTCTTGCCGAGGCCGCGAATGGTCTGCAACGAACGGTGCAGGTGCGGGCCGGCTTCGGCATGGACGGTAATGATGTCGCAACCGGCCTCGGCGAAGGCTGCCAGATAGGGATCGGCGGGCGCAATCATCAGGTGGCAGTCGAAAACGGCCTTGGTATGCGGGCGAAGTGCCTTGATGACGGCCGGGCCGAACGAGATATTCGGGACAAAATGGCCATCCATCACGTCGAGATGCACCCATTCAGCGCCAGCATCGACCACATCGGAGACTTCCTGTCCAAGCCGGGCGAAATCGGCAGCAAGAATGGAAGGTGAAATCAGCAGCGGGCGGGTCATGGGCCAGGGTCCTCGATGGCGGTCGTTGTTGCGGCTCGCCTTAGCACTGCGGGCCTGTTGCGGCAACCATCGGAGACACTGACGAACATAGCGACCAGGTTCGATACTGCGCTGCGAACTTGACTGTTGGTTCCGGCCCCGTCATCCATCATCCACGGGGTGGAGCCCGGCAGGGAGGAAAAAATGCAGAAATTCGTCATCATCACCGGCGGCAGTTCAGGTATCGGCCGGCATCTGGTCCATGCGTTTGCGGCAGGAGGCTACGACGTTGCCTTCACCCATCTCGGCAAGATGGATGCCGCCGACGAAGTGGTGCAGGACGTTGCCCATCACGGTGCCCGGGTGATCGGGCACGATACCGACGTTGCCGATAGTGCTGCCGTTGCCGGTTTCCTCGATCAGGCCATCTCATGGGCCGGGCAGGCACCGGACGTGTTGATCAACAATGCCGGGATCCAGACCTGGGCGCCGCTGCTTGAGTTGTCCGAGGAGCGCTGGGACATGGTCATCCGGACCAATCTCAAGGGAACGTTTCTCAATACCAAGCTGACTGCGCAGCGCATGATCGATGCCGGCAAGGGTGGCTCGATCATCAATCTCGGCTCCGGCTGCAACAAGCTCGCCTTTCCGAAGCTGGTCGACTACACCGCCTCCAAGGGCGGAATCGAGCAGTTCACTAAAGTGTCTGCCGTCGAGCTCGGACCACATGGGATCCGGGTCAACTGCATCGCTCCGGGTGCGATCGAAACCGCCCGCACGCGCGCCGAAGCGCCGGATTACGGCAAGACATGGGGAGACGTGACGCCGCTCAGACGTGTTGGTACGCCGGAGGATATCGCCGGACCGGCACTGTTTCTGGCTGGCGAGCAGTCGAGCTTCGTCACAGGCCAGACCATCTGGGTCGATGGCGGCGTGTTCAGCCAAGCCTTCTGGCCCTATCGCGACTAGGTGCCCCGTCGCAACAAGTGACTACTGCGTCCCGGCGGCTATCGGCACAAAGGCACCGTCCTTCCACTCGACCAGACGATAGGGATTTTCCGCCAGTTCATGCCCCTCGGTGAAGGTTATCGGGCCGATCACCGTCTCGAACATGGTGCCGGCAAGCGCCTCCGTGAGCGGAGTGCCCATGGCGGACGAGATGCCGACCGCGTCTGCGACAATGGTGACGGCCGCATGAGCTGGCAGGAGATAGCCGTCCGGCGCATGCTTCTGCTCTATCAGAGCTGCCGTCACATCGGCTGCAGATGGACCTTCCGGTGTCTCCGTCAGCGCCACGGCCATCACGCCGTTGCGCAGCGGCACGGGCTCGTTGGCGGCCTGCATCGCGTCGCCTGCGAGTATCGTCAGGGGGATTTTCTCCGCCGCCGCATCACGGGCGATGATCGCCACGTCGTTGCGATCGCCACCGATGAAGACATGTGTCGCGCCAGCCTTCTGCAGGCGGCGGACTAGGGATAGCTGCTGCTCCTGCCCCGGGCGCAATGTGTCAGTAAACACCGGCTTCAGGCCGCGTTCTTCCAGGCTGTTGCGGATTGCCTCGGTCAGCTCGCGGCCACGGATGGTTCCATCCTCAATCAACGCCACCGGTTCGCTTTGCCAGTCGCGCAGAATGAAGTCGGTAAGTATCTGCACTTCGGCTTCGGCGGTGGGCGCAAGCCTAAAGAAAGGCCAGCCTTGCTTGGCCGCATCCTCCATCAGTCCTTTCCAGCGTACGGATAGCGAGATGGCCGGTATGTTCTTCTCCGCGAGAAGGGGCAGCCCCCCCTCGAGGCTTTCGCTGCAGAGGAAACCGATCGCGGCCGTGACCTCAGCCTCGGTAATCTTCTTCGCAATGTCGGGACCGCTGCCGGCCTCGCAGTTTTCGTCAATCTCGACGAGGTCGATCGAAAGCCGGGCGGCAGCCAGTTGGGCGCCGTGGCGGACCTGATCGCCAAGTGGCGCGAACATGCCGGTTTTCGGGGCCACGACCGCCAATGTCAGCGGCTTTGCCTCGGAGCCGGCAATGCCGGCAAGCAGGAGGGCGGTGGTGATCAGCAGACGCTTCATCGGGTATTTCCATCTCTGTTGCGATGATCCTAGCGCAAAGGTTTGCCGTTTGGAAATGTGCCCAGCTTGGCTTTCTCTTTGGCGCTTTTTTCAAGGCGGCCGTCCCGTTGTGGAAAAGGTAAGGCTTGCGGCCCATATTCGCCTCGGCTAGGGAGCTTGGACGTGCAGGGAGACGGCATTTGAAAATCGAGAATTTGGATCCGGTCATCTATCGCGACGCGATGAGCCGCTATGCCGGCCATGTGCAGATCGTGACCACCCAGCATGACGGGATCCGGCGCGGTGTGACGATTACCGCGGCCTGCTCGGTGTCGGACAAGCCCCCCACCGTTCTTGTCTGCCTGAACAATGGCAATGCCAACAACAGCGTCATGTTCGAAAGCGGGCATTTCGCCCTGAATTCGCTTTCCGATCACCATCGTCCGCTGGCCAATGCCTTTGCCGGTTTCGATAGTCTTTCCGTCGACGAGCGATTTGCGCTGGCCGAATGGCAGGTGATGGCGACCGGATCGCCGGTGCTTGTCGAGGCGGTAGCCGCCTTCGACTGCGTTGTCGTGGATCGCAAGGTGACGGCCACCCATACCGTCCTGTTCGGTGAGGTCAAGGCGGTGCATTTTGGCCCGAAGAATGCCCCGCTCATCTATCTGGACCGAGGCTATCACACGCTGTAAGCTCTTTCTCAAACAGGAGGAGACATGGCGGAAATCTCGGCAAAGGGACTGCCGGAATCAATTGATTCTGTTGTAGAAATTCTTGCGGCCGAGGACTATCTCGCCGGTCGGTCGCTGGCGACCGTATTGTTTCTGGCGCTGAAGATGAAACGGCCGCTGTTTCTCGAGGGCGAGGCGGGTGTTGGCAAGACCGAGGTCGCCAAGGTGCTGGCCAAGGCACTCGACAGGCCGGCTGATCCGGCTGCAGTGCTACGAGGGTCTGGACGTCGCATCCGCCGTCTATGAATGGAACTATCCGGCACAGATGCTGGAGATCCGCATGGCGGAAGCCGCCGGTGTTTCCGATCGCGACCGTCTCGAACATGACATCTTCTCCGAACGATACCTGATCCGCCGGCCGGTTCTTCAGGCGCTGCAGAGCGCTCCCGGCCGGGCGCCGGTCTTCCTGATCGATGAACTCGACCGCACCGACGAGGCCTTCGAGGCCTTCCTGCTGGAAGTGCTGTCCGATTTTCAGGTGACCATTCCGGAGTTCGGCACGGTCAAGGCGGCCGAGCCGCCGATCGTCATCGTCACCAGCAATCGGACCCGCGAGGTACATGATGCGTTGAAACGGCGCTGCCTCTACCATTGGGTGGACTATCCGAAGGCGGCCGACGAGCTGGCCAT
>NZ_AHZC01000393.1 GCF_000247475.1 Rhizobium sp. PDO1-076 | reverse complement strand
TGGGGCGGTCCTGCAAAGGCGCATTCGGCGACCGGTGTGATCAACTTCTCGGATGCAGACGACACGAACACCCACGAAGTGTCCGCTGCTGCAAAGGGCGAAGCCTATCTCGGCAAGTTCATCCCTTCGATCTCCAATGCTGCCACCGGCGACAATGCCGGTCAGATCACCTGGAAGTTCACCGTTGACGACAAGGACATCGACTTCCTCGGTGCTGGCGACAAACTAGTCCAGACCTACACCATCACGCTGAAGGACAGCTCCGGCGCGACCGTCACCCAGGATGTCACGATCACGCTGGTTGGAACCAATGACCGCGCCGAGATTACCGCCAACTGGTGGGCCGGCGACGACTGGGGTGTGGTTGTCGAAGACGGCAAGTGGAACAGCGAAAAGACGGCCTCGGGCGACCTCGACATCAAGGATGTGGATCAGGGCGAAGCCGTGTTCCAGACACCAGAATCCCTCGAAGGCACCTACGGCACCTTCACCTTCAACGCCGCAACGGGCCAATGGTCCTACGTCATCAACAACAAGCTCGCAGCCACCCAGGCCCTCAATGGCTGGAAGGTCGCTGAAGACACACTGACCGTCTACTCGAAGGATGGCACCGACAGCCATACGATCACGGTCTATGTAAATGGCACCAACGACATTGCCGTGATCTCCGGCGAAAGCGCCGGCACGATCACCGAAGACGTCAAGATGACGACCGGCGGCAAGCTCAGCGTCACGGATGTCGATACCGGCGAAGCGGTGTTCGACGCACCGTCTGGCAACAGTCTCAAGGGCAACTACGGCGCATTCGCCTTCAACGCCAAGACAGGTGAGTGGACCTACCAGGCTGCCACGGACAAGGTCCAGAAGCTGGCCGCCGGCGAAACGGTCACCGAAACCCTGACCGTCTGGTCGGCCGATGGCACCGACAGCCAGAAGATCACCATGACCATTACCGGTACCAACGACAAGCCGGTCTTCGTCTCGGGTGGCGACACCAGCACCACGCTGACCGAGGGCAAGGTTGAAAGTGGCAACGACGATCACGATCACGGTCATGGTCATGGTCATGGTTACGGCTACGGCAATCCACCTGCTGCTTCCACCGAGCTCAAGGCTTCCGGTGAAATCGGCTTCACCGATGTCGATGCGAGCGACAAGCACACGGTGACCGTGTCCAAAAACGAAACCTATCTTGGCACGTTCTCGGCCAATGTCAGCAATGACTCGACCAATGATGGCAAGGGTACCGTCAGCTGGTCGTTCAAGGTCGATGACTCCAAGGTCAACTATCTGGCCGCTGGCCAGAAGCTGGTTCAGACCTACACGATTACGCTCGACGACAAGAATGGTGGCACCGTCACCCATACCGTGACGGTCAATATTGTCGGCACGAACGATGCTCCTGTCCTTGTTGCAGACATGACCGACGCCGTTGGCGCGGCAAAGGAAGATGCCTCGAAGCCGGAACTGACAGACACTGGCGTCATCACGTTCAAGGATGTCGACCTGATCGACACCCACACGCTCAATGTGTCTGGCTCGAAGAGCAACTCGCTCGGCGGCAAGCTGACGGTGGGCGTGGTTACTGAGAGTGACACGACGGAGAACGGAAGCTTCACCTGGACCTACAAGGTCGATAACGCCAAGGTTCAGTATCTGGGCGAAGGCGACACCGCGAAGGAAACCTTCACTGTCACGATCTCCGACGGCAAGGGCGGTACGATCACCCAGGACATCACTGTCACGGTGACCGGTACGAACGATGCGGCGACGATTAGCGCTGATTGGTGGAACGACCTTGGCTATGTCAGGGAGGACGGCACCTACAATTCTGAAAAAGTGGCTTCCGGCGATCTCGACATCAAGGATGTTGATCAGGGCGAAGCAGTGTTCAAGCAGCCAACTTCGGCTGAACTCAACGGGACCTATGGTACCTTCCAGTTCAACAAGCAGACCGGCGAATGGTTCTACACGATCGACAACGCTCGTACGGAAACCCAGGCGCTGAACGGCGGCAAGGAAGTCTATGACACACTGACTGTCTGGTCGGCTGATGGCACCGACAGCCACACCGTCTATGTTCTGGTCAGCGGCACCAATGACAACGCGGTCATCTCCGGCAAGGCCGATGGCATCGTTGTCGAAGACGGCGTCCAGACGGCTGGCGGCACGCTCTCCGTCAAGGATGTCGATGCTGGCGAAGCCAAGTTCCAGTCTGTCTCGGACTGGGCCCTGGATGGCACCTATGGCAAGTTCACCTTCAATGCCACGACCGGCGAGTGGACCTACAAGGTCGACAACGGCAAGGTTCAGGCACTCGGCGCCGGCGACACGGTTAGCGACAGCCTGACGGTACGCTCGTTCGATGGCACTGATAGCCAGGTGATCAAGGTCACCATCAACGGCACGAATGATCCGGCTCAAATCACCGGCACCAAGACGGGTGCAGTTGTCGAAGACGGCGTGTCTTACGCATCCGGCGATCTCGACATCAAGGACGTCGACCATCGCGAAGCCGAATTCGTCAAGATCGAAGGTAATGCGCTGAACGGCACCTACGGCAAGTTCACGTTCAATCAGAACAGCGGCAAGTGGGAATACCGTCTCGACAACACCCTTGCCGCCACACAGGCTTTGAAGGCAGGCCAGGTGGTCACCGAAACGCTGACAGTCAAGGCTGTCGATGGAACCACCGCCTTGGTTGAGGTGAAGGTTACCGGCACCAATGATGGTGCATCGATCGGCGGCAGCAGGAGTGGCTCGGTCACGGAAGATGGCGGCCAGACTGCAGAAGGTACACTTACCGTTTCCGACAGGGATACGGGCGAAAACCAGCCTGCAGCCCCGGCGTCGCTTGCCGGAAAGTACGGCAGCTTCACGCTCGACACAGCGACGGGTGCCTGGAAGTATACGCTCGACAACACCAATGCAGCTGTCCAGGGATTGGTGACCGGCAAGAGCCTGATTGACACACTGACGGTCAAGTCAGTTGATGGCACGGCAACTGAAACCATCAGTGTAACCATCAATGGCACAGATGATACCGCAGTGATCAACGGCACAGTCACAGGCGCAGTGAACGAGAATGATGCCTTGAACACAGCGAGCGGCACGCTCAGCGTCACCGATGCGGACGCTGGCCAGGCAGGCTTCAAGGTTCCGACCACAAGTGAACTGAAGGGTACCTACGGCGCCTTTACCTTCGATGCCTCGAACGGCAAGTGGGTCTATACCCTCGACAACACATTGGCTGCAACACAGGCTCTCGTGGCCGGTCAGAAGGTTACAGAGACCCTGACGGTGAAGTCGCTCGATGGTTCCGACAGCGAGACGATCACGGTCACTGTGACGGGCGCCAATGATGTCGCAAACATTACCGGCAATGCGGTCGGTGCTGTGATTGAGAATGCGTCGGATAACACAGCAACTGGCACACTCAGTGTCAGCGATGTCGATGCCGGCCAGGCATCGTTCACGGTCCCGACCACAAGCGAACTGAAGGGTACATATGGCGCCTTCACCTTCGATGCCTCGAACGGCAAGTGGGTCTACACCCTCGACAATGCGTTGGATGCGACCCAAGCTCTCGTGGCCGGTCAGAAGGTTACGGAAACCCTGACGGTCAAGTCGCTCGACGGTTCTGATAGCGAGACGATTACGGTCACTGTTACGGGTGCCAATGACGTCGCAGCGATCACTGGCACTGCGAGTGGCGATGTGACTGAAGATGCGGCGACAAACACTGCCACAGGTACGCTCAGCGTCAGCGACGTTGATGCAGGCCAGGCCGGATTCGCTACCCCGACGGCAAGCGAACTGAAGGGTACATACGGCACCTTCACCTTTGATGCGTCGAATGGCAAATGGGTCTACACGCTGGACAATACGCTGGCAGCAACCCAAGCGCTGACTGCTGGCCAGAAGGTCACGGAGAGCCTGACGATCAAGTCGCTCGATGGCTCGGACAGCGAGGTTATCAAGGTGAATGTGACGGGTGCTGCTGAAGCCTCGCCAGTAGCCATCAACGAGAGCACCAGCGCAACTGGTCGCTACGCTTTTGTCGACAGCAACGACTCGCCAAATTCCATCAACTTTGACGCATCCAAGCTGTTCACCGGCGTGACGAGTGCCACCAAGTATTCTTACTCGGTTGTCTCGGCCACTGACACGCCGTGGCTGTCGACAGACGGCAAGATGGTCGAAGGCAATCCGCGTAGCGATTATGGGAGTTGGTGGAACTACGACTCCAATGGCGACACGGGCCTGTATGTCTACCAGGTGACGGCAACCACCAATGGCGTCGCTCAGACTACCTATGTAGCCTTCAGCGCGATCGAAAGTGCAGGCACAACCTTCAATATCCAGAACAATGGCAACTGGAACAATTCGGGTTCGTTGGATTATGCCAACGACCGCAACGGCGATGGCGATGTGATCAACATTGTCAGCAGCGGGATCAAAGATCAGGTGCAAGCTGGTGCGGGTGATGATGTTGTTGTCGGCTACTCTGATGACAACAACATTGACGGTGGTTCTGGCGACGACGCTATCTATGGTATGGGTGGCGACGATTTTCTCGATGGCTGGACCGGCAACGATTTTCTCGATGGCGGTGCCGGAAATGACACGCTCTATGGTTACGATGGCAATGATGTCTTGCTGGGTGGAGCGGGCAACGACTTCTTGTCCGGCGAATCTGGCAACGATATCCTGGTGGGTGGATCCGGCAACGACGATCTTTCCGGTGGCACAGGCGTCGACTACCTTACAGGCGGTGCAGGCAGTGACACGTTCATCCTGAGCGATCTGAACGCTGTGGACGTGATCACGGACTTCAACGCCTCCGAAGACACGATTGATCTCACTGCGTTGCTGGACGGCATCAGCAAAACGACCGATCTTGAGACATCGGGTTATGTCAAGGCTGTGCAGAGTGGCAGCGATACTTTGCTGCAGGTCGATACAAATGGCGGTGGCAACAACTGGAACACGGTCGCGGTACTGCAGAACTACACCCACACCAATGAGGCGATCCGCATCTTGTTCGATGACAGCACGCATAAGCCAGTCGAACAGCAGGTCTGATCCTTGCCTCTGATCACCACTGGTGGTTAAACAAGGGCAATCAGAAAACAGACGGGTGGGGACAGCATGAAGATGGGTCGAGTTCGAAGCATGCGCGGAGGTTTGGCCCATCTCCCCCTCGTTGCAATCATTCTCGTCGGTCTGGCAGGTTGCCAGACCGACGCTCTCAAGCCGACCGAGGCCGACAAGGCGGCGGCGGGTGGGGCAGCCGCAACGGCTGTCGCGGCCGGCAATACCGGTCTCTACAACCAGACGCTGGGTGCAGGTCCGGTGCGCATCGGTTATCTCGGCGTGCGTCGCAATGACCAGCCGAGCCGCCAGGCCGACAGCGAATATCGCGATGGTGCGGCCCTTGCCGTCAATTCTTTGGGGACAGAGAAGGTCAAGTTGACCATGCTCGAAACCCAGGAAAAACCCGAGGCAATCGAGGCGGCGGCGAAATCGCTGGCGAGCCAGAATATCGGTCTCCTGATCACCACCGCCCGCGGCCCGGAATTCGAAGCGATCAAACGTTCGTTCGGCGATCGGCAGATCCCCGTCATATCGTTCCAGATGAACGACGCGACGCTGCCGCCGGATGTGTTTTCCTTCGTCTCCAGCCCTGTCGATGGCCTGGTCGAAGGCGCCTCCTTCGCCATGGCGGAAGGCTCCACCCATGCGGTGATCCTGGCGTCCTCGCCGGCCGAAAAAATCGAGGCGGAGCGCATTGCACGCCAGATCAAGGCTTTTGGCGGAACGGTCGAACCTATCATCGAGCTTTCCGGCGGTCAGGTGCCCAGCAAGCAGCTTGCCGCCTGGAACAAAGCCGACATGGTCGTGCTGATGCCGGGTGTGAAGACGCCTGGCGACCTGTTGAAGAAAACCGATCTGGCAAAGCCGCCCAGGCCCGGGCGTCGTGTTGTCGCAAGCACAGTCCTGACATCGCAGGATCTCTCTGATCCAAAGATGACCGGAGCCATCGTTTGCCGCTACGACCAGAATATCCAGGCCCGTATCGGCAAGAGCTACATGACAAGCTACGGCATGCCGGCATCGACCCAGGCCGGCTACGGTTTTGACGCCATGGCAATGGCGGTTGGGCTGGTCAACAATTACGGCGATGATGCTTTTGTCATCGATCGCATGACCGCGCCTGAAGGCTTTTCCGGCTCGCTCGGTGTCTTCCGGCTGGAGGAGGGGGGCAAGGTGCGGCGCAACTGCGATATCTTCAAGGTGGCCAAGGGATCCTACGTGTTTTTCCAGCGGGCGCCGGCGACCCTCTGACTATACCGGTTTGATAGTGCCACATCGTCAGGCGATCTGGCCGGATGTTTGATCACCAGAGTGTGACCATAGGCTGCGACAAAGCCGGTGCTGTTTACATTGCAGCGGAAGCGGATCATCCTATTTCACTGATAAATCAAGGGATGCGTTCAGATGCGGAGGGGCATCTGATGCCCGGTACTGTGGGAGCGGATTGGTCCTGATGGCAAAACCTGGAGAAGAGCTTGGGGAAGAAGGCAGATATCCGTCGGCCTTGCGGTTTCTTCATTGGATCATTGCCGGACTGGTCCTCGCCACGTGGCCACTCGGCCTGATGATCGGTTTCGTCAAGGACGCGGTGAAGCTCGATTTCTATATGGTGCATGAAAGCATCGGCTTTCTGGTCCTCTGGCTGATGCTTTTGCGCATAGGCGCGCGGCTGACGGGCACCATGCCGCCGATCGAAGGTCCGGCGCTGGAGCGGCTGGTGGCCGGCCTCGTGCATGGCCTGCTCTATGTTTTCCTGGTTGTCATGCCGGTCAGCGGTTTTCTCGCTACCAACGCCCATGGTTTTCCGCTCACCTGGTTCGGTCTGGTCCCGGTCTGGAGCCCGATCGGCAAGGCCCCGGACATCGCCGGTACGCTTTCGGCCATTCATGAATGGAGCGCCTGGATCCTTTTGACGCTGTTCGCGTTGCATTTTGCAGCGGTCGTCTTCCATCACGTCATCCGACGCGATGAAACCTTGTATCGCATCCTCTAGCAGATCGCAGGACTGGCACGCATGCGAATGATCGAAATGAATGACGGGCTGTGGGCAAGGATTCTCGCCTTGCGCGGAAGGAGCGACCTTGCGGACAGGCTGGACTGTGAGCCGGCTCTGGCGCTTTATGGTCCGATTGCAACCGCCTGCGAGCCCTTCGTGCTGGCGCAGGTCGGTCAATCGCTCGACGGCCGTGTGGCAACGCCAACCGGCGACGCACGCGACATATCCGGTCCCGACGGCATTGCGCATCTGCATCGCTGCCGGGCGTTGGTGGATGCCGTGATCGTGGGGGTGGGCACCGTCCAATGCGATGATCCGCGACTGTCCGTGCGCGCCGTCGACGGCCCGGATCCTGTGCGTGTCATTATCGACTGTCGCGCCGAACTTTCGGGTGAGGAGAGCCTGTTTGACGATAGCGGCGCTCCCGTCATCCTGCTGCAGGCGCATGACGCAGTGCAAAAGCGCTACCGCGCCGACGTCATCCGCATCCGTCGCCGGGCGAACGGGCTCGATCCACGCGAGATCATCGATGTGCTGGGTGAACGCGGCCTTGGCCGCATTCTCGTCGAGGGTGGTGCCCGCACCATTGCACGGTTTATCGCCGGTGGCCTTGTCGATCGGCTGCATGTGGCGATTGCACCCTTGATCATCGGCTCCGGTCCGACCGGCATCTGCCTGCCGCCGATCGACCAGCTATCGGGTGCGACGCGGCCCAAGGCCACCGTCTACAATCTCGGCAGCGACATCCTGTTCGACTGCCGGCTGCGATCGGGCGAAGGAGCAACGTCAGCGCCTGCGCAGCGCGATGAGATCCGTGTGCCCGACCACGCATGAGCTGTCCGCAGCCGCAATGCTGGCCAGTCGGAAATCCAGCCAATCGCTGATCTGGGCGGGTGACAGATTGCCGATCTCGACCAAGGGCGGCAGCATGCCGCGCAAGAGCTCTTCCTGCAGTCTGGCTTCCGTGGGGCCGAGTACCCACGGGCTGGGAGCGACGCGGACAATGTAGCCGTTCCAATCCAGACCGAGACGAAGGTGCTGTGTCGCGTCTGGTCCAAGGGCAGGGCCGAAACCCTTGTCGCCGCGCTGGTGGCGATTGAAATCGGCGACCACCTGATCGTCGAGTCGATGCGGGCGTGTCCAGTGCATCACGCCATCGTAGTTCAGTGCCGCGTAGAGGCCGGTGCCACGTTGGCTGATCGTCTCGATGAAACGATTGCAGAAGTCCGCGGAGCAGAGGTCGAAAAGTGCAGAGGCAGTGACAATCGTTACGCCGTCGAGCGGCAGGCTTTCCAGGTCGTTCAGGTCGTGTTGCTGGAAGCGAATGGTCGGTTTCCCGCAGGTCCGCCGTTCGGCTTCAGCAAGCAACAGCGGATCATAATCCAGCAAATGCCACGTGGTGTCCGGCGGCACGAACGAAGACAGGGCCCGAAATGTCGACCCGGTGCCACAGCCGATATCCAGCAAGGCGCGATGCGGCTTTGTCGCAACCATGTGCACACAGAGGCGGTCGATCAGGTCTTCAGCCCGAGCCCTGCGATCCGCAGGTTCCCGAAGTGCCAGCCAGTCCTTGTCGAAACCGCTCATCGGATTTTGTCCAGGGCCTGGGCGATGCGTGCTGCCGTGTCGTCCCAGCCCGGTAGGAGGGCACCGGCCGTGGCTGCCGCCCTGGCGCGCGCGCGACGTTCGTCCGGGCTGAGCAGCAGCCGGCGAAGGGCCGTGGCAAAAGCTGCCACATCATCGACAGCAACCAGGAAACCTGCGTCTTCAGGCACCACGTCCGGCACGGCGCCAGCATGGCAGGCGACGATCGGCACGCCTTGCGACAGGGCTTCGGCAAACACCATGCCATAACCTTCATAGCGGCTGGCCAGCGCGAAGATATCCGCCTTTGCAAGCTCACGCCGGCTGTCATCACATTCACCGGCAAGCGCAATCCGCTCGGATAGACCAAGCGCTTCAATCTGCTCTTCCAGCGCCGCTGCGGTTTTCGGATCCAGGTCTCGGCTGCCGACGATACGGGCTTGCCAGGCAAGATCCTCGTTCGCCTTCAGGGCGGCAATCAGCACATCATGTCCCTTGCGGGGCGAGAGTGTGCCGATCGACAGGATCTTCGGCGGCTCGCCGTCGCCCTTGGCGGGCGGGGCCTTGTCTGTGCCGGGCATGGCGACCGTGATATCAGCCTCTGCGACGCCGTATCGGCGGACAAGTTCGCGCGCGGTCATTGGCGAAGTGACGATGACATGACGTGCCGCCGACAAGGCCGCTGTTTCTGACGCCCGAAAGATCTGCTGCTGGCTGCTGTCCAGGCCTGTCTCCAGTGCAAGCGGATGATGGACCAGTGCAACGATGTTCATGCGCTGCGCATGCTGTTGCGCCCAACCGTCCAGCACACCATAAGCCAGGCCATCGATCAGCAGCAACTGGTCATCCTCGAGCGCGGAAAGCCGTTCTTCGGCGGCAGCCAAGGTCTGCACCGAGGGAAAGGGAAAGCCGTCTCCCAGCCCCAGCAGTTCAACCGTCCAGCCGCCTGCACGAAGCCCTTCGATCACGCGGCGGTCATAGGCATAACCACCGGTATTGAGATCGAGCGCTCCGGGATAAACGAATGTCAGGCTGCGCCTCAAAGGTCGGCCTCGTACCAGCCGCGAGCCGCATGGGATTCGTGCAGTGTGATCTTCAACTTGCAGATGCGATGGCTGCCCGGGCCAAGCCGCTTGTCGGCGACGGCCTGCGCGAGCTGGTCGAATATGTGTTTGGCGATCACCTCCGTTGTCGTCACCTTGCCCTTGAAGACGGCGATTTCATCGAGGTTCTGATAGTTCAGCGGCTTCAAGGTTTCAGCCAGAACCGTGCTTGCCGCCCCGATATCGACCGCCAGGCCGTCCTCGTCGACATCGCGGGTGAAAAAGGCGGCATCGACGACAAAGGTGGCGCCATGCATGCCCTGGGCAGGGCCAAAGACAGGGCGCGGCAGACTATGGGCGATCATGATGTGGTCACGGACTTCAACGGCAAACATGGCTTCTCTTTTCAACGGTAGCGGATGCGATGGCACAGGGTGTCTTGCGAGGACAGGATAGACGGATAAGCAGCTTCAAGGTCATAGAAATCGGTTTCACCGGAAATCAGGACATCAAGCCGTTGATCGGTCAAAAGCTCAAGCGCCTTGGCCATGCGGCGGGCAAAGCTCCAGCGCGGGCGTCGAATGGCGGAAATGGCGCCCACTTGCGAGCTGACAATTTGCAACCGGCGGGAATGGAAGGCGCCGCCGAGAGGGATGCTGGCCTGCCTGTCGCCGTACCAGCTGGCTTCGACGATGCGTGCTTCCATGCCGGCATGACGGATGGCGCTTTCCAGGGCCTCGGACGAACCGGAGGCATTGATCAGAACATCAAACTCGCCCTCCAACGCCGATGCTTCGACGAAATCCAGCCCGAGGTTTGCTGCAAGGTGGGCGCGGCCAGCATCGCGATCGACAAGCACGGTTTCGGTGCCGACAATGCAGGATGTGATGAAGGCGACCAGGCTTCCGACCACGCCCGCGCCGAAGACGGCGATCTTGTCGCCCGGCAGGATGCCGGCATCCCACACAACATTGAGTGCGGTTTCCATATTGGCAGCCAGGATCGCACGGCCTGCGGGCAATGCCTCCGGCAGAACGACCGCCTGATCGGCGGCAATCACAAAGAAATCCTGGTGCGGATGCAGGCAGAATACGGTCCGGTCGACCAGGTCCGTCGGCCCCGCTTCGATCCGACCAACTGCCGCATAGCCGTATTTTACCGGGAACGGGAAGTCGCCACCCATGTTCGGTCCGCGCATGCGTGCATATTCGCTGACCGGAACCTTGCCAGCAAGAACCAGCGATTCCGTGCCGCGGCTGATGCCGCTGAACAGCGTTCGCACGCAAACCTCGCCTTCTGCAAGCGGCGGCAGTCTTTCCCGGCGCATTCGGCAGAGACCAGCCGCCTCGAACCACAGGGCGGTGGCTGTCACGGCTTCGGACACAGACTGTTCATCGCTTGCAGGCTTCACGCGGTCTTCCTCTTTCGCGTATTGAGACCATATATCTGCGGATACCTAGAGCGGTAGAGCGCAATTGCTTATCGTTCTGATCAAAATATATTTACCGAGCCGGCGCAATCCGGATGCGTTGCATTGGCGTAGTGATCGACAATGATCAAAGGAGTGCCAGGATGTCCTCGACGAGCAGTTCCGCCTTCCAGTTTTCAACGCCAGCCATCGAAGTTGAGCGCGCCGTTTCGGAATTGCGCTATGGCCGGCCTGTCATCCTGAAGGAGGGTTCGCGCCATCTCGCGGCTGTCTCGCTCGATTGCATAGCGCCATCGCTTTACGACCAGTTCGCGTCCGCCACCGACGACAGCCATGCGCTTCTCCTGACCGCACCGCGCGCCGGTCGCCTGGGGCTAGGGCACGCGATCGGACACGGGCGAGACGTGCTGGCACCGCTTGCCGGCGTCAGCTTCGACAAGGCGTCGCGATTGGCCTATGCCCTGGGTGCCGATCAGCCGCTGTCTTACCAGCCGGCCGATGGGCTGGCATCCTTGTCTGCCGAACTTGCGCGCATAGCCCTTTTGCTGCCGGCCATGGTTGTGGCCGACGTCACTTACAGTGCCGCTCGGTTTTCCGGTTGCTGCTCCGTTGAGGCAAGCCAGTTGCGCGGGGCGGATATCGCCCGCCAGCGCTTCGACAAGATCGCCAGAACGCGCGTGCCGTTGGCGGGTCTCGGCCAAGCCGAATTTGTCGTCTTTCGCGGAGGCCTTGCCCAGAAGGATCAGGTGGCGATCATTGTTGGTCAGCCCGACCTTACCAAGGCAGTGCCGGTGCGGGTTCATTCCTCGTGCATGACCGGCGACCTCTGCGGATCGCTGAAATGCGATTGCGGTGATCAGCTTCGCAATGGCCTGTCCTTGTTGAAGCACGCCGGCGGTGGCGTGTTGCTTTATCTTGACCAGGAAGGACGCGGTACGGGCATCGGCGCCAAGATGCGCGCCTATGGCTATCAGCATCTCGGCCTCGATACGATCGACGCGGATGCCGAACTGGGGCTGGGTGAGGATCATCGGCGATACGAGGCAGCCATTGCCATGCTGCAACTGCTGGAGATTAAGCGCGTTGCGGTATACACCAACAATCCGACCAAGATCGCGGCTCTTCGTGCCGGTGGTATTTCCGTTGAAGCGCGTGCGCCTGTGAACGGGCTCGTGACCGCGGAAAACGAGAACTATCTGCGCACCAAGACG
Organism: Rhizobium sp. PDO1-076; assembly: GCF_000247475.1. Taxonomy (GTDB): domain Bacteria; phylum Pseudomonadota; class Alphaproteobacteria; order Rhizobiales; family Rhizobiaceae; genus Allorhizobium. The sequence goes on along the minus strand of NZ_AHZC01000393.1, from coordinate 16,508 downwards.
CTGCGCGCCGGCCATATGATGGACCTCGAAACGCTGGTTGCTGCGGAGTAGGCTGCATCGCGTCGAGGAGCGGATCATGGTCAGCGAACCGGAGAGGATGGGTGATTGGGTTGGCGACGATGGGCTTCGCCGCCCAAATTCGAGCCTGCTACTGCGCGATGCCCTCCTGCATCTGGCCGGCATATTTGTAGCCACTTTGGTGGTTGCAACGGCCGCGACATTGCATGTGCCGCTTGGCTGGGATTTTGTTGTCTCGACCATGCTTCTCACGGGGCTGATCTTCGCGTTTGCCCTACACGCGTTACCCGGTCATCCGCATAGACGTTTCGGACCCGCCAATGTGGTGACGGCCGTTCGTGCGGCAATGGTCAGCTTGACAGGCGCGGCGGTGTTGTTTCTGAACCAGCTTGACCAGACGGATACCGCACTCTGGACCTTGGTCGGCGTCGTGTTCGTGGCGCTGGCGATGGACGGCATCGACGGTTATCTGGCGCGCCGGTTCGGACACACATCCGAATTCGGTGCGCGCTTCGACATGGAAGTCGATGCCTTGCTGATCCTGATCCTCTCGGTCGCAGCGGCAGTCCTCGAGAAGGCTGGCGTCTGGGTCATGCTGATTGGGCTGATGCGCTATGCATTTGTCGCCGCCCAGATGTTCCTGCCAAGATTGCGCGGGGAGCTCTTCGTGTCCTTCCGCCGGAAACTGGTCTGCGTCCTGCAGATCGCCGCACTGTGTCTGGTGCTGATGCCGTTTGTCGAGCCGCTTTATTCGGGTGGCATTTGTGCATTTGCACTTGCGATGCTGATTTATTCCTTCGGTGTTGATATAGCGTATCTGCTTGGCCAGTCGGGCAGACCCCGATGACCCTTATGGCGCGTTTCGGTACTTCCTGGGGTCTGGTCCGTTCGCTTGTTGTCTACTACGCGCAGCCTTGGCGGCGCCTTGCACTCAAGCGGTTCTACAATCATCTGATCCGGCCAGGCGATCTGGTCTTCGACATCGGTGCCCATGTCGGCAGCCGAAGCCAGACATTGCTCTTGCTCGGGGCAAAAGTCGTCGCCGTCGAGCCTCAGCCGGCCTTTGCCGATTTTATCGAAAACCGTTTCAAGGGACGTCTGAAGGCCTTCGAGCGTGTGGCTGTCGGCCAGAAGCCGGGGCAGATCGACCTGTTGATTTCTAGCCGGCATCCGACCGTGACGAGCATATCGCCGCGTTTTGTCGAGACGGTGCGGAAGACACCGGGCTTCGCCCAGGTCGTCTGGGACCACAAGGTGACGGTGCCGATGGTCACGCTTGACCAGTTGATCTCCCGCCATGGCCTGCCGGTCTTTTGCAAGATCGACGTCGAGGGAGCCGAGGCGGAAATCCTGGACGGGTTGAGCATCCCGATTGCGCTGATCGCGTTCGAATATCTGCCGGCCATGCCAACAGTCGTGACGCATGCAATCGGCCGGTTGATGAGTTTGGGCGACTACCGTTTCAATCGTGTTGTTGGAGAAACCCATCGTTTTGTCGGTGACGCCTGGATAAGCGCCGAGGAAATGCTTGAAGAACTTACGGCCATGCCTCCGGACGCGATCTCGGGCGACGTCTATGCACGGTTGGAGTCCCGATGAGGGACCACGGAGGCCTAGCTTTTCGTCCCTGCCACGGCAAAACCGGGCAGGGCGAGGACCAGGATCCCCGGCGCCGCTCCGGCAAGAGACAATGCGCCGTAAAGCAGGCTGGCAGCCAGTCCATCGGCGGCGCTGGCGCCCAGGAACGGCCAAAGCGCCATGGCGGCAGCTTCGCGCGTACCCCAGCCACCAAGGCCCGCCGGGATCAGCATGGCAAGCAAGGCGAGCGGGATGGCCGTCAGCGCGGCGACCATGGGCAGCGGAGCGCCGATGGCTTCCGATGCCAGCAGAAAGATTGCGAGATAGGTTGCAAGAATGACAAGGCTCAATCCGATCTGCACCGCCCAAGCCCGGTCTTTGACAAAGACCTGTTGCAGGTCCGGCAACAGGCTTGTGAGACGGTGGAAGCTATTGGTCCGGATTGCCAACATCAAGCCGGTCAGGGCAAGGACGGTACATGCGAGCATGACCGGCAGGACCGAATGCAGCCGGACGGGCTCATGCGCGCCGATCAGCAAGGGCCAGGCGACAATTCCGCAGGCTGCCAGCACGAAGAACGCTGCCTGACCGGAAAGACGCTCGAACAGAACGGCCTTGGCCGGCAGCTTCCATCCGCCTTGATCCGCAGTCCGCATGCGCCAGGCCCTGATCGCATCACCTGCCATGCCGCCGGGCAGGCTCTGGTTCAGCAGACTTGCCACATAATATTCACCGATGGCCCGGTTCAGCTTTATCCGTTGGCCGAGACGACCGGCCGTAAAACGCCAACGCAGGGCCGACAGCATGATTTGCAACTGAACAAGAGCAAGGCCAAGTACCAGGTCGGATGCCGAGACATGGGAAAAAGCCTGGACCAGGGCAGCCTTGTCGACCCCCATCGCAATGACAGCGATCAGGGCAATGGTCACAATCGGGGCGGCCAGGCGGAGCAGGAACACGTGGCTGGACTTTCTGATCAGGACATCGTTTCTCGAAGCCTGATACGAATGCGCGAGGGGTCTGGACTGTCATGAGCCGCAAAATCCTGGATCGCAAGCCGGGTTCACGCCAATTTTCGCTCCTGGGGATGTTGCTGTTTTCCGCAGTCGGCTGGTTTGCCATTGCCCTGCCTGATCATCCCGATGCCATCGTTATCGATGCTTTCGCGAGATTGCCGCTGGAAGTGCCGCTACTCGGGCTGGCGCTGTTGTTCGCCAGAGGCCGGCCCGCACGCTTTCTTGCCGGACTGGTAACGGTACTCGTCTTTGCGATCCTGTTGCTCAAACTTGCGGATATCGGCACGCAGGCCGCATTTCAGCGTCCTTTCAACCCCTATCTGGACGCCCGCATGCTGGCGGATGGATGGAATCTCCTGTCCGGTTCAATCGGCATCGCTGCCACGCTCGCGGCAATCCTTGCCATCGTCGCTGCGCTGTTGGGCTTTGGGTTCTTGTTTCGGCGGGCGATCGGCTGGATGGCGATGGCCGAAGGGAGGATGCGCAGCGGACTACTGGTCGCCTTTGCCGCGCCGTTGCTGATCGGCGCATTCGGCTTTGCCGCCGGCCAGCCCGGGGTCGAGGCGCGGATGTCGCGTTATCTCCTTGAACGTCTCGCTCTGGTCGCAAGCTCTGTCGGGGATCTCAGGGCCTTTGAGGCTGACCTGGCTCGCGCCGACGGGCAGATATCCGGCGCTGGCCTGTTTTCGGCAATCACGGGTCAGGATGTTGTTTTGATCTTCGTCGAATCCTATGGCCGCAGTGCCATCGAAGACCCCCGTTATGCATCTGTAACGACGTCCCGCCTGCAGGCGATCGAGACGCAACTGGCATCGGCGGGCCTTTCCTCCGCCAGCGCCTGGGTCGGCTCGCCGACGGTGGGCGGGCTGAGCTGGCTTGCCCATGGCACGCTGCTGTCCGGGCTCTGGGTCGATAGCCAGGCACGTTATGACCGGTTGATGCGCAGTGAAAAGCCAAGCTTGAATAGGCTGTTCGTCGATGCCGGCTGGAAGAGTGTCGCGGTCATGCCGGCGATCACCATGGCGTGGCCGGAGGCCGCCTATTTCGGCTATGACCGAATTCTGGCGGCTGCCGATCTTGGCTACCGCGGTCAGCCGTTCAACTGGGTGACGATGCCCGATCAGTACACGCTTTCGGCCTTCGAGCGACTGGTGCGCGCGCTGCCGGCCAAGGAGCGCAAGCCGGTGATGGCCGAAATCGCGCTGATCTCCAGTCATGCGCCCTGGACGCCGGTGGCCAGCCTCGTCGACTGGCAGTCGGTCGGGGATGGTTCGGTTTTTGACGCCCAGGCAACAAGCGGCGATGCACCCTCGGTCGTCTGGGCAGATCCGGAACGCGTGCGCGCGCACTATATCCAGACCATAGACTATTCGCTCGAGACGTTGGGGAGTTACATGACACGTTTCGGCAAGGACACCGTCTTTGTCATTCTCGGCGATCATCAGCCCGCGGCGATCGTGACCGGCGCCGACGCGCCGCGTAGCGTACCCCTGCATGTGGTCAGCGCAGACGCGGCGCTGATCGACCGTTTCCGCCGGACTGGGTTTGCGGCAGGTATGATCCCGAAAGCCGATACGCGCGAGTGGCCGATGGATCAGATGCGCGGTGTGCTGATCGACCTGTTCACGAAAGTCCGGTGACTGCCTCGTCATTGTCGCGGGACCCCAGGCGCTGCTGTTCGCGCAATCTCCAGGCGCGCGGCGTCGAGCCCGTCTTCCGGGTGAATAAGCGGGAAAAATAGGCGGGATCGGCAAAGCCGAGGCGGAAAGCCACTTCCTGGATGCTGCCGGGGGTAAACAGCAGTTCGCGCTGGGCCTCCTCCAGAAGGCGACGCATCAGTAGCTCCTGAGTGCTCACGCCAGCCTTGTCCTTGACCACGCGGTTGAGATGGGTCGGCGAAATACCGAGAGCCGTGGCATAGAAGCTTGCCGCGCGATGGTTTCTCACCTCACGGTGCATCAGGGCCGTCAGCGTTTCCATGCGCCGGTCGTTCTCATCCGTGCTTTCTGCATCTGCTGCATCCTGCCCCGCCAGTCGCGCTGTCAGCGTCAGGGCAGTGGCGAGGCATGCCTCCATCATAATCGCCCGACCGCTGCGTCGCTCCTGCCACTCGTCGCAAAGTCGTAGGATGCTTGCCCGGATCAGGGCGGAATCGCCATGCTTGTCGTCGAGCTGCGTGACGCGCGTGCTCGACAGAAAGGCGCCCAGTGGACTGGGTTCGCCAGGGCGGACAGGCAGACGCGATGTGAGGAAGGTCAGAACGTAGCCGTCGATGTCCGGTGAAAAGCGGAACCCATGATGGATGCCGGGCGGAACGGTCAACACTGCGCAGGGTTCGAAACGCACAATGTCGTTGCCAAAGAGAGCATCGCCGGAGCCACCCGTGACCAGCAGGATCTGAAAGAAGTGGTCGTGGCGATGCAGGCCGATTTCCCAATGGTATTGGCTGCTTCGCGCCGGTATCGTTTCGCAGTGCACCCAAAAGCGCGCCGACGCGGGCTCATCTTCGCCATAGAGCTCATAGGTCGGGATCATTCTGTCAGCGGGAGGTTTGCGGTTCGTCATGTTCGAAATGTGCAATAAAAGACATCCTTAGTCCATTGTTGTGGCGCCGATCCGGGGCCAGAGTTTGCGTATAGACAAGTTTGCAGACGCATTCGGGAGGAACCATGCGCACCAGGGTTGCCATCATCGGCTCAGGCCCGTCAGGCCTTTTGCTCGGTCAGATTTTGACGAATGCGGGTATCGACAACATCATCATCGACCGGGTGGGCAAGGAGCATATCCTCGCCCGTGTGCGGGCCGGCGTTCTGGAAGAAGGCATGGTCGGCATGCTCGATCGTGCCGGTGTCGGTGCGCGCATGCATCGTGAAGGCCTGCCGCATGACGGCTTTTCACTGGCGTTTGATGGCCGCGACCACCGTATCGATCTGTTCGATCTGACCGGTGGCAAGCGGGTGATGGTCTATGGCCAGACCGAACTCACCCTCGATCTGATCGAAAGACGTGAGCGCGACGGTGGCATCACGATCCATGATGCGGCCAATGTCACACCGGCAGGTTTCGATGGCGACAGCCCCTATCTGACCTATGACAAGGACGGTGTCTCCCATCGCATCGACTGCGATTTCATCGCCGGATGTGATGGTTTCCATGGGGCAAGCCGCAAGGCGGTCCCGGAAGCCGCGATCAAGACATTCGAAAAGGTCTATCCCTTCGGTTGGCTCGGTATTCTGGCCGATGTGCCGCCGGTCAATCACGAGTTGATCTATGCGAACCACCCCCGTGGCTTCGCGCTCTGTTCGATGCGCTCGAATACCCGCAGTCGTTATTATGTTCAGTGCTCGCTCGACGACACGGTCGACATGTGGTCGGACGATCGCTTCTGGGACGAGTTGCGCCGCCGGTTGCCGGCCCATCATGCCGAAGCCTTGGTGACAGGACCGAGTTTCGAGAAATCGATAGCACCCTTGCGTTCGTTCGTCGCCGAGCCGATGCGCTTCGGACGCCTGTTCCTGGTGGGTGATGCGGCCCATATCGTGCCACCGACCGGCGCCAAGGGGCTCAATCTGGCGGCATCCGACGTCTTCTACCTGATCGAGGGCCTGCTTGAGTTTTATCAGGAGAAGTCGAATGCTGGGCTCGATGCCTATTCCGCCAAGGCGCTGAAACGGGTGTGGAATGCCGTGCGCTTTTCCTGGTCGATGACGACGCTGCTGCATCGCTTTCCCGACAATGGTGATTTCGGCCAGAAGATCCAGGAAGCGGAACTGGACTACCTGACGCATTCCCGGGCGGCCGCAACAGCGATGGCGGAGAATTATGTCGGCTTGCCCTACTGAGGGTCGCGCGCTCTTGCTGTCGCCAAATAGTATGTTAAGCTTACTATAATGCGATGCTGGTTGCCGAGACCCGAGCCTCCGACGATGAGTGTTCGTTGAGGGGCCTGGCAGGTTCGATCTGACGCATTGGGAGATGTGGCGGTGTTTTGGCGTGCAGCAACGGGGTGTTCCCTGTGCAAGCTGGCGGATAGATCAATACGACAAAGGAGGAGACATTCATGAACATGCATATTTCATTGCTGATCAATGGCGCGGAGCAGGCCGCCGAAGGTGGCCGGACCTTTGACCGGATCAATCCCTTTACCCAGAAGGTTGCAACGACAGCGTCAGCTGCGAGCCTGAAGGACGTGCAGGCGGCGGTTGATGCCGCTTCGGCGGCGTTTCCGGCCTGGTCGAAGACAGGTCCGGGCGAGCGGCGCAAGATCCTGCTCAAGGCCGCTGATATCATGGAGGCCAAGGCAGGCGAGTTCAGCGAGCTGGTGATTTCCGAAACGGGTGCCACCGGTCACTGGGGCGGCTTCAATGTCATGGTGGCGGCCAGCATGCTGCGCGAAGCGGCTTCGATGACCACCCAGATTTCCGGCGAGGTCATTCCGTCGAACAAGCCGGGTTCGTTGTCGATGGGCATGCGTCAGGCGGTCGGCGTCTGCCTTGGCATTGCACCCTGGAATGCGCCGATCATTCTCGGCACTCGCGCCGTCGCCATGCCGATCGCCTGTGGCAATACCGTCATCCTTAAGGCATCGGAGCAGTGCCCGGGTACCCATCGTCTGATTGCCCAGTGCCTTGTCGAAGCGGGTTTGCCGACTGGTGTGATCAGCGTCATCACCAATGCGCCGGAAGATGCGGCAAGCATCGTCGAGGCATTGATTACCAATCCGGCGATCAAGCGGGTCAACTTCACCGGCTCGACCAAGGTTGGCAAGATCATCGGTGAACTTTGCGGTCGTCACCTGAAACCGGCGCTGCTCGAATTGGGCGGCAAGGCGCCGCTTGTCATTCTCGACGATGCCGACATCGATGCGGCGGTTAACGCGGCAGCCTTCGGTGCCTTCGCCAATATGGGCCAGATCTGCATGTCGACCGAGCGCATCATCGTCGATGCAAAGATTGCCGATGAATTTGTCGAAAAGCTTGCGGCCAAGGCTTCGAAACTGCCGGCTGGCGATCCACGCGGGCATGTCGTTCTGGGCTCCCTGATCAGCCTCGAGTCTGCCAAAAAGATGGAAGAACTGATCAGTGATGCCGTCTCCAAGGGGGCAAAGTTGGTGGCCGGCGGCAAGCGCGACGGCAGTGTGGTCGAGGCGACGCTGCTCGACCATGTGACCTCGGACATGCGCATGTATTCGGAAGAGAGCTTTGGACCGGTCAAGCCGATCATTCGCGTCGCGGGCGAGGATGAGGCGATCCGCATTGCCAACGACACCGAATACGGGCTGTCGGGCGCTGTGTTCAGCCGAGATATCCAGCGGGCGCTTTCGGTTGCCGGGCGTATCGAATCCGGCATCTGCCATATCAATGGCCCAACGGTCTTCGATGAGCCCCAGATGCCGTTCGGCGGCGTCAAGGGCAGTGGCTACGGCCGTTTCGGCGGCAAGGCGGCGATTGCAGAATTTACCGATCTGCGCTGGATCACCATCGAGGATCCGAACCAGCATTATCCGTTCTGAGGATAAGACTTGACCATCAACGGCCGCCCGAAAGGCGGCCGTTTGATTGACAGGCGTTTTTACTCGACGTCGCCGCGACCAGGGATGATGTCGGCATAGATGCGCTTCAGCCCTTCGACGAAAACCTGCAGTTCTTCCGGGGTGAAGCGTGCAGTGAAGCGCAGTTCGTGTTGTTGCTGGATCGTGCGGGCCTGGCCGATCAGGGCGAGGCCGTCGGTCGTCATCAGCAATTCCTGACGCCGCCTGTCCACGGCGGAAGGTTTGCGTTCGATCAGCTTGCGCGCCTCAAGCCTGTTGACCAGCGCCATCATCGTGGCGCGGTCCATGCTCAGCTGATTGGCAATGTCGATCTGGCTGACGCGCGGATTGGCGGCGATCAGCTCCAGCACTGCGAACTGTTTCTGCGTCAGGCCGATATCGCACATGGCGGCCGAATAATCCTGGTAGATCGCGACATTGGCCATGCGCAGATGAAAGCCGAGTATGTCATCGAGCCGCCCGGTGCGCAGGCCTGTCCCGAGTTCTGGGGCGTCATCGTCATTGGCCGGTCTGAGGTCACTTGGTCGCGTCATGACTTGTCTTTCGCTGAAGCGCCTCTTGTTGTTGCGCCTTTATCATCACTGGCAACATTAGCAGCCAAAATTCCACTTGTCTGTCCCTGCTTTTATATAGTATGTGTAACTTACAAAATTGCCAGGGAGAGGCGATGTGGAGGAGAAGCCAATTATGCAGCCAAGCACGCTGACTGCTGCCATGCATCCCAACGCGGTCGGGCTGGAGACAGATGACCCCTTGATCTACCGGGCCAGAGTCAACCCGGAACGCCCCGCCGTCTTCGAGGTGGCGACAGGCCTTGGTCAGACCTATGCCGAACTCGACGACAGCGTCGCCCGTATCGCCACGGTTCTGGCGCAGGTGATTGCGCCAGATACTGCGCCGGGCGAAGCCTTCGCGCGTATCGCCTATCTCGGCCGCAACTCGATCGCGCAGATCGCCGTCTGCCTTGCCTGCCAAAGGGCGGGCTATGTCTTTGTGCCGCTCAACTGGCGGCTTGGCGCAATGGAGCTTGCGCCGATCATCGATGACTGCAAGCCAGCGCTTCTCTTGCATGACCTGGAATTTGCCGAGGTGCTCGGCCTGATCCGTGACCTTGCGCCAAAGCGGCTGCCGGTTGAAGGCGAGGGTGGTCTTCTGACTCTGGCTGCCGACATGCCGCGCGCTGAGCCTGTGTCCATAAATGCGGATGCCCCCTGCATCATGCTCTACACGTCGGGAACCACCGGTGTTCCCAAAGGCGTCATCATCACAAGGCGCAACACCTTTGCGGCTGCGATCAATTTTGCCCTAGTCGGCGAGGTCACGGCAGCGTCGGTTTCCCTCTGTGATCTGCCGTTCTTCCACACGATCGGTCTTGTCGCCATTTGTCGAACCACACTGCTGATGGGCGGCCGTCTTGTCATCTCCGATCGTTTCCTGACAGAGCGCACGTTGGCAACACTGGGTGACACATCGCTTGGCGTGACACATTATTTCGCCGTACCGCAGATGGCGGCGGCCCTGCGCTCGGCGTCGAACTGGGATCCATCGGCACTCAAGGCATTGCAGGCGATCTTCATCGGCGGCGCGCCTTTGTCACCGGCGCTGATCAGGACTTTCCTCGACGACGGCATTCCGTTGGTCAACGGCTATGGCATGAGCGAAGCGGGCACGGCGATCCACATGCCGCTCGACCGTGACATGGTGGCAACCTATCCCGGCAGTGTCGGCTTTCCCGCGCCTTTGATCGAGGTTCGGCTGGTCGGCGAAGACGGCGCGGACGTGGCAGATGGCGAGGTCGGAGAAATCTGGCTGCGTGGTCCGTCGGTGACGCCCGGTTACTGGAACAAGCCCGAGGAGACGGCCAAGGCCTTTGTCGGCGACTGGTATCGATCCGGCGATCTGGGCAGGCGCGATCCGGGTGGCGTGATCCACGTGCCCGACCGGCTGAAGGACATGTATATTTCCGGCGGCGAAAACGTCTTTCCGGCCGAGGTTGAGGCTGTGATCGGCGCCCATCCGAAAGTGCGCGACGTCGCCGTGATCGGGGTCGACGATCCCCGATGGGGTGAGTGCGGGCTCGCCTTCGTCGTGGCTGTGGACGCAGGTGCGACAGCAGAAGAGATCTTCGTCCACTGCGCCGAGCGGCTCGCCCCCTACAAGCGGCCGACGCGCGTGATCTTCCTCGATACCATTCCGCGGACGGCATCCGGCAAGGCGCAAAAACACATTTTGCGCCAGAGCCACATTCCATCCTGAACATCATGGCCCGGTCAGAAAAGACCGGCAATCAACAGACTTCAAAGGGAGTGCAACATGACCGAGACTGACAAAACCGTGGCCGATCCGGTCCTCGTGGAATTCGACAACGGCATTGCTTTCGTCACGCTCAACCGTCCGGAAAAGCGCAATGCGATGAACCCGGCGTTGAACAAGCGGATGATGGAAGTGCTTGAGGATCTCGAGGCCGACGACCGTTGCGGCGTTCTGGTGCTGCGCGGCGCCGGCCAGTCCTGGTCGGCCGGCATGGACCTCAAGGAGTATTTCCGCGAAAATGACGGCAAGGGCCGGGCTGCGGTCCTGAAGAGCCGCCGCCAGTCCGGTGGCTGGTGGAACCGGCTGATGTATTTCGAAAAGCCGACCATCGCCATGGTCAACGGCTGGTGCTTCGGTGGCGCGTTCACGCCGCTGGTGGCATGCGATCTGGCGGTTGCCGCCGATGAGGCAACCTTCGGCCTGTCGGAAATCAACTGGGGCATCCTGCCGGGTGGCAATGTCACGCGTGCCGTCGCCGAAGTGATGAACCATCGCGACTCGCTCTACTACATCATGACCGGCGAAAATTTCGGCGGCCAGAAGGCGCGTGACATGGGGCTGGTCAACGAATCCGTGCCGCTTGCCGAGCTTGAGACCCGCGTGCGGGCCATCTGCGCAACCCTGCTCGAAAAGAACCCGGTGGTGCTGAAGGCAGCCAAGGACACGTTCAAGCGCGTGCGCAACATGCCCTGGGAACTGGCCGACGACTATATCTATGCCAAGCTCGAGCAGATGCTGTTTCTCGACAAGAGCAATGGCCGCGCCGAGGGCCTCAAGCAGTTTCTCGACGACAAGACCTATCGTCCGGGCCTTGGCACCTACAAGCGTTGAAGCCACAATTGATCAACCGGCCGGATTGTTCGGCCGGTTGATTTTATGGGATTATGCCTCGAACCGCGCGATCTCTGCGCCGGCCTGAAGATAGGCTCCAGCTTCCGCAACGAGGCGGATCTTGCCGGCACGCAACGCCGTCACCTGGGTTTCCATCTTCATCGCCTCCATGACGGCGATCAGGTCGCCGGCAGCCACTTCTGCGCCGTCTTCGACCTTGAATGCCTGCAGCGTGCCGGAGATGGGCGCCGTGATGTTGAGTGCATCTTCGGCTTTCGCGGATGAAGCCGCGCCGATATTCTGACCGGACAGTCCGCCGAGACCAGCCAGCAGGGCGGCTGGAATGCCGAGTGCATGGCGCTTGCCGTCGATTTCGACATGGGTGCGGATCAGGGCGCTGTCACCCGTGGTCTCCGGGCGGGCTGCTGCTTCCAGTGTTGCGGCAAAATCGGTCTCGATCCAGCGCGTATGTACCTTGAAGCCGTCTTCACCGGTGAAGTCCGGGCTCTCCATGGCCGCGCGGTGGAAAGGCAGGACGGTGGCAATGCCCTCGATCTTGAACTCTTTCAAGGCCCGGCGTGCGCGGGCCAAAGCCTGTTCGCGCGTGGCGCCGGTGACGATCAGCTTGGCCATGAGGGAATCGAATGTTCCAGGCACGGTCGAACCGGAGACGACGCCGGTGTCGAGCCGGATGCCGGGGCCGGACGGGGCGTCGAATGTCGTGATCGTGCCAGGCGTCGGCAGGAAGCCGCGACCGGGATCCTCGGCATTGATGCGGAACTCGATCGAATGGCCGCGCGGGACCGGCGTTTCGGTGACCAGTAGTGGCAAACCGTCGGCAATGCGGAACTGTTCAATGACCAGATCAATGCCGGTCGTTTCCTCGGTCACGGGATGTTCGACCTGCAGACGGGTGTTGACCTCGAGGAAGGAGATCGTGCCATCGACGCCGAGCAGGAATTCCACCGTGCCGGCACCCGAATAACCGGCTGCAGCACAGATACGCTTGGCAGCATCATGGATTTCCTGGCGCTGGGCGTCGGTAAGGAAGGGGGCGGGCGCTTCTTCGACGAGCTTCTGGTTGCGCCGTTGCAAGGAGCAGTCGCGGGTGCCGAGCACCAACACATTGCCATGCTTGTCGGCCAGCACCTGCGCTTCGATATGGCGTGGTCGGTCGAGAAAACGCTCGAGAAAACATTCGCCGCGACCGAAGGCGGCCTTCGCCTCGCGCACGGCGGAGTCATAAAGCTCGGGAATTTCTTCCATGGTCCAGGCGACCTTGAGACCGCGACCGCCGCCGCCATGGGCGGCCTTGATGGCAACGGGCAGGCCGTGCTGCTCGGCAAAGGCGGTGACTTCGGCTGCCGTCTCGACCGGGCCGTCGCTGCCAGCGACCAGAGGCGCGCCAACGCTGGTTGCGATGCGCCGTGCCTCGACCTTGTCGCCGAGCGCTTCGATGACATGCGGATCGGGACCGATCCAGATCAGGCCGGCCTCTTGCACGGCACGGGCGAATTCCGCCCGTTCCGAGAGGAAGCCATAGCCAGGATGCACGGCATCTGCCCCAGAACGCCTGGCAACGGCGATCAGCTTGTCGATGTCGAGATAGGTTTCCGCCGGGCGGCTGCCGTCCAGTCCATAGGCCTCGTCGGCGAGCCCGACGAAGAGCGCATCCATATCGGGATCGGCATAGACCGCGACCGACTGGATGCCATGGTCACGACAGGCGCGGATGATGCGGACGGCGATTTCGCCACGGTTGGCGATCAGCACTTTTTTCATGGATGTCTCCTCACAGTATTCTTCGTGCGATTTTGCTCGTTTCAGGCTTTTGCAGGCTTGATATCGGCAAACCTCGTCACAGGCTGGAAGCGGATCTGGGCATTGACCGGGATCTGCCCGGCGAGATCGAGATGGTATTCGGCAACCGTGCCGATCACGGGATAACCGCCGGTCAAGGGATGGTCGGCGAGGAAAAGAACGGGTTGCCCGCTATGCGGCACCTGGATTGCGCCGGTGGCCGTGCCCTCGCTCGGAAGTTCCGCCTTGTCCTTGCGCTCAAGCGCAACGTCGCCGCTGATCCGGATGCCGACACGGTTCGACTGTGGTGTGACCTGCCAGAGCTGCGATGAAAGCGTGGCAATGCCAGTCTCCGTGAACCAGTCACTGCGCGGCCCCATGATGACGTCCAGCGTGACAACGTCACCGGAGGCCGGATGATCGAAGGCGGGTGCTTCGGTCAATGAAACGCTGCTGAGGCCGGCTGCCTCGTGGTTGATCGTCAGCACGGCGCCGGCAGTCACGGGATCGGGGCCAACAACGGCAAGTGTGTCGGTCGAAGCGCTGCCGAGCACCGGCTTGACGGCAAAGCCGCCGCGCACCGAGAGATAGCTGCGCATGCCCTTCGGGGCCTGGCCGAGTGTGACGACATCGCCGGCTTCGAGCGCAATCGGCTGATAGGTCGAGGCTTCGATGCTGCGTCCAGATGCATCGCGGATCGTGATCGGGCAGGGAGCACCTGCGATGCCAAGCACGGTGCGGCCGGAGACTTCAAAGGAAAAGCCGCCGAGGATGATCTCAAGCACAGGTGTTCCGGCAGAATTGCCGACGATGCGGTTGGCGGCCTTGAGCGCGCCCTGATCGAGAGCGCCGGACGACGATACGCCCTGGCCGGTCTGGCCGAAGCGACCGAGGTCCTGGAACAGGGCCGGCACGGGGGCTGCCAGAACCGTGAACGTTAGGTCGTTGCCGGGAGGTTCAGTCGGTGCCGCGCCGGAAGTCTGGATGGTTGCAGCTTTGGCGGTCGGCATGATGACCGCTGCAGCCTTCTTGGCCAGGTCGATGAAACGCACCCGGTGTCCGGGCTGGAAAAGAGCGGGCGGATCGCGTGACAGGTCCCACATCTTTTCCGGCGTTGTGCCGATGATCTGCCAGCCGCCGGGGCTGTTTTGCGGGTAGACACCCGAGAACGCGCCGGCGAGCGCAACCGAGCCGGCCGGAATTTTCGTCCGTGGGCTCTGGCGGCGTGGCACCTGCAGGGCCGGGTCGCCACCGACGAGATAACCGAAGCCGGGGGCAAAACCGCAAAAGGCGACGGTGAACGTGCTCTCCGTGTGGCGGCGGGCAACATCCTCGACAGACAGACCGGTCAACTCGGCGACGTCGGCAAGATCCTCGCCGTCATAATTGACCGGGATTTCCACCAGCATATCCGACGCTTCGAGGCGGGCGGAAAGATCGCGCGTGGCGATAGTGGCGGCAAGCCGCTCGGCTGTCAGCTTTTCTGCCCGAAACCGGATCATCAGGGTGCGGGCGGCCGGCACCATGTCGATGATGCCATCCACCGGATCGGCTTCGAGCGAGGCGAACAGCGCCAGCGTCTCGTCGAGATCGGCGAGTTCGACCAGAAGAACTGTCAGGCTGACGGGCAGGATACGCATCGGAACCTCACGCGTGATAGGCGGAATCAGGAATGTCGGTGATGAACATGTGGCCGGGCGCATGGGTAATGGCAAAGGGCACGCCAGACGCCATGACGGCGGCCTGCGGGGTCACGCCACAGGCCCAGAACACCGGCACTTCGCCAGGCTCAATGCGCACCGGATCGCCGAATTCCGGCTTGGAAAGATCCTTGATGCCGATCTCTTCCGGCGCACCGACATGCACGGGTGCGCCATGCACGGCCGGAAAGCGGCCGGAAATGGTGGCAGCATCGGACACGCGCGATGCCGGGATCGGCCGCATCGAGACGACCATGTTGCCATGCAGGCGACCGGCGGGACGGCAGGCCTTGTTGGTCAGATACATCGGCACGTTCGACTTGTCGGTCATGTGGCGGATTTCGATGCCGGCCTCGACCATCGGCGTTTCGAAGGTGAAGCTGCATCCGATCAGGAAGCTGACGAGGTCGGGATGTTCTGCCCATGCCGCGGTCGCATCCGCGGTTTCCTCGGCCAGCTTCCCGTCGCGCCAGATGCGATAAAGGGGGATATCCTTGCGCAGGTCAGCATCCGGTGCCAGTAAGGTTGTATGCGAGCCGGGATCGGATACGTCCAGAACCGGACAGGCTTTGGGGTTGCGCTGGGCATAGAGCAGGAAGTCGAAGGCCCAGTCGCGCGGCAGCACGATCATGTTGGCCTGGGTAAAACCCGGTGCCACGCCTGACGTCGGCTCGATGCGGCCTGCACGATACCGTTCGCGGGCGCTGCGGGCCGGCGCGGCATTCACATGGCGAAGATGATCCAGGGCAATCATTGTATTCCTCCCTTGAAGTTTACTCAGGCCGACAGAAACGATCGGACCGTAATGCCGCTTTCCTCGAACGTGCGGCGGATTTCGCGGGCAATGGTAACAGCGCCAGGGCTGTCGCCATGTACGCAGATCGACTGGGCATCGATATTGATCGTCGAGCCATCGATCGCTTCCAGCGTGCCTTCCCGGGCAAGCTGCAGCATTCGGCCTGCGATCTCGGCCGTATCGTGCAGGACGGCACCCGGCTCGCGGCGTGAAACAAGTTGGCCGTCCGGCATATAGGCGCGGTCGGCAAAGGCCTCGGCGACGACATTGAGGCCGGATTTGCGGGCGAGATCGAGGATCGGCGCACCGGCAAGTCCCATCAAGACGAGCGAGGGATCGATGGCCAGGATGCTGTCGATCACAGCCTGGCCCTGCTTGGGATCGTGGGCGATGCGATTATAAAGCGCACCATGCGGCTTAACATAGGCGACGGTGACGCCGGCCGATGCGGCGATGCCCTTCAGTGCGCCGATCTGGTAGATCATATCGGCGATCAGTTCATCGCGTGTGACATCCATGTCGCGCCGGCCGAAGCCGACGCGATCGGGATAGGAGACATGTGCCCCAATCGAAACACCGTTTTTGGCAGCAGCGCGAACAGTGTTCAGGATGCCGACGGGATCGCCGGCGTGAAAACCGCAGGCGACATTGGCGCTGGAGACGTTGGCGAGCATCGCTGAGTCATCGCCCATAGCCCAGGCGCCGTAGCTTTCACCGAGATCGCTGTTCAGATCGATGGCAGTCATGTCAGGTCTCCTCAATACAAGTCCAGCAAGATTGTCCGGCGCTTTGTTTGAAACAAAAGGCAAGAGAAGTTCCGCGTCTCGGGAGAAACGCGGAACCGTGCGTCAGGCAGCCGTCAGCAGGGCAAAGATCGGGCCGATGGACTTGTAGCCCATGTACCA
>NZ_AHZC01000394.1 GCF_000247475.1 Rhizobium sp. PDO1-076 | reverse complement strand
AGGGAATTGCGCGGATCGGCTTCGAGGTGGCGCCAGTCGCGCTCGACGATGGCCATCGAATTGTGCACCTTGAGCGTCAGGCGCAGAGGGGCTGCGTCAGCCGCCGCCACTGCCGTTGTCTCTGGCCGCAATGCTTGCACGCGCTCTCTCCCGTCCCGACCTGTACGCGGGAGCAGGCTAGATGCTGATTGGCAATATTCGGTTATCGAGAGGGAATGCGGTCAGCCTGCCGCTGAACGCGGTGAATACCGAGTTAATGCAGCACCCGGCTCACTTCTGGATCGGCCCGGCCATCCAGCGGATGATCAGCATTGCCGGCAGAATCCACAACACGCCCGTAAGGGTGAAATAGAGCACATGTATCCACCATGGCGACGTGGCGAGCGTGGCAGTCGCGACCGTCGTCGCCAGCAGCGCATAGACAAGCACCAGGATGATGATCAGAACAGTGCCGATGAATTTGCGCAGTCTGATGGGCATGTCGTATCCTTTTGCTTGCGTCTGAAACATCGGTCTGGGCGCGTGCTGACGCGACCGCTTGCCGCAAACGGCCGGGGTTGTTTTGCACGCCCAAGTGATGCAAATCAACAGGCCAAACGAGGCAACTCTCGAAAAGAGGACTGACGCATGACAGTTGCGATGACCGGAGCCGAGGTGGATATCCGCCGACAAATCAAACGGGTGGAAGCCAATCGGCTGGCAATCCGGATCTGGCTCGGTGTCGTCATCGTCACGTTATTCTGTCTCGTGCTGGTCGGCGGCGCGACGCGGTTGACCGATTCCGGATTGTCGATCACCGAATGGAAGCCGATCCACGGCGCCATTCCGCCACTTTCCGTCGCCGAATGGGAGGAGGAGTTCCAGCTTTATCAGCGAATTCCCGAATACCAGCAGATCAACCAGGGCATGACGTTGGATGAGTTCAAGAACATCTTCTGGTGGGAATGGGGACACCGTCTGCTGGCGCGCCTGATCGGACTGGTATTTGCCCTGCCGCTACTCTTCTTTTGGCTCACCGGCCGCATTGAACGACAATTGCGTCTGCCTCTGGTCGGTCTTTTGGCTCTGGGCGGCTTCCAGGGCTTCATCGGCTGGTGGATGGTGTCGTCGGGCTTGAGCGAGCGCGTCGATGTCAGCCAGTATCGGCTCGCGACCCATCTGATCATCGCCTGTCTGATCTTCTCCGGCTGTGTCTGGATCATGCGCAGCCTGACGCCACACAGCAAGGACCCGGCGCCGACCACCGGTTCGCGCCGTTTTGCCGGCGTTCTCGTAGCACTGACGATCTTCCAGATCTATCTCGGCGCCCTGGTCGCAGGCCTGGATGCAGGCTTTTCCTACAACACCTGGCCACTGATGGACGGGGCGGTGATACCGGGCGACCTGTTCGTCCAGCAGCCATGGTGGATCAACCTGTTCGAAAACCCGAAGACCGTTCAGTTCGTCCACCGTCTCGGTGCCTACCTGCTATTTGCCGCCGCCTTGCTGCACATGCTCCAGTCGCTGAAGGCGGACGCCGACACTACCCACGCCCGCCGCAGCGTTGTTCTCTTTGCCCTCGTGGCCATTCAGGCTGTGATCGGTATTGTCACCCTGATCACGCAGGTGCCCTTGCATGCCGGCCTGGCGCACCAGGGTGGCGCATTGGTGGTGCTTGCCTTCGCGGTCGCCCACTGGCGCGGCTTCTACGGCGAGCGGGTCAAGCCACTGGTTCTGGAATTCAGGGATTGATGGTGCGCCGAGGCGATCGGTGGAACAGGCCTGCGAGCAAAGTAGCCCACGTCCGCCGAGCCTAAATTCCGGCGGACGTCAGTCACCGCGTCGAGGACTTTCGAACGGAAACGCAGGAACCGCTCCCTGCGCCAAGCCATCTCAGGCCGACAGCATCAGGTCCATGTTCTGCACGGCAGCGCCTGATGCGCCCTTGCCGAGATTGTCGAGCACGGCCACGAGGTTGACATGCGCGCCTCCCGGCGTGCCGAAGACATAGAGCTTCATCGTGTCCTGGCCGACCAGTTCCTCCGCATCGACGCGGGCAAGCTTTGCGCTGTCGGAAAGCGGCACGACAGAGACGATATCCTGACCGGCATAGTGCGATACCAGCGCGGCGTGGATGCTCTCGATCGAGGTGCCGGCGGCAAGGTCGTCGATGAACAGCGGCACCTGGACGATCATGCCTTGTGCGAAGCGACCGACCGATGGGGCAAACAGCGGTGCACGGTCGAGCTGGCCGTGAATGGTCATCTCCGGCACATGCTTGTGCTTGAGCGGCAGGCCGTAGAGGAAATTGTTGGCGGCCAGATGCTCGGGATGGTTCACATCCTCCATCTGGGCGATCATCTGCTTGCCACCGCCGCTGTAACCCGACACGGCATTGACCGAGACCGGATAGCCGTCCGGGAGGATGCCGGCGGCGCGAAGCGGCCGGATGAGGCCGATGGCGCCGGTCGGGTAGCAGCCCGGATTGGCGACGCAGCGCGCCGACCTGATCTTGTCGCCCTGCGCCTTGTCCATTTCGGCAAAGCCATAGGCCCAGTCCGGAGCGACCCGGTGGGCGGTCGACGTATCGATGATCCGCACCTTGTTGTTGCCCGACAGCATGGCGACAGCCTCCCTAGACGCATCGTCCGGCAGGCAGAGGATGGCGATGTCGGCGCCGTTGAGCAGGTCTTCGCGCATAGCGGCATTGCGCCGTTCGGCTTCGGGGATCGACAGCAGCGTAACATCGCGGCGGCCGGCCATGCGGGTGCGGATCTGCAGTCCCGTGGTTCCGTGTTCGCCGTCGATGAAGATTTTCGCGCTCATGTCTTTATCCATAAATTCAGAAGGTTACAAAGCCTGGCGGAATCACTTTATCCGCGGCATGATTCAGTTTCTTAACGGCTGCCAGCCAGTCGTTCTGCCCTGAGCCCCAGCATATACATCGCGACCGTCGCACCGGCAATGGCGGTGATATCGGCATGATCATAGGCTGGCGCCACCTCGACGATGTCTGAACCGCGAATGTCGAGGCTGCCGAGCTTGCGCAGCACCGACAGCATTTTGGCCGAGGAAGGGCCACCCGCCACCGGCGTTCCGGTGCCCGGCGCATAGGCGGGATCCAGGCAGTCGATGTCGAAGGTCAGATAGCAGGGGCGGTTGCCGACATGGGCGAGGATCTGGTCGGCAATCTGCTGGGCGCTAAGGTCTTCGACGCTATAGCCATGCAGGATCTTGATGCCGAAATCTTCCGGCGCCTCGGTGCGGATGCCGATCTGAATGGAATGGGCCGGATCGATCACACCCTCGCGCACGGCGCGGCAGACGAACGAGCCGTGGTCGATCCGCTTGCCATCATCGTCCCAGGTGTCCTGATGCGCATCGAAATGCACCAGCGCCAGCGGCCCATGCTTGGCGGCATGGGCTTTGAGCAGTGGCCAGGTGACGAAGTGATCGCCGCCGAGGCCGAGCAGATAGGCGCCGGAGGCGAGGATCTTGGCGGCTTCCTGCTCGATCAGGCCCGGTGTCTCCTGGTGATTGCCGTAGTCGAGCAGCACGTCGCCGTAGTCAACGACAGCCATCTGCTCGAACAGGTCGCGGGCAAAGGGATATTGCGGATCATTGTCGAAGATCGCCGAGGCACGGCGGATCGCCTGCGGCCCGAAGCGGGCGCCGGGACGATTGGAGACGGCGGCGTCGAACGGAATGCCGAGCACCACGGCATCGACATCCTCGAGCACCTTGGAATACTGGCGGCGCATGAAGGATAGAGCGCCGGCATAGGTCGGATCGGTGGCAGCGCCGCGCACGGCTTTGGCCGTGAAGGCGTTGTCTATCGATTTGCTCGCCATACGAAAGTCTCTCCGACTGCAGATTGTTTGGGCTCAGACTAGAACGGCGCGCTTTGGCGTTCAACGTCGGGGATGGTGCTTTCGTCGCGGCCAGGAGACGCCAAACGAAAAAAGGCGGAGCCGAAGCCCCGCCTTGATTTCCGTTTCCGGTGATCCAGCGATTAACGCTTGGAGAACTGGAACGAACGACGGGCCTTGGCCTTGCCGTACTTCTTACGCTCGACGACGCGGCTGTCGCGGGTCAGGAAGCCACCCTTCTTCAGGACCGGACGCAGGCCTGGTTCGAAGTAGGTGAGGGCTTTCGAGAGACCGTGACGAACTGCACCAGCCTGGCCGGACAGACCGCCGCCGTGAACGGTGGCGATGATGTCGAACTGGCCATCACGGGCAGCTGCGACGATCGGCTGCTGCAGAACCATCTGCAGGACCGGACGGGCGAAATAGGTGCGGAATTCGCGGCCGTTGATCGTGATCTTGCCGGTGCCTGGCTTGACCCAGACGCGGGCGACGGCGTTCTTGCGCTTGCCGGTGGCGTAGGAGCGACCCAGCGAGTCGACCTTGCGGACGTGAGCCGGAGCTGCGTCCTGTGCCGGGGCAAGGTCCTTCAGGGAAGAAAGATCGGCCATTATCAGGCGCTCCTTGTGTTCTTGCTGTTCAGCGAAGCGACGTCGAGGGCGACGGGCTGCTGAGCTTCATGCGGATGGTTGGAGCCGGCGTAAACGCGCAGGTTCTTCATCTGGCGACGGCCGAGCGGGCCGCGCGGGATCATACGCTCGACAGCCTTCTCGAGAACGCGCTCCGGGAAGCGGCCTTCGATGATCTGGCGGGCAGTACGTTCCTTGATGCCACCCGGGTAACCGGTGTGCCAGTAGTAGGTCTTGTCCGAATACTTCTTGCCGGTGAGGACAACCTTCTCGGCGTTGATCACGATGACATTGTCGCCATCATCAACGTGAGGTGTATAGGTGGCCTTGTGCTTGCCGCGCAGGTACGTGGCGATAACGGTGGCGAGGCGACCAACAACGAGCCCTTCGGCGTCGATGATGATCCACTTCTTCTCCACCTCTGCAGGCTTCTGAACGAAGGTAGACATTGCGGTCTCTTTCAGTTTTGATCCCTGATCATTCTTGAAGTGAATGATCGGGCGTTTCTTGTTGCTTGGTTCGCATTCGTGAGAATGCAAAAAAGAAAGCGGGCCCGTAAGGCTCGCCATCTGCGGCGGTGTATAATCTTCATGGAATGGTCGGTCAAGCGGCCGATAACTGCTGTCTTTCTTTTCAATCCAGCAAAATCAATGACTTAGGTATGAGGTATTATTTTACCCCATATCGAAGCTCCGTTTTCGCTCTGATTTTGCCGCCGCCCGGTCAGGATCGGCCTGTCAACGCAGATATTTTCGCGCCGCCCGGTCTGTCGAAAAGTGCATCTTCGCGCCAGAACTGGTGGTCATGGTGCTGGGAATTCGAGCGGAAATTGTTCATTTCCAAATCATGTGCACAAAATTTGACCCAAAATAGAAAGATTGTATTACATACAATCTCGCAACCTATGATCATGCTAATATGAGCATGAACATAATGAAAACATAAAACGAACGTATCGGCAGGCGACCTTACATGGAGATGGGCATGTCGCTTGAACGTCGGATTTCCCTCATCACACTCGGCGTAGCAGACGTCGCGCGCAGCACGGAATTCTAGCAACGGCTCGGTTGGTCGAAGTCGTCGGCATCCAATGACGATGTCACCTTTATTCAGCTCAAGGGCATCGTGCTGGGATTGTTTTCGCGCCTGTCGCTGGCCGAAGACGCCCATGTCGATGACACAGCAAGGGGCTTTTCCGGTGTAACGCTGGCCTACAACGTCGCCAGCGAAATAGGTGTCGATGCGGTGGTCAAGTTTGCGGTGTCTTGCGGAGCGACCGTGGTCAAGGCGCCCGAAAAGGTGTTCTGGGGTGGCTACTCGGGCTATGTCGCCGACCCTGATGGCCATCTGTGGGAGATTGCCCACAATCCCTTCTTCCCGTTCGACGAGCATGGCCATCTGGTGCTGCCGGAATGACAGTTGGCATTTTAACGATCATGGCGAGGCCTGCTTAACGAACCGGGACTATAACGGTCTGGGGAGCAGGGGGACGGTATATTGGCAGGCCCAGCAATGGGCCGGGAGGAGCAAGCCATGAACCACGACGCCTATGTGAATGCCTATCTGTCGGAGATCCTGGCGGTGTCGCGCAATGTTGCGGTGGTGGGCGCCTCAACCAGCGATCATCGTCCCAGCCACTGGATCTGCGGTTTCCTGCTGGGAAAGGGATACCATGTGTTTCCGGTCAATCCCCGGCATGCGGGAGAAACCCTTCTGGGTCAGAAGGTCTACGCGACGCTCGCCGATATTCCGGAGCCGATCGATCTTGTCGACGTGTTTCGTCGCTCGCAGCATCTGGACGCGGTAGTGGATCAGGTGCTTGCCCTGAAGCCGCGACCGATAGCGATCTGGGGCCAGCTTGGCGTGCGCAACGACGCAGCTGCCGCCAAGGCGGAATCGGCTGGCATCAAGGTGGTCATGGACCGCTCGCTCGTCAGCGAATATCCTCTGGTTTACGAGTTGACCCATCACCCGCAAGCCTCCGGCGACCATTCGGCCCATGCGGCGTAAAAGCAGGCCGTCCGCGCCGATCAAAATCGGATGCGCGGCTTGCCGAATATGCCGTTGCCTGTAACCGGATCATAGGTCTGGCAATTGAGGACGGGGCATCGCGGATTGTCGCGCGTCGGCACATAGGACCGTTCGGCATATTCGTGCGCGTCGCATTGCTCGTTGCGCGTCACGTAACGGTCATAGAGGGTCATGCCCTTCACCCGGGTCGATGGATAACGCAGGATGGCAGCACCTTCGTTGATCACCTTTTGTCGTGCAGCCTCGCAGGTCAGCGACAGGGTATTGTAACGCGAAATGGCCAATGCCGGCGATGCTGCGCCGAGCACCAGAAGCGCCACAGAAAATTGTTTCATGATCATGCCAATCACCTCGTCAAATAAAGATTTCTACGATGCCCGTGCCGGTGGGGTCTCCGGTCCACATGGCTTTCGCATCTTGTTGTTGCGTCCCTCAACCCCATGTAGTGCTGAATGGAAACAGAACCAGTTCAGGAATGCGCCATGACGGATCACGACAGCTATAATGATGATGACATTGCCGAAATTTTGCAGGAAACCCGTACCATTGCTTTGGTCGGCGCGTCTCCCAAGGCAGATCGCCCGAGCTTCGGCGTCATGCAATATCTGCTGTCGAGGGGCTACACCGTCATCCCCGTCAATCCGGGGCAGGCCGGCAAGGAGATCCTGGGCCAGAAAGTCTATGCCAGATTGGCTGACATTCCTGATGAGATCGACATGATCGACGTATTCCGGGCGCCTGAATTCCTCGGCGAGGTGGTCGCAGAAGCGCTGGCTCTGAAGTCGCGGCCGCAGGTGATCTGGGGACAGCTTTCGGTGCGCGATGATATTGCCGTTGAACCCGCCGAGGCGGCGGGTATCAAGGTGGTCATGGACCGGTGCCCGGCCATCGAAATCCCGCGCCTCGGTCTTTGAAGTCTTAGCGTTCCGCCAGCAGATCGGGATCGGCCCGAAGCGCATTCAGCGTTTCGGCATTGCCGCAATAGTCCATGAAGGATTGATCGGCCACGGCATGGACGAGGTCCCGCCGACAGCGATCCTTGGCGCCACAAGCCGCGCAGGTTGTCTGCATGTGGCGAAACAGCTTGCGCATGCGCAACTCGACTTCCGCCGGATCGATGTTGAGCGCCCGCATCATCTGCGGCATTTCATCGGCCCCATGCGGGCCAGCCTTGATCAGCACCAGAAGCTGGTCGGGCGATATGCCGCAATCCTCGGCCAGCGCCATGATCTCCCTCTCGTCCATGGCGGCAAGAATATCGGCTTCGGCCGAGGCTTCGAAGCTCCTGGCAAACCACGACAAAATCTGGGTCAGCGACTGGCGGATTGGCTCTGCGATGGCAAGTGTCATGGGAATCTCCGTTGGCTGCAACGATGATCCTATCGGCCGCTGTGATCCGCCTTGACCTCGATCAAGGAGGAATTTTCTCCACCGGGCGTTGAGATTGGAATTTTGCTGGCTGACAAGCGATGGCGAGGCACTATGATCCGCCTCACCAATAATGGGAGGGTAAAACAATGTCCGACAACAATCCGGGATTTGCTACGCTTGCCGTTCACGCGGGCGCCCAGCCTGATCCGACGACCGGTGCACGGATCACGCCGATCTATCAGACCACGGCCTATGTCTTCAACGACTCGGATCATGCCGCAGCCCTCTTCGGCCTGAAGCAGTTCGGCAATATCTACACCCGGATCATGAACCCGACCCAGGCGGTGCTTGAGGAGCGG
This sequence comes from Rhizobium sp. PDO1-076, assembly GCF_000247475.1. GTDB lineage: Bacteria > Pseudomonadota > Alphaproteobacteria > Rhizobiales > Rhizobiaceae > Allorhizobium. The sequence continues at coordinate 19,766 of NZ_AHZC01000394.1, read as the reverse complement.
GTCGCCGCGCTCGAAGGCGGCACTGCGGCACTCGCCGTGGCATCCGGCCACGCTGCCCAGTTGCTGATCTTCCACAGCCTGATGCAACCGGGCGAGAATTTCGTCGCGGCGCGCAAACTCTATGGCGGCTCGATCAACCAGTTTGGCCATGCCTTCCAGAATTTCGACTGGCGGGTGCGTTGGGCCGATCCGGCCGATCCGGAAAGCTTTGCCGCCCATATCGATGAGAAAACCAAGGCGATCTTCATCGAGAGCCTCGCCAATCCCGGCGGCACGTTCGTTGATATCGCGGCAATTGCCGAAGTGGCGCATCGTCATGGCCTGCCGCTGATCGTCGACAACACCATGGCCAGCCCCTATCTGGTGCGCCCGCTGGAACATGGTGCCGATATCATCGTGCATTCGGCCACCAAATTCCTCGGTGGTCACGGCAATTCCATGGGCGGCGTTATCGTCGATGGCGGCACGTTCGACTGGTCGGCGATACCGGGCAAGTATCCGATGCTGTCCACGCCGCGTCCGGAATATTCCGGCCTCGTCCTGCATCAGGCCTTTGGCAATTTTGCATTCGCCATTGCCTGCCGCGTTCTTGGTCTGCGCGACCTGGGGCCGGCAATCGCGCCGATGAATTCGTTCCTTCTCCTGACCGGCATCGAGACGCTTCCGCTCAGGATGCAGCGCCATTGCGACAATGCGCTGAAGGTTGCAACCTGGCTGAAAGGCCATCCCAAGATCGCCTGGGTCAACTATGCCGGCTTGCCCGACGATCCGAACAACGCGCTGCAGAAGCGCTATTCGCCGAAGGGCGCGGGAGCCGTCTTCACTTTCGGCATCAAGGGCGGACTGGAAGCCGGCAAGGCGCTGGTCGGGGGACTGCAGCTCTTCTCGCATCTGGCCAATATCGGTGACACCCGTTCACTGATCATCCATCCTGCTTCCACCACGCATGCACAGCTGACGGAAGAACAGCAGGTCGCTGCGGGTGCTGGCCCTGACGTCGTGCGGCTCTCCATCGGTATCGAGGATGCAGACGACATCATCGCCGATCTGGAACAGTCGCTGGCGAAGATCTAAAGACGACGGCGGGCTGTGGTGCGTTGACATCGCCGCTTCCCCCATCCGGAGACCACCATGACCCTGTCGCTGCCGTTCGATCCCTCAACCGTCACGCCGGAAGAGGGCGGCCCCGCACCGGATCGCCTGATTTCAGGCGATCCGCGCTTCACCACCTGGAACATCGAGGAGGCTGACGGCGGCATTTATGCCGGTATCTGGCAGTCGACCCCAGGCAAATGGCGGATCGTCTACGATGAATGGGAGTATTTCCACATTCTCGAAGGCCACTCGGTCGTCACCGAGGAGGGCGGTGCGCCGATCCATCTCAGGGCTGGCGACCGCCTGATCCTCAGACCCGGCTTCAAGGGGACCTGGGAAGTCCTTGAAACGACTCGCAAGGACTATGTGATCCGGCTCTAGCTCGCGGCCTTCAGCATCTCTGCCGAAGCCTTGTGCCGTGCGGCCATTTCAGCGTCCTCGGCGTGGACCTTTCGGAAGCTCGAGCGAGCCGCGATCCGATCGGCATAGGCCCGGAAGACCGGCCGCTCCTCGACGAGGCCGAACATCATCGTCCAGTTCAGGGCGACACCCCAGAGCAGGTCGAGGGCGGTGAAGCGCTCGCCGAGCAGATAGGGCCCGGCCTGAAGTGCCCCCTCCAGTGTATCGATCAGCGCGTCGTAGCTCGCATAGGGCGTTTCGTTCGGCGAAGCCGGTTCCCGCTTCAGGTAGCGGTCGATCACGGCGGGCTCGAAGCAGCTTCCATAGATGAACAGCCAGCGGACATAGGCGCCACGATCGGGATCGGTTGGTGCCGGCGCCAGGCCAGCCTCGGGAAACAGGTCAGCGAGATAGAGGTAGATGGCACCCTGTTCCGTGACGAGCGTATCCCCGACGCGAACGGCCGGGACCTTGCCCAGTGGATTGATGGCGAGATAGTTGGGCTGCCGTTGCTCGCCGGCCAGCATGTTGAGGACATGCATCGTGTAGGGCACATTCAACTCTTCCAGCAGGATGCGCGCGCCCGTGGCGCGGGTCTGGGGCGAGTAGAAGAGCGTGATCTGCTGGTCTTTGGTCATCGGAAGTCTCCCTTTGGTATTGGATTTCGCCGTGAGGCAACGAAGGGAGATTGCGCCACCATACCTGTCAGATTGTGTCAGGTTGGTTTAGTATATTCATCGAGACGAGGTTTTTTCGATGCGTGCCAGCCGACTGATCAACATTCTGACGACCCTGCAGGCGAGGGGGCTGGTAACGGCTGAGGCACTCGCCGAGGAAAACGACGTCTCTGTGCGTACCATCTATCGTGACATCGATGCCCTCTCGCTCTCTGGTATCCCTGTCTACAGCGAACGCGGCTCCGAGGGCGGCTACAGACTGCTCGACGGATACCGCGTCCGCCTCAATGGTCTGACCCCTGCCGAGGCGGAGGCCATGTTCCTCTCCGGCATCCCCGGTGCCGCTGCCGATCTCGGCCTGGGTTCGCTGATGGCTGGCGCCCAGAAGAAATTGACGGCCGCCTTGCCCGAAGATTTGCGTGAAAGCGCCCGGCGCATGCAGTCGAAGTTCCATCTCGATGCGCCCGCCTGGCTCGCCGAGGGAGAGCAGCCCGTCTACCTCCAGGCCGTTGCCGATGCGGTCTGGAATTCCAAACGCATCCGCATGCGCTACCGTTCGTGGAAGGCCGAGAAAAATCGGGTCGCCGAGCCGCTCGGCATCGTCATGAAGGGCGGCGCCTGGTACCTCGTCGCAGGCGTCGATGGGAGCGTCCGCACCTATCGCATATCCCGCGTGCTCGATCTCATCGTCACCGAGGAGCGCTTCGACTGGCCGAAGGACTTCGATCTGGCGACCTATTGGGGCGAGAGCACGAGACGGTTGGAACTGGAGCTTTATCCGAATTGGGCAACCGTCCGGCTTTCCCCCTGGGCTCTGAAGGAGATCGAACACATGGCGCCGCCATACGTCCGTGCCAATCTCCAGCTGTCCGCAGACACCGACGAGAGCGGCTGGCGGATCGCCCGATTGCCCGTCGCGCACGAGCGCATGGCCGTATCCGAGATGCTGAAGCTGGGGCCGGAGGTCGAGGTCATCGACCCGCCGGAACTGCGCCTCGCGATGCAGCGGGCCATCGAGACCCTGATGGCACGCTACACGCCAGCGCCGGCCGATATCACCACGTAAGTTCGAGCTTCTCCAGGCCGTGGAAGTGGTAGACATCCTTGACCACGGGCGGGGCGGCAATCTTCAGGCTCGGCAGGCGCTTGAAGAGCAGCGGCAGCACGATGTTTAGTTCCAGCCGCGCCAGCGGCGCGCCGATGCAGAAATGGATGCCGGCGCCGAAGGACAGGTTGGCGCCTTCGTCGCGCATCGGCTTGAAGGTGAGGGGATCGCTGAACTTGTTCGGATCGAGATTGGCCGCCGCCAGCAGCAGGCTGACCTTGTCGCCGCGCTTGAGTGCGACGCCGTCTATCTCGCAGGGCTCCAGGCAGTAACGCTGGAAGATATGCACCGGCGCGCCGATGCGCAGCGTTTCCTCGACGGTGCGTTCCGTTGCCTTGGCATCTGAAAACAGTTGCGCCGGATCCAGCCCGCTCTCGAGGATCAGCCGCACCGAATTGCCGATCTGGTGCACCGTCGCCTCATGCCCGGCATTCAACAACACGATCGTGGTCGAGACCAGTTCATCCTCGCTCAGATACTGGCCTTTATGCTCCGTGTGGATCATGTGGCTCAGCAGGTCGTCGCGTGGATGGGCGCGTCGCTCGGCGATGACGCTGCGCACGTAGTCGGCAAACGCCTTTGATGAACGGTCGGCGGCATCTTCGTCGGCGCGCGTGCGTTTGAACATGTACATGCCGACGTAGTCGTGGCTCCACTTGAGCAGTTGCGGTCCCATCTCCTCCGGGATGCCAATCATCCGGGCGATCATCGTCACCGGAATAATGTCGGCGAATGTGCTCAGTAGCTCCGTTTCGTGGTCATTTTCGAAGCGGTCGATCAGCGAATTGGCGAGTTCGGCGATTTCTGGCGTCATCTTCTCGACATGACGCGAGACAAAGGCACGGTTGACCAGGGTGCGAAGCCGTGTGTGTTCCGGTGGTTCCACTTCGAGTAGGGAATGCAGTTCGGCCTTGTCGAAGTGTCGGGTATGCGCCGCAGGCTCCGGCATGCCCAGGTCTTCGCGTGTCGCTACATGCAGGATCTGCCGGCCGAAGCGACGATCGCGCAGCAGTGCATTCACATGATCGTAACCGGTGAAGAACCACGCCTTCTGCTCTTCCCAGTAAAACGTCGGACAGGCGGCATGCAGGGCCGCATAAGTGCGGTTCGGATCGCTGTAGAACGCTGGATCGCGCGCATCGAGCGATACACGACGGGTGGCGGGATCAATCGAGAGGAAGGAAAGATCGGTCATGGGGCCTGCTTAACTGAACTGAGAGTTGGGGCAAGGAACACGGATGCCTTAAACTAGGATTTATCCGAGCCAGCAACGGAAGCAAGGCGCTTGAGGATAGCCACCTGCCGGTCGGCCTGATCGTCGAGCGGATCCGTGCGATTCGGGGGCACGGTCACGACACGCTTGCCGTTCGTCACCGCTGTCCGGTTGCGCCCCTGAGCTTTTGCCTTGTAGAGCGCCTTGTCGGCGTTTTTCATCAACTGGTCCAGAGTGGCTTCCGCCATCGTCGCCACGGCGATCCCGATGCTCACGGTGACGGATGTCGCAACGGCCCCGGCGGGAATTTTCCGTTCGGCCATGGCCAGACGGGCCGTTTCGGCGATGAGTGCCGCATCCCGCGCCTCAGCGACGGTGAGTACTGCGGCGAACTCTTCGCCACCTGTCCGCCCGAAGGCCGTGCCTTGCGGCAGGAGTGATTTGCACAGGCGCGCAAACTCGGACAGCACCAGATCGCCGGTCTGATGGCCATATCGGTCGTTGATCTGCTTGAAATGATCGAGATCGAACAGCAGCAGGGCTACGGCCGGCTTGTCGCTCGCGCCCGTCATCTGCTCGAAAGCATCGCTCAATCCGCGTCGATTGAGCGCGCCGGTGAGCGGGTCCGTGCATGCCAGCTCGCGCAATCTTGCCTCGGACTGATCCATCAGCATCTTGGCCAGGATGACGACGGCCGTCACGAAGCCGACGATTGCGATCAGGCCGATATGGCCTTTGATGGTTAGCGCCGGGAAATCGCTTGGCATCAGCATGACGACCAGGCCGGCAAAGACGATCCCGCTGATGGCTTGCAGGATCCAGACCGAAGCCAGCATCTGGCGATACCGAATGGTGCTGAAGGCCGAATTGCCGACCGTGAAAGCCATGATGACAAAGCCGACGCTGGTGGCGATTTCGTAGACGGCAAAGCGGTAGGCAAACTCGACACGAACGAACGGCAGCAGGTTGGCGGCTGTCCACAGCAATGGCGGCAGCAGGAACAGCCGTGGCGGCTGTCGTCCGTCGAATCTCGCAAGGCCGACGACCCAGAAGCTGAAGGAAGAGAGCGAGATGAAATTCGCAACTTGAATCGAGATGAAATCGGGAATCTCGTTGCGGGTTGCAACAAGACCGAGCCCAAGCGCGTGACTGGCAAAGCCCAGGCCAAACCACAGATAATGCCTCTGGTTTGGAGCGTGCAGCCAGATCGCTATCAGGAGAATCGAAAACGTCCCGGTCTGGGTAATCCAGAGCAGAAACGCCGTCTTCACATCGAGCACGACGAACAATCCTAAAATTAGTCGAAGCAGTATCGACGCTAAAATGATCCACAGGGGTTAAGCAGTCGCTACGAAAAGCCGCGGACTTGGGGCTGCGTCGCATATTTGCGTCAAACCGAGAATTACCGAAGATTCACCATGTTAGGCCTTTCTTGTGAAGCGTCGATTGTGCTGTGCCTTGCCGTTGGCCAAAGCCTCAGAAACCCGATAGTCGAATGGCCGTGGTCTGCATGGCACCATTAAGGATATCCCTCTCTCGCGTCTTGAATGTCAGGGTGCGGACACTCTATGTAGGGGTTGACAGATTTTATGTGATTCCCTTCGCCGACCGGTGTCGGGGAGAAGCTGATAAAGGACCGACATGAGAAATCCCGTTGATACCGCCCTGGCTCTGGTGCCGATGGTCGTGGAGCAGACCAATCGCGGCGAGCGTTCCTACGATATCTTCTCCCGACTGCTGAAGGAGCGGATCATCTTTTTGACCGGTCCGGTCGAGGACAACATGGCATCGCTGGTTTGCGCGCAGCTGCTTTTCCTTGAGGCCGAAAACCCGAAGAAGGAAATCGCCATCTACATCAATTCGCCGGGTGGTGTTGTCACCGCCGGCATGGCGATCTACGACACCATGCAGTTCATCCGCCCGGCCGTGTCGACGCTGTGCGTCGGCCAGGCAGCGTCGATGGGTTCGCTGCTTCTGGCGGCTGGTGAAAAGGGCATGCGGTTTGCGACCCCGAACGCCCGCATCATGGTGCATCAGCCTTCCGGCGGCTTCCAGGGCCAGGCTTCCGACATCGAGCGTCATGCTCGTGACATCATTAAGATGAAGCGTCGCCTGAACGAAGTTTACGTGAAGCACACGGGTCGCACGCTGGAAGAAGTGGAAAACACGCTGGATCGTGACCATTTCATGGAAGCAAGCGAAGCGCAGGAGTGGGGTCTGATCGACCGCATCCTGACCTCGCGTGTTGAAATGGAGGGCGCTGCTCCGTCGGCTTGATGACACTCGGCTTATCCCTCGGCGCCACAGGCGCCGGAGGATGTGAACAGCCAAGGGGTTTAAAGTCGTCGCGAAAGCGCTATTAGTAGAATTAAGGCTATGTTGAATTTTTATGACATAGTCTGCCGCGTTAAGGGGTTTTCGTTGCCGCCGTTCCGGGTCTTGTTCGGATCGGCTAGTAGCTCCTGATCGGAAAGGGTTCCGGCCAACAATGGCGGTCGGAACCGGACGGTTGAGTGATCGCCCTGCCGCAACAACGCGGTGGCGCGGCGTGCTGGAAGGATAAAGACATGAGCAAAGTCAGCGGAAGCAACGGCGGTGACTCCAAGAATACCCTTTATTGTTCCTTCTGCGGCAAGAGCCAGCACGAGGTCCGGAAACTGATTGCCGGACCGACGGTATTCATCTGCGATGAATGCGTCGAACTCTGCATGGATATCATCCGCGAAGAGAACAAGTCTTCGATGGTCAAGTCCCGCGAGGGCGTTCCCACGCCGCAGGACATCATCAAGATCCTCGACGAATATGTGATCGGCCAGAAGCAGGCCAAGAAGATCCTGTCGGTCGCGGTCCACAACCATTACAAGCGCCTGTCGCATGCCTCCAAGGGCGGCGACGTGGAACTGGCGAAGTCGAACATCCTGCTGGTTGGACCCACCGGCTGCGGCAAGACCTATCTTGCCCAGACGCTCGCCCGCATCATCGACGTGCCGTTCACCATGGCGGATGCCACGACGCTGACCGAAGCCGGTTACGTCGGTGAAGACGTTGAGAACATCATCCTGAAACTTCTGCAGTCGGCCGACTACAACGTCGAGCGCGCCCAGCGCGGCATCGTCTATATCGACGAAGTCGACAAGATCAGCCGCAAGTCTGACAACCCCTCGATCACCCGCGACGTGTCGGGCGAGGGTGTCCAGCAGGCGCTGTTGAAGATCATGGAAGGCACGGTTGCTTCCGTTCCGCCGCAGGGTGGCCGCAAGCATCCGCAGCAGGAATTCCTGCAGGTCGACACGACGAACATCCTGTTCATCTGCGGCGGTGCATTCGCCGGTCTCGACAAGATCATTTCGGCCCGTGGCGAAAAGACCTCGATCGGTTTCGGCGCGACCGTGACCTCGCCGGAAGATCGTCGCGTTGGCGAAGTGCTGCGCGAACTGGAGCCGGAAGATCTGGTCAAGTTCGGCCTCATCCCGGAATTCATCGGTCGTCTGCCGGTCCTGGCGACGCTTGAAGACCTGGATGCCGACGCCCTGATCCAGATCCTGTCCGAGCCCAAGAACGCGCTTGTGAAGCAGTACCAGCGCCTGTTCGAGATGGAAGACGTTGAACTGACATTCCATGAGGACGCACTTCGTGAGATTGCGCTGAAGGCGATCACCCGCAAGACCGGTGCCCGCGGCCTGCGCTCGATCATGGAAAAGATCCTTCTGGATACCATGTTCGAATTGCCGGAACTCGAAGGCGTTCGCGAAGTCGTCATCTCCGACGATGTCGTCAAGGGTTCGTCCCGTCCGCTGTATATCTACGCGGATCGTCAGGAAGAAAAAGCCAACGCTTCGGCGTGATCTTTCGGCACTGATAAACGACACCGACAAGATTGAGATTGCCCGCCGTTCTGGCGGGCTTTTTCGTTGTCTTTGGCCCATCCGGGTATCTATCCGGTCTGACCCACGGCCGAGATTGCCGGCAACCGGCGGGGATGGCGATAGAGGCGGCGCGGTCGCGGCTCTGTCGTCTGTCTCCTGCCGGTTCTACCTTGCCTTTTTCGACGCAATCCACAGCGCATTCAGACACGTACGCATGGTTCGGACCAGCCTAAGGGACTAGTGTAAAAGTTCGACGTACTCTGTCATGCTGTCGTCACAGATTCGCGACCACCACGGTGGTCAGGCTTGAATTACGCATACCGCCACTCCACTTGTTGGGGGAGCAAGAAATATGCCCGTCGCCTCCGGGGGCGGACATCTAGTCCCGGGTAAAGTCGGGACCTCGGAAAGGAAGTGAAATGTCGAAAACGTCTGCTGCACACGAGAGCAATACCTATCCGGTACTGCCCCTGCGCGACATCGTGGTCTTCCCGCATATGATCGTTCCGTTGTTCGTCGGTCGTGAAAAGTCCATCCGCGCTCTTGAAGAGGTGATGGGGTCCGACAAGCAGATCATGCTGGCCACACAGATCAATGCCAGTGATGACGATCCGGCGCCCTCGGCGATCTACGAGGTCGGCACGGTCGCCAATGTCCTGCAATTGCTGAAGCTGCCCGACGGTACCGTCAAGGTGCTGATCGAGGGCCGCGCCCGTGCCAAGATCGAGACCTATACCGGTCGCGAAGATTATTATGAGGCAACCGCCCACATTCTGGCAGAACCGGAAGAGGATGCGGTTGAGATCGAGGCGCTGTCGCGCTCGGTGGTCTCCGAGTTCGAAAACTACGTCAAGCTGAACAAGAAGATTTCGCCGGAAGTCGTCGGTGCCGCAAGCCAGATCGAGGATTACTCGAAGCTGGCCGATACGGTTGCCTCGCATCTGTCCATCAAGATCACCGAAAAGCAGGAAATGCTGGAAACGGTGAGCGTCAAGACGCGTCTTGAAAAGGCGCTTGGCTTCATGGAAGGCGAGATTTCCGTTCTTCAGGTCGAGAAGCGCATCCGCTCGCGCGTCAAGCGCCAGATGGAAAAGACCCAGCGCGAATATTACCTGAACGAACAGATGAAGGCGATCCAGAAGGAACTCGGCGACGGCGAGGACGGCCGCGATGAGATGGCCGAGCTGGAAGAACGCATTGCCAAGACCAAGCTGTCCAAGGAAGCCAAGGAAAAGGCCGATGCGGAGTTGAAGAAGCTGCGTCACATGAGTCCGATGTCGGCGGAAGCTACGGTTGTTCGCAACTACCTCGACTGGCTGCTTGGCCTACCATGGAACAAGAAGTCCAAGGTCAAGGTCGATCTCAACCTGGCCGAAAAGGTCCTCGACGAGGACCATTTCGGTCTCGACAAGGTCAAGGAACGGATCGTCGAGTATCTTGCCGTGCAGGCCCGTGCGACCAAGCTCAAGGGCCCGATCCTGTGCCTCGTCGGACCTCCCGGTGTTGGTAAGACATCGCTCGCCAAGTCGATCGCCAAGGCAACCGGCCGCGAATATGTGCGCATGGCGCTCGGCGGCGTGCGTGACGAAGCAGAAATCCGCGGCCACCGCCGGACCTATATCGGCTCGATGCCCGGCAAGATCGTCCAGTCGATGAAGAAGGCGAAGAAGTCGAACCCGCTCTTCCTACTCGACGAAATCGACAAGTTGGGCCAGGACTATCGGGGCGATCCGTCCTCGGCACTTCTCGAGGTGCTGGATCCGGAACAGAACTCGACCTTCATGGATCACTACCTGGAAGTCGAATACGACCTGTCCAACGTGATGTTCGTCACGACCGCGAATACGCTGAATATTCCGGGCCCGCTGATGGACCGCATGGAGATCATCCGCATCGCCGGTTACACCGAGGATGAAAAGCTGGAAATTGCCAAGCGTCACCTTCTGCCGAAGGCGATCAAGGAGCATGCCCTGCGTCCGGAAGAATTTTCCGTCGCAGACAGCGCGATCATGGCGATCATCCAGCAATACACCCGCGAAGCCGGTGTACGTTCGTTCGAACGCGAATTGATGAAGCTCGCCCGCAAGGCGGTCACCGAGATCATCAAGGGCAAGGTGACCTCTGTTGCCGTGAACGGCGACAACATCAACGACTATTTGGGCGTTCCGCGCTATCGCCACGGCGAAGCGGAAGGCGAGGATCAGGTCGGTGTCGTCACGGGTCTCGCCTGGACGGAAGTTGGTGGCGAGCTGTTGACGATCGAAGGCGTCATGATGCCGGGCAAGGGTCGCATGACCGTGACCGGCAACTTGAAGGAAGTGATGAAGGAATCGATTTCGGCGGCGGCATCCTATGTCCGTTCGCGCGCTGTTGATTTCGGCATCGAGCCTCCGCGCTTCGACAAGTCGGATATCCACGTGCACGTGCCGGAAGGTGCGACGCCGAAGGATGGCCCATCGGCAGGTGTTGCGATGGCGACTGCGATCGTCTCGATCATGACCGGCATTCCGGTCAACAAGGACGTGGCGATGACGGGTGAAATCACCCTGCGTGGCCGTGTGCTTCCGATCGGTGGCCTGAAGGAAAAGCTGCTGGCGGCCCTTCGTGGCGGCATCAAGAAAGTTCTGATCCCGGAAGAGAATGCCAAGGATTTGGCGGACATTCCGGACAACGTGAAGAACAATCTTGAGATCGTTCCGGTGTCGCGCATGGGCGAGGTTATTCGCCATGCTCTGCTGCGTGTGCCGGACCCGATCGAGTGGGATGGCACTGTTGAAACGCCTGCAATCGGCACCGTCGAAGGTGTCGATGAAACTGGTGCGGCGATCGCGCACTGAGGCATTTCTGCCATGGTTGCGCCATAAAGGCGAAAAACATCAAAAAAGGCTGGCAGTTTTGCCAGCCTTTTTTGTGAAAAGTCTGCGGAAAGGCTTGTTTTCCGGGGTGTTCGGGTGCTTTTGGGTTGCGCAGGGCAGAAGCATTCGTATTCTCCGCCCGACTTATCAATTGAGTCGTTTCATACCAATCAGAAAGGGTGGAAACATGAACAAGAACGAACTCGTATCCGCGGTAGCCGAGAAGGCTGGCTTGACTAAGGCCGATGCGGCCTCTGCCGTCGATGCCGTTTTTGAAACGGTCCAGGCTGAACTGAAGAGCGGTGGTGACATCCGTCTCGCCGGTTTCGGTGCGTTCACCGTAGCGCGTCGCGAAGCCTCCAAGGGCCGCAACCCGTCCACCGGCGCTGAAGTCGATATTCCGGCTCGCAACGTTCCGAAGTTCACGGCCGGCAAGGGCCTGAAGGACGCCGTCAACTCCTAAGGGAGAACGGTAGGCCACGCCGCTTTTCGCGGTGGTGGTCCACAAGACTTAAGCCCGGCCTTCGTGCCGGGCTTTCTTTTTGGGCGCCTTGCGTTGCAGCAACGCATATCCTAACTCTTGTCTCGCCGGCTTGCCGGTATTCGTTCTCAGGGCGGGGTGCAATTCCCCACCGGCGGTAAGGAGATCTCTCCAAGCCCGCGAGCGCCTGTTTCTTCGACGGCAACGTCAGTAGGGGCAGGGTCAGCAGATCCGGTTTGATTCCGGAGCCGACGGTATAGTCCGGATGAAAGAGAATGAGGTCCTTGATTGCGGTTTTATCGGGCTTGCCGGATAAACGCGATTTGTCGTCTTGTCGCCCCGGTCTCAGTCCCGGAAGCGCCTGCCGTCGCCTCGTCTGTCCTGATTTGTGTTGGTCCTTTGGAAAAGGAAAACGGACATGAATCAGAGCTCCTTGTCGCTCTTCCGCTCACGCGCCTTCACCGGTGCCGCCTTCATGGTACTGGCAGGCATTGCCTTTGCCGTGCTCAATGTCGTCACCCAATGGCTCGCCATGACGCTCGGCTTCCCGGCCGCGTCGACTGCCTTCTGGCAATATGGCTTTGCCCTTGTCCTATCGCTGCCGCTGCTGTTCCGTCTCGGGCTCAAGGCCATGCGCACCGACTATCCGCTGCGCCACGCGTTCCGGGTCCTGCTTGCAGCCTTCGGTGTTCAGGCCTGGGTCATGGGCCTTGCCACGGTACCGATCTGGCAGGCGATCGCGCTGGTGATGACGTCGCCTTTCTTCATCATCATCGGCGCCCGTCTCTTTTTGGGGGAAACGGTTGGCCGCGACCGCTGGCTCGCCACCTTTGTTGGCTTCCTCGGCGCCATGATCATTCTCCAGCCTTGGTCGGACAGCTTTTCGCTTTCCGCTCTGCTGCCTGTCCTCTCGGCCCTTCTCTGGGGCGGATCTTCATTGCTGATGAAGAACCTGACGCAGTTCGAAGCGCCGGAAACCATCACGGTCTGGCTCCTCGTGCTGTTGACGCCAGTAAACGCCGGCCTCGCCATGGCCTCTGGCTTCGTCATGCCGGAAGGGCTGGCGCTCTGGCTGCTGTTGGCGGCGGGTCTATTGACCGCGATCGGCCAGTATCTGCTGACACTAGCCTACAATGCGGCCGATGCCGCCTATGTGCAGCCGTTCGATGACCTGAAGCTGCCATTGAATGTCTTCGCCGGCTGGCTGGTCTTTGGTTATTCGCCCAGCGGTTATCTTTGGATCGGAGCGCTGCTGATTCTCTCCGCTTCGCTCTTCCTGATGTTGCGCGAAGCCGGTCGCGAGGCGCGGCAGAACTAAACTCAGCGTTGGCGTCCGCCGCGATGGCTATTGTCATCCCCTTGTCATTCACATGACGCAAAAGCCTCCTGTTCCCATTTTCGGAAACAGGAGGTTTCCCCATGACATTTGGTCTTTCCCGTGTCGCCCTGACGGCGGCTCTTTTCGCATCCGTGGCGCTGCCCGCAGCGGCTGAGCAGGTCTTCAACCGTATTTCGGCCTTCCCGGTCGCCACCAATCTGCCGGCCGACAAGGATAAGCTGTCGACCACCTCGGCCGAGATCGTCACCGCCTCGGAAGATGGCATGACGCTTATCTATTCCGACAGCCCGCTCGGCGGCATCGGCTTCGTCGACATCACCGACGCCAAGGCTCCGAAGGCCGGTGACGCCTTGTTGATGGATGGCGAACCGACATCGGTTGCGGCTCTTGGCAACAAGGTGCTGGTGGCCGTCAACACTTCCGAGAGCAAGGTCAATCCGTCTGGTCGTCTGGCCGTCGTCGATATCGCATCCAAGGCGATCGACCTGACCTGCGATCTCGGCGGTCAGCCGGATTCGGTTGCGATCTCCCCGGACAAGACATTCGCCGTCGTCGCCATTGAGAACGAGCGTGACGAGGAGCTGAACGAAGGCAAGCTGCCGCAGATGCCGGCTGGTGATCTCGTCATCGTCGGCCTGAAGGACGGCATTGTGGATTGCGCTTCGTTGAAGCATGTTGCCATGACCGGCCTCGCCGGGGTGGCCGGCGATGATCCGGAGCCGGAATTCGTCTCGATCAACGGTCTCGGCGAAATCGCGGTCACGCTGCAGGAAAACAACGAGATCGTCATCGTCGACGGCAAGACCGGTGAAGTGAAGACCCATTTCACCGCCGGCACAGTCGACCTTGAGGGCATCGACACCAAGTCGGATGGCGCCCTGAAGTTTACCGGCAAGAAGGAAGGCGTCATTCGCGAGCCCGACGCCCTGAAATGGCTCGACGACAACCGTTTCGTCGTCGCCAATGAAGGCGACTATGAAGGCGGCTCGCGCAGCTTCACCATCTTCGACAAGACCGGCAAGGTTGCCTACGAATCAGGTCCGTCGCTGGAACTCGCCATCGCTCAGATCGGCCACTTCCCCGACAAGCGCGCCAAGTCCAAGGGTGTCGAGCTCGAAGGCCTGGAAGCCGCAACCTTTGGCGACCAGAAGTATTTCTTCGTTCTTGCTGAGCGTGCGTCCGTCGTCGGTGTCTACAAGGACACTGGTGCCGAGCCTGAACTGGTGCAGATCCTGCCGTCTGGCGTCTCGCCGGAAGGTGCCGTCGCCATCCCCGGTCGCAACCTGCTCGCCACCGCCAACGAGGTGGATCTCGGCGAAGACGGCGGCCCGCGCTCGCATGTGATGCTGTATGAACTGACTGAGGGCACGCCAGCCTATCCGATGCTTCAGTCTGCCATGGTCGATGGCGCACCGATCGGTTGGGGCGCTCTCTCGGGTCTCGTCGGCGATGCCGAAAAGGCTGGCACTCTCTATGCCGTCAATGACAGCTTCTATTCTGCCCAGCCGACGATCTTCACGATCGACGCAACGCAGAAGCCGGCCGTCATCACCTCGGCCCTGCCGGTGACCCGTGGTGGTCAGGCAGCCCAGAAGCTCGACATTGAAGGCATCACGCTGGACGGCAAGGGCGGCTTCTGGCTCGCTTCCGAAGGCGACCCGGCCAAGCTCGTCGGCCACGGCATCTACAATGTCGATGCCAAGGGCGAGATCAAGTCGGAGATCGGCTTCCCGGTCGAGCTTCTCGCCGGCCAGACCCGCTTTGGCCTCGAAGGCATCACGTCTGTGGGTGAAGGCGACGACCAGACCCTGTGGATGGCCGTGCAGCGCGAATGGAAGGACGACGAGAAGGGCACTGCCAAGCTCTTGTCCTACAACATCAAGGCCAAGGAATGGGGTGCTGTAAGCTACCCGCTCGACAAGACCGAAGCCGGTTGGGTCGGCCTGTCCGAGATCACCGCGCATGACGGCAAGCTCTATATCGTCGAGCGCGACAACCAGGTTGGCGACAATGCCAAGCTGAAGAAGCTCTACACCGTCGCGATTGCCGACCTGAAGCCGGCCAAGCTCGGTGAAAAGCTGCCGCTCGTCACCAAGCAGGAAGCGCATGACTTCCTGCCCGACCTGAAGGCTGCGACGAATGGTTATGTCGTCGACAAGCTTGAAGGCTTCGCCTTCGACGCTGCCGGCAACGCCTTTGCCGTGACCGACAACGACGGCGTCGACGATAGTTCCGGCGAGACCCTGTTCTGGCAGGTCAACCTCAAGGGCACCAACTGATCCCGCGTCGGATCTTGGTTTTCTGAAACAGACGAGGCCGGGTGATCGCTCACCCGGCCTCTCTTTGTTTCATCTCGACAAGAGATGACTACCAGCGCTGATGCACATGCGGAGCGATCAGCCGGTCGTAGGTGTCCTTAGCGGCTGCCATGACGTCGGCGGAGAGGGCTGGCAAGTCGGAGGCCGCAGCATTGGCCTTGGCTTGCTCGCCGTTGCGCGCGCCGGGAATGACGACCGTGACAGCCTCATGCATCAAGATCCAGCGCAGCGCGAATGCGGCCATCGTGCCACCGGCCGGCACCAGCTTGCGGATTTCTTCCACAGCGGCGAGCCCGGTCTCGAACGGAACACCGGCAAATGTCTCGCCGACATCGAAGGCTTCGCCATTGCGATTGAAGTTGCGGTGGTCTTCGGCGGCAAACTGCGTGGCAGCGGTGATCTTGCCCGAAAGAAGACCGCTTGCCAGTGGCACGCGAGCGATCACCGCGACGTTGCGGCGCTTGGCTTCCTGGAAGAACAGGCCGGCCGGGCGCTGGCGGAACATGTTGAAGATGATCTGGACGCTGGCCACGCCCGGATATTCGATCGCCTTCAGCGCTTCCTCGACCTTCTCGACCGAGACGCCGTAGTGCTTGATCTTGCCGGCCTTGCGGATCTCTTCAAGGCCCTCGAACATCTCCGGACGGTAGTAGACCTCGGTCGGCGGGCGGTGCAACTGCACGAGATCGAGGCTGTCCACTTCGAGATTCTTCAGCGAACGGTCGATGAATGCCTCGATATTGGCCTTGGTGTAGCCGTCGGCCACATGTGGATTGAGGCGTCGGCCGGCCTTTGAGGCGACCATCGGCCGCGTGCCGCCGCGGGCCTTCAGCACGTCTGCGATGATCCGCTCCGACCGGCCGTCGCCATAGACGTCGGCCGTGTCGATGAACGTCATGCCGGCATCAAGTGCCGCATTGAGCGCCGCACGGCCGTCTGCCTCGGAGACTTCACCCCAGGATCCACCGATCTGCCAGGCGCCGAATCCGATATCGCTGACCGTAAATTCGGTCCGACCAAAAGCATGTTGTCTCATGAATATCTCTCCCTTGAATATCGTTGCGGCTATCAATTGGCGCAGGGGCGGGCAGGGGTCAACGGCGAACAAGTGTGATGTCGCAAAAACACCGTGAACGGGTTGTAGGGGCTTGAACGTGGAACGCTCCGGCCGGTACGACAACATGACCCATATTTATGGACTTCTGCGCCTCGCACGGTTGGCAGCCTTCTGTCTGGCGGGCCTTGCGGTCTGGGAAGCGGCATTGCCGCTCTATCGCAGCGGCGTAGCGTTTGGTCTGGTCGATCCGGTATCGCTGGCGCGCTACCGGCTGGCGTTTGCCTCGACCGAGCGGTTCCAGCAGGAGATCGAGGCCGCCATTGCCGCGGACGACTATGGCTATGCCGACAGCCTCTACAAGCTGGCCATCCACGAAGGTCATCATCTGCCGATGGATCTGGGCGAGCGTGCCGAGGGCACGCTGCTGCGCCGCGCATTTGTCACCGGCAGTGGTGTGGCAAACGGCTTCGTGTTCGGATCGATCGACAGCGGTTCGGAGATTGCCGGATCGGTGTCCAGCGATCTGATCGGCTTTGGCGATCTGCGCGACTTTTCCGTCCAAGGTCTGAAGCTTGTCGGCGGTGGCGACTATGATCCGGTGCTACTGACCCTGTCGGGTGTCGGGCTCGGCTTGACGGCTGCGACCTACGGCACGGCGGGCGCGGCCGGCGTCGCCGATGCAGGACTTGCCGTCGTCAAGAATGTCCGCCGTGCCGGCCGGATGAGCCGTCCGTTCGCGGCCTATCTGACGAAAACCGCCGGCCAGGTGATTGATACGAAACTTCTGCGTCGCGAGATTGCAGCGGCGGCCGACGAGGGTGCCCTGGGCCTGTCGCGTGCCCGCACGATCGCCTCCCGGGTTGTCGACCCAAAGGCGGCCGGTGCTTTGGTCGATGACGCGCGCGTGCTGGGCGAAATAGGCACGGCCGGTGGCCCGCGTGCGGCCGTCCAGGCGCTGTCGCTGGCCGAAGGACCGTCCGACCTGCGCCGGCTGCAGCGCATCGGCCTCCATTTCGGCGACAGCAGCACAGCAGTGATGAAATTCCTCGGCCGCAGCCTGATGACCATCGGCTGGGATCTCTATCTGCTCGTCGCGGCCTTGGCGGGTTTGGCTGCAAGCCTTGCGCTCTTCGGCCTGCGGCAGGTTGCCAAACTCTTGCTTTTCCCGTTTCGACATCACCTCAAGCCGGTTTTCAAGCTCGTTTCGGTGATCTGAACCCGGGTGTCGCACGGCAAACGGCCGGGCGCGCGGCGGCCGTCGCCGCCATGGGAAAACCGCCGCGCTGCAGAACGCGTAGTGCCTTGAAAGAGCAGTCCGGCGACTGCCCCGACAAGGATTCCAATGCGTCCGCCCGCCCATGAGACAAAGTCGTTCAACCGCCTGTTTGCGCTTTACGCCTTGCCGGCCCTGCCGCTCGCAGCCATCGCGCTGCCGTTCTACATCGTCGTTCCCACGTTCTACGCCGGCAATTTCGGCATCTCGCTCGCCGCCATCGGCGCCACGTTGCTGGCAATCCGCCTGATCGACGCGGTCACCGATCCGCTTTTCGGCTGGTTCTCCGATCGTTTTGCCCACCGCCTCGGTCGCCGGCGCGTCTTTTTCGCCCTGTCGCTGCCGCTGACCTCGCTGGCTGCGTTCATGCTGTTCTGGCCGCCGCAGGATGCGGGCCTTGCCTATCTGGGGCTCTGGGGCACGGCACTGTCGATCGGTGCCACCTGGACGCTTCTGCCTTACACAGCCTGGGGCGCGGAACTGGCGACGGGCTATCAGGCACGTGTCCGGCTGTCGGCGTTCCGCGAAGGCGCAACCCTGATCGGCTCGCTGCTCGCCATTTCGCTGCCTTTCATTGGCGGCCTTGATACGGCCTCCGGTTTCCATGGTCTGGCCTGGATCGCCGTCTTCATTGCCATCATCCTGCCGCTGGCCGGGCTGGCCACGGTGATCACCGTACCCGAACCGCAGGATGTTTCGCGCCGTCGCCTGTCGCTCCGCGAAAGCATGGCACATCTGACCAGCAATCGTCCGTTTCTGAGACTGGCGGCGGCCTTTCTGCTCAACAGTTTTGCCAATGCCGTGCCGGCCTCGCTGTTCATCTATTTCGTTGGTGAGCGGCTTGGCGTGCCGGCACTGCAAGGCCCTTTGCTATTTGCCTATTTCCTCAGTGCCATTGCCGGCATTCCGCTGGCTGTCTGGTGCGCAGCGAGATTGGGAAAACACCGCGCCTGGTGTCTCGCCATGCTCGCCGCCTGCCTGATCTTTTCCGCGGCCGGTTTCCTGGAACAGGGGGACGTCATCCTGTTTGCCATCGTCTGCGTCACGACGGGTCTCTTGCTCGGCTTTGACCTCACCTTGCCACCGGCCATCCAGGCAGATGTGATTGATAATGACACGGTCCGGTCCGGCGAACAGCGATCGGGCCTCTATTTCGCCGCATGGAGCTTCATCACCAAGCTGGCCGTCGCCCTCTCGGCCGGAGTGGTTTTTCCGCTTCTCGATCTCGCCGGTTTCGTCGGCGACCTGAACGCCACCCAGACCGGTACGGCGCTGTCGGCCCTCGGCGGCCTTTACGCCTGGCTGCCCATCCTGCCGAAACTTGCCGCCATTGCCATCATGTGGCGCTTTTCGCTCGATGAAGATGAACACAGACGCCTTCGCCATGCGCTCGATCGACCGCAGTCCTGACAGCGGTCAGTCTGCTTGCGCTTCGTCCCGACCTTGACTTTCTCCCGGGAAGCCGGATGAGCTTGATCCGCATCCGGTGGTCCATGGCCCCGGGCAAGGTGGGACGAAGCGGATGAGTGCGATGGAAGAGACGAAGGACGGCAATGTGGTCGAAGGAGCGCGTGCGCGCGGCTCCGGCAGCCAGACGGTGTACAGCACCTTGCGCCAGGACATTCTGGCCATGGCCCGTGCGCCGGGTAGCCCGCTTGACGAAGTGACGCTTGCCGAACATTTCGGCATGTCGAGGACGCCGGTGCGTGAAGCCCTGCTGCGGCTGGCCTCGGAGGGCCTTGTCACGACGCTGCCCAATCGCAGCACGATCGTCGCCGTCATCGATTTTTCCACCCTGCCGACCTATTTCGAGGCTCTGACGCTGATGTACCGGGTGACCACCCGCGGTGCTGCGCAAAAGAGCGGCAAGGCCGGCATGGACATGATCCTCCGGCGCCAGCGCGAATTTACCGATGCTGTCGCCGCCCAGGACGCCTTTGCCATGATCGAGGCCAATCGCGAATTTCATGTCGCCATCGCCGAACGTGCCGGCAATGGCTACTACACCAGTTTCTTCGCCCGCCTGCTCGACGAGGGACGGCGTATCCTGCGTCTCTACTATTCGACCTTCGATGAC
Source organism: Rhizobium sp. PDO1-076 (assembly GCF_000247475.1). Taxonomy (GTDB): domain Bacteria; phylum Pseudomonadota; class Alphaproteobacteria; order Rhizobiales; family Rhizobiaceae; genus Allorhizobium. Next base: position 11 of record NZ_AHZC01000394.1, on the reverse strand, counting down.
CGCCTGCCGCG
>NZ_AHZC01000395.1 GCF_000247475.1 Rhizobium sp. PDO1-076 | reverse complement strand
ATGCGAACGCTAGACGGGCCGTCCTGCCGACCATGGCGAACTTCGCCAGTTGCTGTTACCGCGACATGGGGATCGATGAATTCGGGAATGACGGGCTCGAAGCCTGAAATCGTGAAGCCCGGCGTCGTCGGCAGCAGAACAAAATCACCCGCGTTGAGTGTCAACTCAGCCTGCGCATCTACAGCCAGGCGGCAAGAACCTTCGATCACGATGGCGAAACTCGGGTGACCGAAATCGCCGTAACGCACACCCCAGCGCCCGGCGCCGCTGATGCCCTTGGTGAAGACGGCCTGCGGCCGCAGCAGTCCGATAATATCTGAAAGAGGATCAATCATACTTGGACTATTGCAAATAAAATTCGGACTTACAATCGTATATAGTCCTATTGGAACGAGCTATCATGGATTTATCGGAACCCCAACAAGGAGATAAACCATGAAAACCATACTGATCACCGGCTGCTCTTCGGGCTATGGCCTTGAGACGGCTCGTTACTTTCTTTCGAAGCAATGGAACGTCATCGCAACCATGCGCACACCGCGCGAGGGCATCCTGCCTCCTTCTGAAAACCTGCGCGTTCTGTCCCTGGAAGTGACGAATGAAGACAGTATCGCCGAGGCAGTCAAAGCCGCGGGACCAATCGATGCGCTGGTCAACAATGCCGGCATCGGCGTTGTGGGAGCCTTCGAAGCAACACCCCTGTCTCACATTCGGAAGGTTTTCGACACCAACACCTTCGGCGTGATGGCCATGACGCAGGCCTTTATCCCGCAGATGCGCAAGCGCCGGTCAGGCGTGATCGTCAACGTGACGTAGAGTGTGACTCTGGCCCCCATGCCATTGGCCGCGGCGTATACCGCCAGCAAGCAGGCCATCGAGGGCTTCACGGGCTCGCTCGCTCACGAACTGGGGCACTTCAACATACGTGCAAAGCTGGTGGAGCCCGGTTATGCGCCGACCACGCAATTTGCCCAGAACACTTCAGTACCGGTCGAAGACCTCATTCCGGAGGATTATGCCGCCTTCGCAGCTCCGATCTTCGATGCCTTTGCACAACCGACCCTGACCACCAGAGAAATCGATGTCGCTGAAGCGGTGTGGCGGGCGGTCAACGACAGCACCGGCAATCTACGGTTCCCGGCCGGACCGGACGCGGTTGCACTCTCCCGCGCCGCGTAACAGCTGCTTCGCGCCAGCCTCGACCTATCACGAGGTTGGCGCAACTAATTTGTTTCGATTAAAACTCTATAGTGATTACAATACAATAGCGGCACCCAGTTTCATCTCGTCCGGCGCACCAAAGATTTCATTATCCATACCGGGGAGTTGCCGGGCTCTTGATTGACCGACGGTCCAGGTTTCGGTCGTGTTGAACCACGGCTGCGTGTAGCCCGAAGTTGCCCCAAACGAGGCGATTGCCGGCATATTTCTGGACACCGCGCCAATAGCGTAAATCGAGACGACGGCATCAGATTGCCTCCAGTCTGACTGATGCCAGATCGGTTGGCACAAGGGTTCATTGTCGATATCATCAAGCCATACCATTGCTGCCCAACGCTCGGCGCAGACATCAATGCGATGCTTCGGCTTTTGAGTTTCAACATTCATTCAGGGAGAGTCTTCATGCAGAGAATTCTCGAACCTGAGATCATGGCAGATGCCGAGCAGTCGCTCGGCTATGCCGATGCGGACTTTTCCATTTCCAATCAATCGTTTGTCGACCATGTCCTGTCGAACGGGGTACATACCCTGCATCATGTCATCGATATTGGCTGCGGCCCCTGCGACGTCATGGTCAGGCTGGCGGATGCCTGCCCGGATATCCACATCACCGCGATCGACGGCTCGGCGGCGATGGTCGATCTGGCCAGAGAGGCCGTGCGAGCGTCGAGCCACGAATCCCGGATAGCGGTCATACAGGGATACATTCCGGGTCTTCCTCTTTCTGAGTACGGTTTCGATGCCGTCCTTTCGAAAGACCTGCTGCACCACTTGCCCGACCCAATGGTCCTGTGGAGTGAAATACAGCGATTGGGACAGACGGGCGCTGCAGTCTATGTGATGGACTTGATCAGACCGGATACGCCACAAGACGCGGACGACATCGTCGCGAAGGTGGCACCCGACGCGCATGCGATTCTGCGTCAGGATTTTTACAATTCACTATGCGCCGCATTCACGCTCGATGAAGTCAACGCACAATTGCAACAGGCCGGCTTGCTGCTGCAGGTACGACATATCAGCGACCGTCACATGCTGATCGCCGGCGTTTTGCCGTGAAGCTGTTCAGCCGCCATCGAGCGCCGGTCGATGATGAACGATCGATCCCGGTCACGCTTCTGATCATATGGCGAAAGCGACAGTCAAGATAAACTGCGCTGCGAGCTATGCATCGCCAAGGCGTGGTAGGTTTCGACAGGTATTGCCAATCGGCGCCGATCGCGATGCGCCTCGGTCCCTGCTTGTAGTCCCCATACGCACAATGCCGCCCCTTCGGTTGAAGCGGCGGCATTTTCTGTATGCTTTGAAGATGTGCTTGTCAGTGTCTGCTGTGTGAGTCGGCGCGGCTTTCGCCGCGCCGGTTAGGATCAGAGATCCTGGTAGGCCGAGATGATCGCGGCAATCTGATCATCGTTGAAGGCTTGGATCTGCGTGGTGGTGAAGGCCTGCAGCTGATCGCTGGCGAGGCTGTCGATGTCGTCGGTCGACAGACCGGCCAGGGCCTTGACGTTGATGGCAGCGATCTCGTCTGTCGAGAAGGTTGCGATCTCGTCGGTCGACAGGGCCGAGATGGCGGCCGAGCCGAGCGCTGCGATCTGCGTCGAGTTCAGAGCGGCGACCTGATCCGAGTCCAGGGCTTCGACCTGAGCGGAAGACAGGGCACCGACAGTCTTGGTGCCAAGCGAACCGATCTGGTCCGTTGTCAGGGCCGCAACCGTATCGGTGGTCAGGCCGGCGATCTGTGTCGTGCTCAGGGCGCCGATCTGGCCAGAGGTCAGGACGGCAACCTGATCAGTCGAGAGCGCGCTGATCTGGCTGGAGGTCAGGGCAACGACCTGGGTCGTTGTCAGGGCGACAACCTGGTCCGTATCGAGGGCGGCAACCAGATCGGTCGACAGACCCGCCAGAGCCTTGACGTTGATCGCTGCGATCTCGTCCGTGGCAAAGAGCGCGATGTCATCCGTGCTGAGTGCGCCGATGGCAACCGAACCGAGCGCCGCGATCTGGGTCGATGTCAGAGCCGCAACCTGGTCGGTGCTGAGCGCATCCACCTGGGTCGAGGTCAGGGCACCGGCCGTCTTGGAGGTCAGTGACACGACCTGGTCAGTGGTCAGCGCCGCAACCTGGTCGGTCGAGAGACCGGCAACCTGCGAAGTGCTGAGCGCGCCGATCTGGGCCGAGGTCAAGACGACGACCTGATCGGTGGTCAGCGCACCGAGCTGAGTGGAGCTCAGTCCGAGGACCTGTGCCGTTGTCAGGGCTGCGACCTGGTCGGTTTCGAGGATTGCCACCGCGTCGGTCGAGAGACCCGACAGAGCCTTGACATTGATCGCTGCGATCTCGGCTGTCGAGAAGGTGACGATGTCGTCGGTCGCCAGGGCCGCCAGGTCTTCCGATCCGAATGCTGCGATCTGCGTGGCGGACAGTGCCTCGACCTGCTCGGAGCTCATCGCTTCAAGCTGGTCCGAAGTCAGGGCACCAACCGCCTTGGCTGTTAGCTGCGTGACCTGATCGGTGGTCAGAGCCGCGACATTGTCGGTCGAGAGACCGGCAACCTGCGTCGAGCTGAGAGCGGCGATCTGGCCCGAGGTCAGGACAACGACCTGGTCGGTGGTCAGCGCACCGATCTGGCCTGTGCTCAGGGCAACGACCTGGGCCGTGGTCAGAGCGGCAACCTGGTCGGTTTCGAGTACAGCGACGGCATCCGTGGAGAGGGAAGCCAGAGCCTTGACGTTGATGGCAGCAACTTCAGCGGCCTCGAAGAGGACGATGTCGTCGGAGCTCAGGACACTGATGGCAGCCGAGCCGAGCGCACCGATCTGGGTCGATGTCAGGGCCTGGATCTGGTCAGATGTCAGGGCATCGACTTGGCTCGAGGTCAGGGCAGCGGCCGTCTTCGAGGTCAGGGCGACAACCTGATCCGTTGTAAAGGCGGCAACCTGGTCGGTCGAGAGACCAGCAACCTGGGTCGAGCTCAGCGCAGCGATCTGACCCGAGGTCAGAACGACAACCTGGTCGGTGGTCAGGGCCTGGATCTGGGTCGACTTCAAGGCTGCTACCTGGGCCGTGGTCATTGCCGCAACCTGGTCGGTTTCGAGCACTGCAACCGCATCGGTGGTCAGACCCGCCAGGGCCTTGACGCTGATGGCAGCAACTTCAGCAGCCTCGAAGAGGACGATGTCGTCGGAGCTCAGGGCACCGATTGCTGCCGAGCCGAGAGCACCGATCTGCGTGGATGTCAGCGCGGTAATCTGGTCGGACGTCAGGGCATCGATCTGCGAGGATGTCAGGGCTGCAGCGGTCTTGGAGGTCAGGGCGACAACCTGGTCCGTTGTGAAGGCGGCAACCTGGTCGGTCGAGAGACCAGCAACCTGTGTCGAGCTCAGGGCTGCAATCTGGCCGGTGGTCAGAACGACGACCTGATCGGTGGTCAGGGCCTGGATCTGGCTGGACTTGAGCACGGCGACCTGGGCGGTCGTCAGCGCTGCAACCTGATCCGTTTCGAGGATCGCAACAGCATCGGTCGTCAGACCGGTCAGCGCCTTGACGCTGATAGCTGCGATCTCGTCGGTCGAGAAGGTGGCAATCTCGTCGGTGGACAGTACGGCCAGATCTTCAGAGCCGAGGGCAGCGATCTGAGCCGACGACAGGGCTTCGACCTGTTCGGAGCTGAGGGCTGCGATCTGGTCGGTGGACAAGGCAGCCACGGTCTTCGATGTCAGCTGGCTGATCTGGTCTGTGGTCAGAACCGCAACATTGTCGGTCGTAAGGCCGGCAACCTGCGTTGCGCTCAGCGCAGCGATCTGGCCCGAGGTCAGCACCACGACCTGGTCGGTCGTCAGCGCGCCGATCTGGGTCGACTTCAGGGCGGCCACCTGACCCGTCGTCAGCGCAGCTACCTGGTCGGTTTCGAGCACTGCAACCGCATCGGTGGTCAGACCCGCCAGAGCCTTGACGCTGATGGCAGCAACTTCAGCGGCCTCGAAGAGGACGATGTCATCGGAGCTCAGGGCGCCGATTGCTGCCGAGCCGAGAGCACCGATTTGCGTGGATGTCAGCGCGGTAATCTGGTCGGACGTCAGGGCATCGATTTGGCCCGAGGTCAGGGCCGCAGCGGTCTTGGAGGTCAGGGCGACAACCTGGTCTGTCGAGAGAGCTGCAACCTGGTCGGTCGAAAGGCCGGCAACCTGTGTCGAGCTCAGGGCTGCGATTTGACCCGAGGTCAGAACGACGACCTGATCGGTGGTCAGGGCCTGGATCTGGGTGGACTTCAATCCGGCGACCTGCGCAGTGGTCAGCGCTGCAACCTGATCGGTTTCGAGGATTGCGACGGCATCGGTGGAGAGACCGGTCAGCGCCTTGACGCTGATGGCTGCGATTTCTGCGGTCGAGAAGGTGACGATGTCATCGGTTGAAAGGGCCGCGAGGTCCTCGGAGCCGAAGGCAGCGATCTGGGCCGAAGACAGCGCCTCGACCTGTTCGGAGCTCATCGCCTGCAACTGGGCAGATGTCAGGGCGCCGACGGCCTTGGATGTCAACTGGGTTACCTGATCGGTCGTCAGAACTGCAACATTGTCGGTCGAAAGGCTGGCCACCTGTGTGGAGCTCAGGGCCGCGACCTGTGCAGAGGTCAGCACGACGGTCTGGTCGGTCGTCAGGGCACCGATCTGGGCGCTCTTCAGGGCAGCGACCTGGGTGGTCGTCAATGCAGCGACCTGGTCGGTTTCGAGGATGGCAACGGCATCCGTGGACAGCCCGGCCAGGGCCTTGACGCTGATCGCAGCGATTTCATTGGTTTCGAACAGAGCGACGTCGTCGGTGCTCAGGGCGCCGATGGCTGCGGAACCGAAGGCGGCGATCTGGGTCGACGTAAGAGCGGCAACCTGGTCGGTGCTGAGCGCGTCAACCTGCGTCGAGGTCAGTGCGGCAACAGTCTTCGACGTCAGTGCAACAACCTGGTCGGTGCTGAGGGCTGCAACCTGGTCGGTCGAAAGACCGGCAACCTGCGTGGTGCTCAAGGCGGCGATCTGGCCCGAGGTCAGGACCACAACCTGATCGGTCGTCAAAGCCTGGATCTGGGTGGACTTCAGGGCGGCAACCTGGGTGGACTTCAGGGCTGCGACCTGATCGGTGGACAGGATCGCAACATTGTCGGTCGACAGGCCGGTCAGTGCCTTGACGCTGATGGCAGCCACTTCAGCGGTGCTGAACAGTTCGATATCGTCAGTGCCGAGAGCGCTGACGGCAGCGGAGCCGAGCGCGCCGATCTGTGCCGACGTCAGTGCAGCCGTCTGGTCGGTGCTCAGAGCCGTAACCTGTGCCGAGGTCAGGGCGCCTGCAGCCTTGGTGCTCAGGGCGGCAACCTGGTCTGTGGTTAGGGCAGCAACCTGGGTGGTGGAAAGGCCTGCGATCTGGCTCGTGCTCATCGCACCGATCTGACCGGAGGACAGAATGGCGACCTGATCGGTCGTCAGGGCAGTGATCTGGGCAGACTTCAGGGCTGCAACCTGGGTTGACTTGAGGGCTGCAACCTGGTCGGTGGAAAGGATGGCGACGTTGTCGGTCGAGAGACCGGCGATGCCCTTGACGCTGATGGCGGCAACTTCAGCCGTTGTGAACGACGCGATATCGTCCGTGGACAGGACGGCGATGGCTGCCGAGCTGAAGGCGCCGATCTGCGTGGATGTGAGCGCAGCAACCTGGTCGGAAGTCAGGCCGTCGACCTGTGCGGTGCTGAGTGCTGCGATCTGGGTGGTTGCGAGACCGGTGATCGTGGAGGACTCGAGGACGGCAATCTGGTCCAGGCTCAGGCCGACAATGGAGGCGGCAGACACTGCGCCAAGCTGGGCTGTGGTGAAGACCGCGATATCGTCGGTTTCAAGTGCATGAATCTGGGAAGACGAAAGCGCCTTGACCTGCGCTGTGGACAGCGCAGCCACATCGTCCGTGGTCAACGATGCAATGGTGGTGGTGGAGAGATTGCGTATTTGGCTGGTTGTCAGTGAAGAAACGATCGAAGTCATGGACGCGCCCCTGTGGTGTTGACCGATTGCCCTCAAGGTGGACGCCATGATTGGCCTCGACCTTCGGTATCCTTTCGGACGGATATATGTGGAAGTGGGACATGGCTCTCGAGAGCCAGTGCGTTGGAAGGGCATCATGCATCCAGAGCGTAAAGCCGCTCTGATTTCCCCACGCCTGCGGGCGCAATTGGTCTTGCCGCAGTAAGACTATTCCTTCGAATCTGTTTCGAACGGACCCGCGAGTCGCACTCTTAGACAAAATTCTTGGCAAAGATCTACCGCTCAGACTCTAATTTTGTGTTAACGCGCTATAGAACCAGACCTTGAAACACCCTTCAAAGCACGCCTTACACATGCGACAGACAGTACATCCAGAAAAAGTACAACCGCGGTCCTGGGAGCATAAAGTACGCCTCATAAATTCACATGAGTTTTTGTCAATAATTGCAGTATAGACGGCGAAAACGTCGCAGAGCTCAATCGTAACATCACTTATTTATAATACAATCACTCAAAGATCAGCAGAAAACGCGTTGATTTCTAGCTTGACGTGTATTTTTTTCTAAAGCGACTGGCGGATAGACGCATCATTCCGCCAACAAGCGCCAAACGGTCATCACTAACTCATGCTTATGGATCGGCAGACGGAGACACTACTGGAAGAATGTCGGCGCAGCGGTCGACCAGCAAGAACACCGAATCCGGGTGAAAGCCACAAGCCCAAAGCAAGCTAGCGCAGCTAAAGCAATCCGACGCTTTAGCGCGTGGTTTCAACTCAAGCCGTTAGGCCTTCAGTTCTTGGGATATACATGGTCATGGACAACGCATTAGCCTCAGACCGCAATTTGCAACTCGCTGTTTTCGTGGAACGAGCCCGCAATCAGAAGCTTCCCCTGAATGAGCTGTTTCAGCTGGCTGAGAATACGAATGCCGCTGGGCAGAGCGCGCAGACCGCAGAATTGTACAAGGCGTGGATTGCCTACAATGACAGCAATCCCCTTCTGCACCTTGCCTATTTCAACTACTCCGTCACGCTCAGGCAACTGGGTGACATCCCCGGCTCGATCAATGCCCTGAGCGCCTGCTTGAAGATTGAGCCGCGCTTCGGCCATGCGAACATCAACCTTGGTCGCGCCTACGAAGATGCCGGTCTGAACGCGCAGGCGATCCAGCAATGGCGCTCGTTCATCGAAGCGACGGCGGAACTGACGCCGGAACGGATGAGCCATCGGCTGATGACCCTTCAGCATATCGGCCGCGTCATGGAAGGTGCGGGCCTGCAGGAAGAGGCTGAAACAGCACTGTGGCAAGCCATCGAAATGCGCCCCGACAAGCCGGAGGCCGGTCAGCATTGGCTGTCCTTGCGCCAGCACCAGTGCAAATGGCCGATTGTCATTCCCTCGGAGCACGTGACAAAGCGCCAGTTGCTCGATGCCATGTCGCCCCTGCCGCTGGGCTGCTATGCCGACGACCCGCTGTTCCAGCTTGCCAAGGCCTATCGTTACCTCAAGACCCTTGTCGGTCGCCCCGACCTGACCGGCTTCACGCCGAAGCAGGTAAAGCAGAAAACCGGAAGCGGCCAGCGCCTGCGCATCGGTTATGTCTCCTCCGACCTGCGCGACCATGCCGTCGGCTTTGCGCTCAGCGAGGTTCTCGAATTGCACGACAAGAGCAGCGTCGAGATTTTCGCCTATTATTGTGGCGAGGCGCGCACCAATGACGGCACCCAGGAACGCATGAAGAAAGTCGTCGACACCTGGCGCGATATCTCGACCATCGACGACGCACAGGCGGCCCGCCTGATCGCGTCCGACGAGATCGATATCCTGCTCGACGTCAACGGCTTTACCAAACATGCCCGTACGCGGATCTTCGCCTACCGTCCGGCACCGGTCATCGCCGCCTTCTGCGGTTATCCCGGTTCGATGGCGAGCCCGTTCCACCAGTATCTGATCGCCGACGACTATATCGTCCCGCCGGAAAACGAGCTCTACTACACCGAAAAGGTCCTGCGCATTCCCTGCAACCAGCCTGTCGACCGCAAGCGCCAGATCGCCGCCAGGCCGACCCGCACCGAAGCTGGCCTGCCGGAGGACGCGTTCGTCTTTGCCTGCTTCAACGGCATGCAGAAGATCACCGCAAACGGCTTTGCCCGCTGGATGAAGATCCTTGCCGCCACGCCGGGAAGCGTGCTGTGGCTTCTGACCGGATCGGACGCCGTCAATCAGCGGCTTCGCCAATCCGCTACCGTCTGCGGCGTCGCCGCCGACCGCATCATCTTCGCGCCGAAGGCACCCAACGCCCAGCATCTCGCCCGTATCGGCGTGGCCGACCTCTTCCTCGACACCTTCCCCTATGGCGCCCATTCGACGGCATCGGACGCGATCACCATGGGCCTGCCGGTCCTGACTTTGCCCGGCAAGAGCTTTGCATCGCGCTTCTGCGCCAGCATCGTCTCGGCTGCCGGCATTCCGGAACTGATCTGCTCGACGCCTGACGACTACGTCAACAAGGCCGTCGCCTATGCCCGTGATCCAGCAAGCCTTGCAGCGGTGCGTGCATCCCTGCAGCGCCAGCGCGAAACCAGTGCCCTGCGCGACATGCCGGCCATGGTTCGGCGTCTGGAAGAACTGTGCTGGCAGATGCAGGGTGAGCGAGAGCGTGGCGAAACGCCGACCCCGGACATGCGCAATCTCGATGTTTACTACGAGGTGGGTGCGGAGATCGTGGCCGAACACATCGAATTCGAGGACGACAAGGCATATCGCCAGCGCTACCTCGACAAACTCACCCAATGGAACAGCTATGAACCGCTGCGCCCTGATGCCCGCCTATGGCCGGAAGCCAGGGCCTGACGAAGCGGCCTTAAGACAAAGGCGGAACTGGAACGGCACTGAGCCGCTTGAGTTCCGCCCGCCCCTGTCTCAGGTTTCGGCCCGACGGCATGGATGCAGGCCCCCTAATCATAATCGGTAGAGCGTCACAAAACTTGCAACGCCACACCTGACCACCATCCGCGCAGCGCAAACACACCGGCTGGCGAAGAGACGAAACAGGACAGTTTGGAATGCCCGCAAAAGGAAAAATTGCTATCGTCGGCGCTGGACTCTCGGGGGCCGTGATCGGGCGCGAACTCGCGCTGGCCGGCTATCAGGTCGAGATCTTCGACGCTCGCAGCCATATCGCCGGAAACTGCCATACCGAGCGCGATGCCGATACCGGCGTCATGGTCCATCTCTACGGCCCGCATATCTTTCACACGGATGACGCCGAAGTCTGGGACTATGTCAACGGCTTCGAGACCTTCCTGCCCTACAAGAACCGGGTCAAGACGACGAGCCAGGATCAGGTCTACTCCCTGCCCGTCAACCTGCACACCATCAACCAGTTCTTCGGCAAGACCTTCCGGCCGGACGAAGCCCGCGCCTTTATTGAGGAGCAGGCCGACAAGACCATCGAGGATCCGCAGACTTTCGAGGAACAGGCCCTGCGTTTTGTCGGCAAGGATCTGTATGAGGCTTTCTTCAAGGGCTACACGGAAAAGCAGTGGGGCTGCTCGCCGACCGACCTGCCCGCGTCGATCCTGAAGCGGCTGCCGGTTCGCTTCAACTACGATGACAACTATTTCTTTCACAAATTCCAGGGCATGCCGGAAAACGGCTACACCGACATGATCGCCGCCATTCTCGATCACGACAACATTTCGGTAAAGCTCGAGACGCGGTTCGATCGCGCTGAGGCCGCGGGCTATGCCCACGTCTTTTATTCCGGCCCGCTCGACGGCTATTTCAATTTCGAACATGGCCGCCTCGGCTATCGCACGCTCGATTTCGAACGCTTCACCTATCAGGGTGACTACCAGGGCTGCGCCGTGATGAACTACGGCGATGCCTCCGTGCCTTATACGAGGATCACTGAGCACAAGCATTTCTCACCCTGGGAAGATCATGCAGGCTCAGTCTGCTACCGCGAATTCGCCCGCGTCTGCGGTCCGGACGACATCCCCTACTACCCCATCCGGCTCGTCAAGGAGAAGGAACAGTTGGCGGAATATGTCGCGCGTGCCGAACAGGAGGCGGGCGTTACATTTGTCGGACGCCTGGGCACTTACCGCTATCTCGACATGGATGTGACCATTCGCGAAGCGCTCGACACCGCGAGGCTTTACCTGTCCAAGACAGCGAAAAATGCCGCTATGCCGGCATTCCTGCATCCACCGGTCTGAGCAACGCCAATCTAGAGAGCCGTGAGTACGATCGCTCTGCTTGTCGAGTAAAACAACACATCGCGATACCCTTCGCGAAACCAGTTCCAAAGGTTGGTCATGACTGAAAAGACAATTCTCGTGGTCGGTGGCGCCGGTTACATCGGCTCCCACACATGCCTGGCTTTGGCCAACAAGGGTTATGTGCCACTGGTCTATGACAACTTTTCCGGCGGCCACGAGGAATTTGTCAAATGGGGACCGGCCGAACAGGGCGACATCCGCGACCGCGCCCGTCTGCGCGAGGTTCTGGCCAAGCACAAGCCGGTCGCCGCCCTGCATTTTGCCGGTCTGATTGAGGTCGGCCAGTCATTCCAGGAACCCGAAGCCTTTTACGACGTCAATGTCGTCGGCTCGCTGACCTTGCTGCAGGCACTGATGGAGGCGGATATTCGCGCCTTCGTCTTTTCCTCGACCTGCGCAACCTATGGCAGGCCGGAGCGTCTGCCGCTCGACGAAACCCATCCACAGAACCCGATCAACCCGTATGGCCGCACCAAGCATATCGTCGAACAGGCGCTGCGCGACTTCGACCTGTGTGATCGCATGCGGTCCGTCATGCTGCGCTATTTCAACGCCGCCGGCGCCGATTTCGAAGGCCGTATCGGCGAGTGGCACACCCCGGAAACCCATGCCATTCCGCTGGCAATCGAAGTGGCGCTCGGCCGGCGTCCGCATTTCTCGATCTTCGGCGAGGATTACGACACCCGCGACGGCACCTGCATCCGCGACTATATCCACGTCAACGATCTGGCAGACGCCCATGTGCGCGCGGTGGAATACCTGCTGAACGGCGGCGAGACGGTCGACATCAATCTCGGCACCGGGACAGGCACCACGGTGAAGGAACTGATCAGCGCCATCGAATCCGTCTCCGGCCGACCGATGCCGGTGGTCAAGACGGAACGCCGCGCCGGCGATCCGCCAATGCTCGTTGCAGGCAACGGCAAGGCGGAAAATGTTCTCGGCTGGAAGCCGAAGCACGACATCAACGACATCATCCGGTCCGCCTGGAACTGGCATTCGCGCTTCAACGGCTAGGTTTGCGATACTCCTTTGGCCCTCGGATGTGACAATAGGCTGGTGCTGCCAACCTATTGTTCTTTCACGCCGCTCCTCTAAATGTGTCCAAGGCCGAAGAGGAGCGCTTCACCGATGCATGTCTTGCCGGATTCCGCAGGGATGACCCATGATGCGTAGGGTGATCGCGCATGCGCGCGAGCGCATCGCCCAGGTCGAAGCCGTGGTTCTGCTTGTCTTCTGTCTCGCCACCGGCGCCGCCTTTGTCTTTTCAAGACTGATGAGCGAAATGCTCGAGGGCGAGACACGTTTTATCGATGAAGCGGTGCTGCTGTCATTACGCGATGCAACCGATACCAGCCTGCCGATTGGCCCATACTGGCTGAGCAAGATCTTCTCCGATATCACCGTGTTGGGAGGAACCACTGTTCTGGCCCTGGTCACCGTGGCAACGACCGTCTTCTTGTGCATCCGCCGCGAATGGGCCAGCGCAATTTTTCTGGGCGCATCCGTCCTGGGCGGCTGGGCGATCAGCAGCGCGCTCAAGCTGGGTGTGGCCAGACCCCGGCCGGATGTCGTCGCGCATCTAGTCGAAGTGCACGATTTCAGCTTTCCCAGCGGACACGCAATGCTGTCGGCGGCGACTTATCTCACCTTGGCGGCGATACTGACACGGGTCGAAAAGAGCCGCCATGTCCGCGTCTATTTCATAACCCTCGCCGTCTTCCTGATCGTGATCATCGGCATGAGCCGCGTCTATCTCGGCGTGCACTACCCGACCGACGTCCTGGCCGGTTGGTGCGCCGGATCCGCATGGGCCGGCTTCGTCTGGCTATTCGCCAGACGTTATCTCAAGCCGCAACAGGAGGCAGGTCAAACGGTCGGCGAGTAAAGCGTCAGCTTTTCAGGCCTGGCGCTTCATGACCGGTGCGGGCGACATATTCCGTGTAGCCGCCGCCATACTGGAAAATCCCATCCTCCGTGATTTCCAGCACCCGGTTCGACAGTTCCGCCAGGAAGTGGCGATCGTGGCTAACGAACAGCATGGTGCCCTCGTATTGCGACAGCGCCTTGATCAGCATTTCCTTGGTGTCGAGATCAAGGTGGTTGGTCGGCTCGTCGAGCACCAGCAAATTCGGTGGATCGAACAGCATGATCGCCATGACCAGACGCGCCTTTTCGCCACCCGACAGAACCCGGCAACGCTTGTCGATATCGTCGCCGGAAAAGCCGAAACAGCCGGCAAGCGCGCGAAGCGGCGCCTGCCCTGCCCGCGGGAACGTGCTTTCCAGCGTCTCGAAAATGGTCATTTCGCCATCGAGAATATCCATCGCGTGCTGGGCGAAATATCCCATCTTGACGCTGGCCCCGATGGCGACCGTACCGGTATCGGGTGTGCTGTCGCCAGCCACCAGTTTCAGAAGCGTCGACTTTCCGGCGCCGTTGATGCCCATGATGCACCAGCGCTCGCGGCGGCGGACCATGAAGTCGAAGCCGTCATAGATGACCTTGTCGCCATATCTCTTCGAGACATTCTTGACGTTGATCACGTCTTCGCCAGAGCGCGGTGCCGGCAGGAAATCGAAAGCGACGACCTGGCGGCGCTTCGGCGGCTCGACACGGTCGATCTTCTCCAGCTTCTTCACCCGGCTCTGCACCTGCGAAGCATGGCTGGCGCGCGCCTTGAAGCGCTCGATGAACTTGATTTCCTTGGCCAGCATCGCCTGCTGGCGCTCGAACTGCGCCTGCTGCTGCTTTTCGTTCTGGGCGCGCTGGCCCTCGTAAAATTCATAGTCGCCGGAATAGCTGTTGAGCTGGCCGGCATCGATCTCGATGATCTTGGTGACGATGCGGTTCATGAACTCGCGGTCATGCGAGGTCATCAACAGCGCGCCCTCGTATCCCTTGAGGAACTGCTCCAGCCAGATCAGGCTTTCGAGATCCAGATGGTTCGACGGTTCGTCGAGCAGCATCACGTCCGGCCGCATCAGAAGAATGCGGGCAAGTGCCACGCGCATCTTCCAGCCGCCCGACAGCGCGCCAACATCGCCATCCATCATGGTTTCGCTGAAGCTCAGGCCAGCCAGCACTTCGCGCGCACGGCCCTCCAGCGCGTAGCCGTCCAGTTCCTCGTATCGCGCCTGGACTTCACCGTAACGGTCGATGATCTGGTCCATCTCGTCCATGCGGTCAGGATCGACCATCGCCGCTTCCAGTTCGCGCAACTCGGCGGCGACATCGCTGACCGGGCCTGCCCCGTTCATCACTTCGGCAACAGCGCTCAGGCCCGACATTTCGCCGACATCCTGGTTGAAATAGCCGATGGTGATGCCCTTATCGACCGCGACCTGGCCCTCGTCAGGCGCTTCCTGACCCGTGATCATGCGAAACAGCGAGGTCTTGCCCGAGCCGTTCGGCCCGACCAGACCGATCTTCTCCCCACGGTTCAAGGCGGCGGATGTCTCGATGAAGAGGATCCGGTGGCTGAGTTGCTTGCTGATGTTCTCAATACGAATCATGATCTGGGGTCCGAAAAGTTGCGGCGCCCTTATGTCATGGCCAGCCGGTTCTGTCGCAGGTATTTTGCAGTGCACACCCGGTAGACTCGTTGCTTTCCACCGTCATGGTGAACATCTGAGCCCCAAACAGGCCACCTGAAACACGAATTGCATATTGACGCAGCAGTCGCTTCGGCGTTGCCGACCGGTCCGGCAACCGGCTATGGAATGCGGGACGAGCGACAGGAAAAGACCGTGAGCGAAGAAACCATAACCCTCTATGAAGCGATCGGCGGTGACGAGACCGTCAAGGCACTCTGCCGGCGCTTCTACGAACTGATGGACACCTTGCCCGAAGCAGCACGCTGCCGCGCGGTGCATCCGCCGGATCTGTCGGGCAGCGAGGAGAAATTCTACGACTACCTGACCGGCTATCTGGGCGGGCCGCCGATCTATATGGAAAAGCGCGGGCATCCGATGCTGCGCCGTCGCCACTTCGTCGCGGAAATCGGCCCTGTCGAGCGGGATGAATGGCTGCTCTGCTTCCGGCGCGCCATGGACGAGACAATCGCCAACGAAAAGCTCCGCGACATCATCTGGGAGCCGGTCGTGCGGCTTGCCCATCACATGCAGAACAAGGAATAGCCATGTCGTTTGCTACAACCGCCCAAAGGCTCCTGCCGGTCGCGGCCGGCCTGATCGGCGCAGCCGGCGTCGCGCTGGCTGCTGCGGCCAGCCATGCCGGCGGAGAAGCGCTTCTGCGCCCCGCCTCGACCATATGCCTTGCGCATGCGCCAGCGCTGCTGGCGCTCGCGGTCGCCGGCCCCTCCCTGCGGATGGGCAAGGTTTCGGGTGTGATGATGATGGTGGGAACGCTGCTATTTGCTGGAGATCTGGCTTCGCGCCAGTTTGCTGGCTCAGGACTATTTCCGATGGCAGCGCCAACCGGCGGGCTGACGCTGATCGGTGCCTGGCTGCTTCTGGCTGTCGGAGCGGCGCTGCCTCGCCGCGCTGACTGAGGTGCCAGCGCGGAGAAGACCTGTCAGCAGATTGCCCGGATCAATGGCAGGCTTCTGCCATCGGCGCGGCGGCGGCGGTGGCACCGGCCAGCACCATTGCGTCAGCAAACATCAGCAGATTTCCATGCGGGTCGCGAACATGGAATCTGACGTCATGCAGTTGATCGGACGGAAGAACGGCCTCGACACCTCGGTCCCGCAAGACGGTGTAGATTTCGCAAATGGCATTCGAGCGGAAGAACACCGAACTGTTCTGGCACTGAAACGGATCGTCGCTCAGCCAGAAATGCAATTCCATCGGGCCTTTACGGATAACAAGGTAATCGTCGCAGTCGGCACCCACCTCTTCAAAGCCAAGATGGGTGACGTAAAAATCGCGTGTTTCTGAAAAATTCAAGGAAGGTAAGATCGGGACAACGTCAAAGCTTTTGGTCATCGCTTGATCTGTGCGGCTCATATGGGGTTTTCCCTCTAGGCCCGCGTCGTCACCATCGACGAAAGCCTACGTCCCCAAACGTAAGGCGTTTCGCTGCCACTTGGGCGCGGGAAATTCGATAACAAGGGCGGTTGCCCCCGGTGACCTCGCGTAGATGGGACCTGTCTTGCGATTATGCAAGCCCGGCAAAGTGATGATTTCGCATTTCGTCACTTCAATTTTTTGCGAGGGGTTTTTCAAGCCTGCAACGAGCTCCGGCAGCAGGCCGTCGCCACGTTGCTGGGCTATGCGATGAAAGGCGTTGATGCTGCCCTCGTTGGTCCCGTCCGCGCTCATGCTTCGGCATTCCTTTCGCTCATCGTCTGCAGCGCCCTCTCAAGGCTGGATTTCGAGCCATTTCGCAGCGGAATGAAGGTCTTACCGAACTTCTTGCAACCGCTTTTAACGCGCAGACACGCGTCATGGCTGATACAGTCGATCGGGCAGAAGACGCAGTCGACGGAGGGCAGAACGGTATCGATCCGCGACACGGCTTCACGCAATCCGCCGTCGTGATGGATCAGTTCTGCGCCGAAGTTTGTGGCGATCTGCCGCAGGTGAGCAACCTGGCAATCCCGCCCGCCGACATAGAGAAAGCTCTTCACTTCGGGCTGCACGCGCACCTTCGGCTTGCTGGTCACCTCGATCGCCGGCTTCTTTCCGGCATGCTTCTTCTTTTTCGCCATGTCGTCGCGTCTCCGCTCTTCAGATCCGAGTCGGCAAGACGCCGTCCTCATCCAGGAACACACCCATACAAAACATGACAAAAAGAGTAAAGTATATAGTTGAAGGTTTTACTCATGTTTGCCTGGTTTCCGGAAAAACGGCAAAACCATCAACCGCGTCAGTCAGATGATCCGCTTGACGACGGTCAAATCCCCCATATTTTCTGGGCTATTTTAGCAGATTTTTCAAATTTTTACCGTTTGATAAAATTTTGATCCTGAGTTACGCTTCCCTGCATCGCTTCGAACAAAAAATGAGGGAACTGCGATGCGAACACTGGAACCGGGCCTGAAGGCCGGGCGGCTTGACGCTGCCGATTATCAAAGAAACTTTGCCGACCTACATCCGCGCCTGGGCGAACATGAAGCCCTGGTTGCATCAGACAGATGCTACTTCTGTCATGACGCGCCGTGCATGACGGCCTGTCCCACCGCCATCGATATCCCGATGTTCATCCGGCAGATATCGACTGGCAATCCGATTGGCTCCGCCAAGACCATTTTCGATCAGAACATCCTCGGTGGCATGTGCGCCCGCGTCTGTCCGACCGAGCAGCTCTGCGAAGAATCCTGCGTGCGCAACACGGCCGAGGAACGCCCCGTCGAGATCGGCCGCCTGCAGCGCTATGCAACAGATATTGCCATTGATCAGGGCCGCCAGTTCTACACGCCCGCCCCCTCCACTGGCAGAACGGTCGCTGTCGTCGGCGCTGGGCCTGCAGGCCTGTCTGCCGCCCACCGCCTCGCCCTGCACGGCCATCTGGTCACCATCTATGAGGCCCGCGAAAAGGCCGGCGGCCTCAACGAGTACGGCATCGCGGCCTACAAGACGCCGAATGATTTCGCCCAGCGAGAAGTCGACTACATCCTCTCGCTCGGCAATATCGACGTTCTCGACGGCCAGATGCTCGGCCGCGACTTCACCCTCGCCGAACTCCAAGTCAAACACGATGCCGTCTTCATCGGCGCCGGCCTCGGCAACGTCAACATGCTCAACATCCCCGGTGCGCAGATCAACGGCGTCATGGATGCCGTCGAATTCATCTCCCACCTGCGCCAGGCCGACAGCAAGGCCGACGTGCCGGTCGGTCGCGACGTTGTCGTCATTGGCGGCGGCATGACGGCCATCGACGCGGCGGTGCAGGCCAAGCTGCTTGGCGCTGAAAACGTGACGATCTGCTATCGCCGCGGCAAGGAACACATGAACGCCTCGACATTCGAGCAGGATCTGGCGGCCTCGAAGGGCGTCCATATCCGCCACTGGCTGCAGCCGAAGGATGTCGCCCATCACCATGGCCACGTCTCCGCCATCACCTTCGAATATACCCATATCGAGGATGGCATCATGAAGGGTACCGGTCACAAGACCGAGATCAAGACCGACCAGATCCTTGTCGCGATCGGCCAGAAGCTCGACGGCTACGGCCTCGAGGACCTCAGGGTCGAAGGCGGCAAGATCGCCATCGACGCGGAGGGCCGCACCTCGATTACCGGAATCTGGGCAGGCGGCGACTGCGCCACCGGTGGCCAGGATCTGACGGTCTCTGCCGTTGCCATGGGCCGCGATGCGGCCGAAAGCATCAATCAGTCTCTCGCCATGCAGATGGCGGGCGCCAGTGCTGTCGCTTGATCCCGTTTTGAGAGGACAAAATCATGGCTGATCTTCGCAACAATTTCGTCGGCATCAAATCGCCGAACCCGTTCTGGCTCGCCTCTGCGCCGCCCACCGACAAGGCCTACAATGTCGAGCGCGCCTTCCGCGCCGGCTGGGGCGGCGTGGTCTGGAAGACACTGGGTTCGGAAGGCCCGCCCGTCGTCAACGTCAACGGCCCGCGCTACGGCGCGATCTGGGGTGCGGACCGCCGCCTCCTCGGCCTCAACAATATCGAACTGATTACCGATCGCCCGCTTCAGATCAATTTACAGGAGATGAAGCAGGTCAAGATGAAGTGGCCGGATCGCGCGCTGGTCGCCTCGATCATGGTGCCTTGCGTCGAGGAGGAATGGAAGGCGATCCTGCCGCTGGTCGAAGAGACCGGCGCTGACGGCATCGAGCTCAATTTCGGCTGTCCGCACGGCATGTCCGAACGCGGCATGGGCGCGGCCGTCGGCCAGGTGCCGGAATATATCGAAATGGTCGTGCGCTGGTGCAAGCAGTATAGCCGCATGCCTGTCATCACCAAGCTGACCCCCAACATCGCCGACATCCGCAAGCCCGCCCGCGCCGCAAAATCCGGGGGCACCGACGCCGTGTCGCTGATCAACACGATCAACTCGATCGTCTCGGTCGATCTCGACAACTTCGCCCCCAACCCGACCGTCGGCGGCAAGGGCACCCATGGCGGATATTGCGGCCCGGCCGTCAAGCCGATCGCGCTCAACATGGTCGCCGAGATCGCCCGCGATCCGGAAACCCATGGCCTACCGATTTCCGGCATCGGCGGTGTCACCACATGGCGCGATGCGGCCGAATTCATGGTTCTGGGGGCCGGCAATGTGCAGGTCTGCACGGCTGCCATGACCTACGGCTTCAAGATCGTCGAGGAAATGATCACCGGCCTCTCGGACTGGATGGATGCCAAGGGTCACCGCGATCTCGACGACATCACCGGTCGCGCCGTGCCGAACGTGACCGACTGGCAGTATCTCAACCTCAACTACATCGCCAAGGCCCATATCGATCAGGATGCCTGCATCAAATGCGGCCGCTGTCACATCGCCTGTGAGGACACCTCGCATCAGGCGATCACTCAGTTCGTTGACGGCGTTCGCAAGTTCGAGGTGATGGAAGACGAATGTGTCGGCTGCAATCTCTGTGTCAACGTCTGTCCGGTGGAAAACTGCATCACCTTGGTCGGGCTGGATGCTGGCGTTCTTGATCAACGCACCGGAAAACCTGTCGATCCGAACTACGCCAACTGGACGACCCATCCGAACAACCCGATGTCGGTCCAGGCCGCAGAATAGAGCAGTGAAATTGGGTGGGAGGGTGTCGATACGATATGTTCCCACTCACCTAAAACGAGCATCATGCATCGCACTCCACCTGTGATATTTTGACCGATCGATTCAGCAAATTTCAAGGGTTTCGTGAAAATCTGCTCATTTAGCGGAGGCTTCTCAACAGGCTGAAATGGCTCCTCCGCGTCACAATGGGGCATTGAAACATGGCGGAAAAGGTCAGGGACAAGAATTGGGGAGCGCTCGACGCTGCTCTTCAATACTATGTCCCCGCCATTGTTGTTGTCGCCGCCGTTGCGATCGCCATGGTCTACGCCGACATTCAGAAAAACCACCTTCATCAGGAAAATCTGCGCAACGGCGTGGCCGAGGAACTGGGGCTGATCAGGGCCAGGCTGGAAGGCGGAATCAACGCAAATATAAAGCTGGTTCAGGGGCTTGTCGCCGTCGTTGAAACCGAACCGAAGATTGACCAGACACGCTTTTCGGCGCTGGCTGTCCGCCTCTTCGACACCGAGCACCAGTTGCGCCATATTGCCTTGGCACCCGATCTCGTCGTTCGATTTGCCTATCCCTTGAGCGGCAACGAGAAAGCCATCGGCTTCGACTACCGCACAAGCGAAACCCAACGGGAGGTTGCCATGCAGGTGCGTGACACCGGGCGCATGGCGGTGACCGGCCCCGTTGACCTTGTTCAGGGCGGACGTGGCCTCATCGTCCGCTACCCGGTCGTCGTCCAGACCGGCAAAGCCGCGCGCAGCTTCTGGGGCCTGATGGCTGCAGTCATCGATATGGACAAGCTCTACGACTACGGCGGCCTGAATTCGGAAAACCTCGGCATCGAAGTCTCGATCGTCAGCACCAGAGGCGGTGTCAGCAATATGCCGTTTTTCGGCAACCCCTCAGTGTTTCTCGGTTCCCCGGTCCTCATGCCCATCAGTTTTGGCAATGAAAGCTGGGAAATCGCTGCGCGACCCAAAGGTGGATGGGATCAGCCGGCCCAAAACGAAGGCACATTCCGGTTCCTCATGATGCTTGTCGGCGCGATGATCGTCGCGCCCGTCGCCTGGGTCGCCCGCCTGTTGCGGGAGCGGCAGGCCAACATCGCCGTTCTCCGTCAGCGCGAGAGCGAACTGAACGCGATCTCCCACCGGCTCGAACTGGCCCTGACCGCCTCCGGCATCGGCATCTGGAACGTGGATCTGGATACCGGCGAACTGACCTGGGACAATCGAGTCCGCCAACTCTACGGGCTGACCGAAGAACCCGACAGTTCGCTGGAAACCTGGCATACCCTTCTGCATCCTGATGATCTTGAAGTCTCCGAGCGAAACTTCAAGAAGGCCGTGCTCCGCGACCGTGACTATGTCGCCGAATTCAGGATCATTCGTCCGGACGGCGAAACTCGCCACATCCGCGCCTTCGGCACGCATTACCGAGATAGTGAAAACCGCAGGAAGATGGTCGGCGTGAACTGGGACGTCACCGCCGATATCCGTCTGCAGCAGGATCTTCGCGAAGCACAGCGTCAGACCGAACAGCAGAATGAAGCGCTGGAAACTGCCCGCCGGCACATGGAGCACAACTCCTTGCATGACGCCCTGACCGGATTGCCCAATCGCCGCTATCTAGATCAGCATATTGCAGCGATCGACAAGCTTGAACATGCCGAAAACCGACTCACAGTCCTGCACATGGACCTCGATCGCTTCAAGGATATCAACGATACACTCGGTCACGGTGCCGGCGATGCCATGCTGCGCCATGTCGCCGAAAGCTTGCGCCTCAACGTGCGCGACAGCGATTTCGTCGCACGCATCGGCGGCGACGAGTTTGTCATCGTCTGCTTCAGCCAGCTTGGCGAGGAGCAGTATCTGGAGATGGGGCGTCGCCTGATCAGCGCCATCAATACGCCGATCACCTATGAGGGCCATGAGTGCCGGGTCGGTGCCTCGATCGGCGTTGCCACCAAGACCGACCGGAATTCGGTGGTTGCGCAACTGCTGGTCAATGCCGATATCGCCCTTTATGAAGCCAAGCGCCGGGGCCGCAACCGCGTCGAGCGGTTCAGCGATCAATTGCGCGCTCAGACGGTGAACACCAAGAAGACAGCCGATGCCATCCTGCGCTCGCTGGCAGCGGAAGAGTTCATCCCCTATTTCCAGCCGCAGTTCGATGCCCACACCCTGGAAATCAACGGTGTCGAGGCACTGGCGCGCTGGCAGCATCCGCAACGCGGCATCCTGGCACCGCACGCCTTCCTCGATATTGCCGAAAGTCTCAATGTCGTCTCGCAGATCGACGCGACCATCCTCGATCAGGCCTTGTTCCAGCTCACCCGCTGGCGCGCCAACGACCTTGGCGTCGACCGCGTCTCCGTCAACATTTCGGCACAGCGCCTGTTTGAAGAAACATTGCTCGAACGGCTCGACACACTCACGCTCGAGCCCGGCAGCCTGTCGTTTGAGTTGCTGGAATCGATCTCATTCGACGACAAGGGTGACGCGATCGCCCAGAGCATCGACCGCATCCGCGCCTATGGCATCGACATCGAAATTGATGATTTCGGCACCGGCTATGCATCGATCCTCAGCTTGGTCAAGCTTTCCCCGAGCCGACTGAAGATCGACCGCCAGCTGACCGCTCCGATCGTAAGCAATGTGGCCCAACGCCGCCTGATCAGCTCGATCGTCGATATAGGCCGGTCTCTCGGCATCGGCATCGTGGCCGAAGGCGTCGAGACCATGGAGCATGCGGCGATCCTGCGCGATCTCGGCTGCCATACCCTGCAAGGCTACGCCCTCGCGCGACCGATGAGTGGCGACGCGTTTATCGATTTTGCCCGCAGGCACGCGCAGGAGCGCCAAGACCTGTTGCTCAGCCGCGCCTGATCAGCCGCCGAGCAGGTTAAGGCTCTGGCCCGCGGCATAGGCCGCATAGGCGAGCCCGCCGAAATAGACCAGCGTCAGCAGCGTCAGCAGATAGCCACCGGCAACCACAAGGCCGTCACGCTGGGAAATACCGGCCGATAGCAGCAGGATCGCGACACCCGGCAGGGTGTTGGAAAACGGAATGAAGCTCAGCGGCATCATCAGCAGTGCGCCGGCCCCCGTCAGCGTCAGGCCGTTCAGACGGTTCATCACGACGCCGGTCGTCAACAGCGAGACGCGCGGCCGGATGAAGCGATCCAGCCGTCGCAGCACGTTGACGCCACGCTCCAGCACCGGCACCAGCTTACGGCTTTCCAGCCGGCGATCGACCAGCTTTTCCGGCAGCCACGGCAGGCGATTGAATGTGATGGCGATACCGATCAGCACGATGCCGGCCCCGAACACCGTAGAGACACCCGGAATGGAAACCGGAAACAGGAATGGCAGCGACAGCAGGCCACACAGCAACAGCAGGCCGCTCTCGCCCATTTCCGCGAGGATCTCGCGCAGAGTCACATGCTCGCCGCGAATGGAATTGATCACGCCTTGCAGAACGTCGCTGGTCTTGCGGGTGGTGTCGCTGAAGCCGATCGTCGTTGTCATGGCATCCACTTTCGATTAACTGGCAGGGTGTGTCGGGATGGAGCGGAACGCATCGCTCCAGTCGGCGCTTCAATTGGCGCTCCGTCGCAAATGAATGAGAATACCGGCCTGGTCAAGCCTTCGCCCAGTGGAGGAGAACAGCCGGACAGGGGCGAAAACGCTTTCGCCGAGCATGCCCGCAGGAATGGAAATGTCTGAAAACACCGTCGAAACCGCCTCCCCGAACGAACATTCCATTCATGCCAAAGGTCGCGAAAAGCTACTCGCCCACGCCGGAATGATGCTCTTTGCGGCGTTGATTGCCGGCTCCTTCTCCTTCGGCGGCATAGCGGCACAATCCATGGATGCCGGCCCCCTGACCCTCTGGCGCTACCTTCTGACAGTGGTCGTCATGGGCATCATGGCCTTCGGCATCTTCAAGGCGCCTTTCCAGTTTCCGAAAGAGCCCTGGCGTTTCGTCATCCTCGGCGGCCTGATCGCCGTCTACATGCTGACCATGTTCACCGCCCTGGAATTCACCAGCCCTGTCCAGACCGGCGCCGTCTTCACCCTGATGCCTCTGATCAGCGCCGGCTTTGCTTTTTTCCTGTTGCGCCAGCCGACCCGGCCGGGCGTGCTGGCTGCCCTGATCATCGCGGCGCTCGGCGCAATCTGGGTCATCTTCCGCGCCGATGTCAGTGCCATGTTGGCCTTTGACGTGGGGGGCGGCGAGTTGATCTATTTCGTCGGGGTCATTGGGCATGCCGCCTATGTGCCGCTGATCCGCAAGTTTGGCCGCGGCGAACATCCCGTCGCCTTCGGTTTCTGGGTGACGGTCTTTACCGTGCCCTGGCTTCTGCCGACAGGCGCCCTGCCGCTGATCGAAACAGACTTTTCCACACTGCCGCTGAGCGTCTGGGCGACGGTCGCCTATCTTTCGGTGGTGACGACCGCGATCACCTTCATGCTGCTGCAATATGCCTCGACCCGGCTTCCCGCCGCCAAGGTGCTTGGCTACGGCTATCTCACGCCAACCTCGGTGATTATCCTTGAGGGGTTGATCGGCCATGGCTGGGCCAGCCCGGCCGTCTTTGCCGGCGCACTGGTAACGGCCGGCGGCCTTTTGGTCATGGGACTGCTGAAAGACTGATCAGGCGCTCTTGTCGCCGAGGATGAGGCCACTGACGAACAGCTTCTCCAGGAATTGCGCGGCCGCCTCGAAGCGATCGACACCGTCATGTCCGCGACCCAGCACAGCCTTCACTTGAACATCGAAATCGGCATAGTGCTGCGTGGTCGACCAAATCGAGAAGATCATGTGATAAGGATCGCAGTCGCGCACCTTGCCGGCCGCGATCCAAGCCCGGATCACCTCGGCCTTCTCATCGACGAGAGACTTGAGCGGCCCCTCCAGAACACCTTCTATATGCGGCGCGCCCTGCAGGATCTCGTTGGCGAACAGCCGGCTCTCGCGCGGAAAATCGCGCGCCATTTCCAGCTTGCGGCGGATATAGGAACGGATCTCCTCCTCCGGATCGCCCTCGGCGTCGAAGGCCTGCAACGGCTCCAGCCAGTTTTCCAGCACCCGATCGATCAACGCCCGGTGCATCGTGTCCTTGGTGCGGAAATAGTAGAGGAGGTTCGGTTTCGACATACCTGCCACCTCGGCGATCTGATCGATCGTCGAGCCATGAAACCCCCGCTGCGAAAACACTTCAAGCGCTGCCTCGAGGATAAGCTCCTCTTTCTCTTCCTGAATGCGTGTGCGCCTCTGGGTCTGTGCCGCTCTCGGTATCGCCATTTTTTAGGTGTTCCCGCCTAACATACTGAAGTAATTCGACAATATTGGCGCACATTTTCTGTGCAACTGCCCGGTTTTTTGTCGCAAATTTTTCCGATTTTCGTCTTGAGTGCCGCGATGGAAGTTGTAATGTTTTACCAGTCGGTCAAATTATTGGACAGATGCCGGACAAAGGCAACTGCCGATACGACAGCGGTAAAAAAACAAACAATCACCGCCGTCGTTGACCCCGGGGAATAATGAAGCCGGGCGAAAGATCCGGCTTTGGGTGAACAGGTGAGGACTAGGATCATGACGGCTCAACCCGGCGTAAACCTGCGCGTCAACGGCGACCGGCTGTGGGACATGCTGATTGACATGGCGAAGATCGGCCCCGGCATCGCCGGCGGTAACAATCGCCAGACGCTCACCGATGAGGATGCAGAAGGCCGTCGCCTGTTCCAGCGCTGGTGCGAGGATGCCCGCCTGACGATGGGCGTCGACACCATGGGCAACATGTTCATGACACGCGCCGGAACCGACCCGGATGCCCTTCCCGTCTATGTCGGCTCCCATCTCGACACCCAGCCAACCGGTGGCAAGTATGACGGCGTGCTCGGCGTGCTGGCTGGCCTCGAAGTCGTCCGCTCCATGAATGACCTCAACATCAAGACGAAGCATCCGATCGTGGTCACCAACTGGACCAACGAGGAAGGCGCGCGCTTCGCCCCCGCCATGCTCGCATCAGGCGTGTTCGCAGGTATGCTGACGCAGGAATATGCCTATGCCCGGAAGGACATGGACGGAAAGAGTTTCGGCGACGAGCTGAAGCGCATCGGCTGGCTCGGCGATGAAGAGGTCGGCGCGCGGCCGATGCACGCCTATTTCGAATATCATATCGAACAGGGCCCGATCCTCGAAGCCGAGGATCGGCAGATCGGCGTCGTCACCCATTGCCAGGGCCTGTGGTGGCTGGAATTCACTCTGACCGGTCGCGAGGCCCATACCGGCTCGACCCCGATGAACCTGCGCGTCAATGCCGGCCTTGCCATGGCCCGCATCATGGAGATGGTGCAGGGCGTGGCCATGAGCGAACAACCTGGCGCCGTCGGCGGCGTCGGCCAGGTCAAGTTCTCGCCGAACTCGCGCAACGTGCTGCCCGGCACAGTCGTCTTCACCGTCGACATCCGCACGCCCTCCCAGGAAAAGCTCGATCGCATGCGTGCCAAGATCGAGGCAGAGGCAGCGACAATCTGCGAAACGCTCGGTGTCGGCTGTTCGGTCGAGGCCGTCGGCCATTTCGATCCGGTCACCTTCGATCCGAAGCTCGTCGCCTCCGTCCGCAAGGCGGCGGAAGATCTCGGCTACAGCCACATGGATATCATTTCCGGCGCCGGCCACGACGCCTGCTGGGCCGCCAAGGTCGCCCCCGCAACCATGATCATGTGCCCCTGCGTCGGCGGCTTGTCGCACAATGAGGCCGAGGAAATCTCGAAGGACTGGGCAACAGCCGGCGCCGACGTGCTGCTGCGCGCGGTGCTGGAGACGGCGGAGATTGTCGGGTGAACACTTCGGCGTTATATTGGGTTGTGCAAGGTCCGATGGAGCATCGATCATGTCCTCGTCTGCCGACAATCTGGTCCTCGAACACCTGCGCGCAATCCGCGGCAAGATGGATCGCCTCTCCGACGACATGTCGGAGGTCAAAGCGCGCCTCGGCGTCCTCGAATACCAGGTCGGTGGCCTCACAGCCCAGAATGCCGGTTTCTCCAATCGGCTCGATCGGTTGGACGATCGCCTTTCCCGCATTGAACAGCGGCTCGATCTGGTCGAGGTATAAATCGACGTCGCACGGGGCTTCTCCCGAGCACATGCTGAAAATCCACTAGATGGCACGACGCGGCGCGACAGCACCGTGAACGGTGCCGCCGTCTTGAAAAACGAGAGGGAGAGCAGGCAATGACCACAGTCATCAAGAACGGCACCATCGTCACCGCCGATCTCACCTACAAGGCCGACGTCAAGATCGACGCTGGCGTGATCGTCGAGATCGGCCCGAACCTCTCCGGCGACACCGAACTGGACGCCACCGGATGTTACCTCATGCCCGGCGGCATCGATCCGCATGTGCATC
>NZ_AHZC01000396.1 GCF_000247475.1 Rhizobium sp. PDO1-076 | reverse complement strand
AGAACTGAACAAACGCAAAACAGAAGTTGTCAAACACGGGGTTTGAAACTGTCAAACTCGCAAAACGAAGGCGTTACAAGACCATGGAAAAGCACAAGCACATCAGGTACTTAGAATAGTGCCCGGAGGCGGTTTTGAACCACCGACACGCGGATTTTCAACCCGCGAAAATGTTAGTGACCGGCACCGGCCGGTGCAGCCGCCTTGGGTTTCTTCAAAAGCAGCGTCATGAACACCAGTGAGCCGAACAGCACAGTCAGTCCCATGAAGATGTCCATGAAGGACAGCAGCGTGGCCTGCTGCGTGACGATGCCGGCAAGTTTCTGCACGGCGACGGTGCTGCCGTCCAGGCCATAGGCGTCGTAGTTGGCACCGACGCTTGCCAGCCAGTCGAGTGCTGCAGGGTTGCCCCAGTCAAGCTGCTCGGACAGGCGGGCGAAATGATCGTCGGTGCGCTGGGTGATCATCGTGTTGATGATCGCAAGGCCAACGGCGCCCCCGAGATTGCGGGTCAGATTGAACAGGCCGGATGCGTTTTTCATCCGATCCGGCGGCAAGGTGCCAAGCGCGATATTGTTGATCGGCACCATGCAGATCATCAGCGAGCAGCCCCGCAGGATCTGCGGAAGCAGCAGTTCGTAGAAGTCCCAGTCAGCCGTGATCCCGGTCATCATATAGGTACCGGTGGCAAAGCCGGCGAAGCCCATCATCATCATCACCCGCGGATCGAGCTTGCTCGACAGGATGCCGGCGATCGGCGCCGTCAGGAACATCGCAGCCCCCGAGACGAACATGGTCTCGCCGATCATCAGCGAATCGTAATGCCGGATGCGGCTGAGATAGAGCGGATAGAGATAGGTCAGGCCATAAAGACCGACGCCCATGACAAACGAGAACAGCGAGCCGAAGGCAAAATTGGCATTCGAGAAAGCCCGCAGGTCGACGACGGGAAGCTCGACCTTGAACACCCGGCGGAAGAAGATCGCCCCGCCGATCACCATGGCGATGGTGCCCATGACGATATGATGGTCGTTGAACCAGTCCTTGTTGTTGCCCTCTTCCAGCACGAATTCCATCGAGCCCAGGAACACCGCCATCGAGGCCAGGCCCCACCAGTCGAATTTCTTCATCAGGCTGTGGTCCGGCTGGTCGAAATCGATCAGGCTCCAGGTCGTCGCAGCCACGATGATGCCGGGGATCACATTGATCAGGAACAGCCAGTGCCATGACATGGCATGACTGATGTAGCCCCCGATCGTCGGCCCGATCGTCGGCGCGAGCGTGGCGACAAGGCCGATCATCGGCGAAACGATATTGCGCTTGGACGGCGGGAAGATCGTGAAGGCGGCGACAAAGACGGACGGGATCATGCCGCCGCCGATAAAGCCCTGGATCGCACGGTAGACGATCATCTGCTCGATATTCGTGGCCGTGGCCGCCAATGCGCTGGCCAGCGTAAAACCGCCGGCGCAGATCGAAAACAGCACCCGCGTCGACAGGATCCGGGCCAGAACGCCGGACAGCGGGATCATGATGACTTCGGCAATCAGATAAGACGTCTGGACCCAGGCGACTTCGTCATTGCTGGCGCCGAGGCCGGCCTGGATTTCCGACAGCGAGGCCGAGACGATCTGGATATCGAGGATCGACATGAACATGCCGAAGACCATGGCCAGGAAGGCGATGACCCGCTTCGGGTCCATGCGCTCTTCCGCCCCCGAGGCCGAGCCAAGGGTGGGTGATGCTGTGCTTGCAACGGCCATGGCGCGGCCCCTTTTCTAGCAGATCCGCTTACTGCGCAGCAACGGCCTGGGTTTCAGGCGCGGTCCGGGTATCGACATCGACAATCACGCTGAGACCGGCGCGCAGATGCCCCTGGTCCAGGGCGTCTTGCGGAAGCGCGATCCGCACGGGAACGCGCTGGACGACCTTGGTAAAATTGCCGGTGGCATTTTCGGCGGGCAGCATCGAAAAGATCGCACCTGAGGCCGGAGCGATCGAGGTCACCGTGCCTTCGAGCGGATCTTCACCATAGGCATCGACATGGATCGAAACCTTCGAACCCGGCACCAGATGGGCGATCTGCGTTTCCTTGAAATTCGCCTCGATATAGAGGTCACGGATCGGAACGAGGGCCGCGAGGCGCTTGCCGGCGGAGACAAGATCGCCGGCCTGCACCGACAGATTGCCGATGACGCCGTCATAGGGCGCCTTGAGCACCGTGAAATCGAGGTCGCGCTTGGCCTTGTCGATCGCCAGTTCCTGCACCTTGACGGTGTTCAGCGCTTCATCGCGCTGTGCCTTGAGAAGCGAAACATTGGCCTCGGCAGAAGACACGGCCGCTTCCCCCGCGATCAGGTTTGCCTTGGCCTGCTCCAGCGCGATCGTCGCATTGTCGAGATCGGCTGTGGTGCCTGCGGACTTGGCCGCCAGATCCTTGGCCCGCTTCTCGGTGATCTGCGCGCCGCGCACGCTGGCTTCCAGCGCGCCCTCGCTGTGCCTTGGTCTGCGCAAGGCTGGCCTCGCCACCAGAGATCTGTGCATCCATCCGCAGGACCGCAAGTTCGGCGCTCCGCTTGTTGGCAACAGCCTGCTCATAGGCAATGCGATAATCGCCACCATCGAGCGTCACCAGCGGATCGCCGGCCTTGACCACCTGGTTGCCGGTGACATTGACCGTCTCCACATAGCCGGAGACCTTCGGCGAGATGATCGCGATGTCGCCCTCGATATAGGCATCATCCGTCGAGACCATGAACCGGCCATTGGTCCACCACTCGTACCCAAACCAGAGGCCCGCACCGACGATCGCCAAACCGATGATCGGAAGCACGGGGCTGCGGCGCTTCTTGGCGACTGTAGGCGCAGTCGTTTCGGCAGGGGTGGCCCCGGCTTCTTGCGGCGTGGCCGGCACGGCCTCATTCCTGTCTTCGACGGGAGGAGCGGAACGAAGGGCGGTGGATCTTTGCGTGACGGACATGGGCTCAAACCGGGGAGTTGGTGAAGAAACTATTCGAACTGAACCGTTCGGTTCGATTGACATATAGCGTTTCGTAACGCATATCAAGATGCACATCCCCGCTTCGTGCCTGCAAAATTGACATGAGTTAATTATTTGGACCGATCATGACCGAACCGACGACAAAACCGAACGAGACGAAGGAGCAGCCACCCGCGGCAGCACCCGGTTTGAGCCGTTTTGCCGCTGGCGAAGACCCGATCAAGCGTGGCCAGATCCTCGATGGCGCCAAGCGCGTCTTCATGAAAATGGGCTATGACGCCGCCAGCATGAATGACGTGACCCGCGAGGCAGGTGTCTCCAAAGGCACCATCTATGTCTATTTCCAGAGCAAGGAAGAACTGTTCGCCGCCCTGATCGAGCGCGAAAAGGGACGGTTTGCCGAGCGCATGCGTGAACTGCTGGAGCAGAGCACCAGCGCCGAGGACGGCCTGCGCCGTTTCGGCCTCGCGTTTGCCCACCAGGTCATCAACACGGACATGATCCCCTCGATGCGCGTGGTCCTGGGCGTGATCGACCGAATGCCATCGCTCTGTCAGCGTTTTTTCGCCGGCGCGCCGACCAATGCCAAGACCGTGCTGCGCGCCTTCCTCCAGCATCACGCCGAAAGCGGACAGCTGCATATCGACGACTGCGAACTGGCAGCCCGCCAGTTCATTGACCTGGCCGTCGGTTCCTACTTCAGGGAGCGACTGTTCAATCAGCTGCCGACCGACATTACGCAAGCCGAAATCGAGCGTGTGGTCGACAGTGGCCTCAAGCTTTTCCTGGGTGCATACGGCCCGCCCGGGCCGGAAAACACCTGAGGCGGCAGCGGACCTGTCGCCTTATTCGACAACGCCTCACCTTACCGGCCGCCCCACCCTTGCCATATGCGATCATTTGCCCCATTTGCTGTTGCTCAACTCCTCTGTTTAGCACGGAAAACATCGAATGCAGGATCTGCTCCTACTCGCTCAGGACCCCGCCGCCTGGATCGCACTGATCACGCTGATAATCATGGAAGTCGTGCTCGGCATCGACAACCTCGTCTTCATTTCCATCCTGACCAACAAGCTGCCGGCTGAATCGCGCGAAAGGGCTCGCCGCATCGGCATCGGCCTTGCCCTCATCATGCGCCTTGCGCTGCTGGGCACCGTCGCCTGGATCGTCCAGCTGACCAATCCCGTGTTTGAACTCTTCGGCCACGGCTTCTCGTGGAAGGACATGATCCTGATCGCCGGCGGCCTGTTCCTTGTCTGGAAGGCGACCAAGGAAATCCACCACAGTGTCGACCCGATCGACCACCAGGAAGATTTCATTGCGTCTTCGGCGACCAACACCTTTGCCGCTGCCATTGGCCAGATCCTGTTGCTCGACCTCGTGTTTTCCGTCGACAGCATCATCACCGCCGTCGGCATGACGGAACATCTGCCGATCATGGTCATTGCCGTCATCGTGGCGGTAACCGTGATGCTGATTGCCTCCAATCCGCTCGCCAACTTCATCGAGAAGAATCCGACCGTCGTCATGCTGGCGCTCGGCTTCCTGCTGATGATCGGCATGACCCTGATCGCCGACGGCATGGGCTTCCATGTTCCAAAGGGCTATATCTACGCTGCCATGGCGTTCTCCGGCCTGGTGGAAATGCTCAATATGTTTGCCCGCAAGAAGAAGCAGGCCGACCGCGAAAAAGGCACCACCCGCCACTGATCTTTGACGTTCCGAAAGAGGGCCAGTTGGATTGAACCGGCCCTCTTTTTTGCATGACGACCTTCACGACTTCAAAGATCACACTGGACATTGACCAGCGGTGTGCGCCACCGTCTGCAGCTCTGCCAACTGAACCGCCCGGAGCCATATGACCTACGAGCAAATTCTCGCCTTCAGTGTCATTGCTGCCATGATGGCGGTTTTCTTGTGGGAGCGATTTCGGTACGACGTCGTCGCCTGTGCTGCGCTTGTCTCGTCCGTCGCTCTTGGTCTCGTCTCCCCGGCCGAGGCATTTGCAGGCTTTTCCGACGACATCGTCATCATTGTCGGTTCCGCGCTCGTGGTCAGCGCCGGTGTTGCCCGATCCGGCGTCGTCGATCTTGCCATCAAGCGCTTCTTTCCCAGCCTGGAATCCGTCCGGGCACAGATGCTGCTTCTGTTGCTCACGGTCACCGTGCTCTCTGCCTTCATCAAGAACATCGGCGCTCTGGCCATCATGATGCCGGTGGCATTTCAGTTTGCCCGCCGCTCGAACGTCTCGCCATCGATCTTCCTGATGCCCATGGCCTTCGGCGCCCTGCTCGGCGGCTTGATGACCCAGATCGGCACCTCGCCCAACATCGCCGTCTCAAGGCTGCGCGAGGAGATCACCGGCCAGGCCTTCACCATGTTCGACTTCACCCCGGTCGGCGCGACGCTCGCGATCGCCGGCATCATCTTCCTGATGTTCTTCTATTGGCTCGTGCCCATCCGCGAAAACCAGAACCCTTCCCTGCAGGAAGCGCTCGAAAGTTCGCATTTTTCAACCGAAGCAACCCTTGGACGGCACTCGCCCTATGTCGGCAAGACCCTGCATCAGTTGCAGCAGATTGCCTCGGGCGAGGTCTCTGCGACGTCGATCCTGCGCGGTGATACGAGGCTTTCGCCTTTCCCCGACGTGCTGCTGAAAGTCGGCGACACGCTGCTGCTGCAGGGACCATCGGAAGCCCTCGACCGGGTTGTCTCCCAGGGCAGCCTGACGCTGGCCGGCGGCACCGTTGCCCCCAACAAGGGCGGCGATCTTGTCTCCGTCGAGGCCGTGATCAGCCGAGGGTCGTCGCTGATCGGCCAGACGGCGCGGGACCTGTCCCTGGTCCATACCTACGGCGTCAACCTGCTTGCGGTCAGCCGTCAGGGCAAACGCATCCGTGAACGCCTGGGCGAACTGACGCTGCGATCGGGCGATGTCGTCCTGCTCCAGGGCCTTCGCCAGCAGATGCCCGCCCATCCTGACCGAACTCGGCTGCCTGCCGCTCGCCGAGCGCGCAATCCTGCTCGGCACCACCCGAAACGTCCTCGTTCCCCTCGCCATTCTATTCGTCGCCATGGGCGCGACCGCGTTGGGGCTCGCCCCCGTTGGCATTGCCTTCTTTGCCGCAGCGCTTGCCATGGTCGTCTTCAAGGTCATCCCGATCTCCGAAGTCTACCAATCGGTCGACGGTCCGATCCTGGTCATGTTGGCCGCCCTCATTCCGGTGTCCGGCACCCTGCGCACATCCGGCGCCAGCGACGTCATTGCAGGCTGGTTGAGTACGCTTGCCAGCAGCATGCCGGCCTGGGGTGCCGTCGCACTGATCCTGGTCACCGCAATGGCTGTCACGCCCTTCCTCAACAACGCGGCAACCGTGCTGGTCATGGCCCCGATCGCGGCAAGTTTTGCCGGAGGCCTGGGTTACCAACCAGAAGCCTTCCTGATGGCGGTTGCCATTGGCGCGGGTTGCGACTTCCTCACCCCGATCGGCCACCAGTGCAACACGCTGGTCATGGGCCCGGGCGGCTATCGCTTCAGCGACTACCCCCGGCTCGGGCTCCCCCTGTCTGTGCTAGTCATCCTGGTCGCCGTCCCAACACTCTTGATGGTCTGGCCAGTCTGATACCGGCAGGTGTGTTCCTCCCCAACTGCCAGACGCAGAAAAACCTGCGTCGGCGGGACGCAGGCTTTCCTGGGGGGCGGGGGCTTGGGGAGAACGCAAGCCGGACGGATGGGGCTCGCCTGCCGCTTCGTTGGCCACGGAGAGAAACCGGAAAAATCTCCGTATTCCCCGATATTCCGTCGCGTCCGGTTGGCACGGCCTGCGTTCTGTCGGTGAAACGCCTCCAACCGAAATCGGTTCCGCTGTTTTTTGATTTTTTCCCGCACCGGCTTGAGGCAGGGCCGGAAACCGCCCAAATACGCAGTTTTCCTTGACGCACTGCGTTGAATATGGCCTAAGGCCAGCCAATGGAACAGGCGGAACCTGGCACGGAAACGCGCCTTCTCGTCCTTCCGCCACATTGTATTTCACACCCATGATCCTGCGGCCATCGCTCGATTTCCCCGCACGTCACTATGAGCTGAACTCCATGACCAATTCAGGCGTCCGCGTCCGTATCGCACCCTCCCCGACCGGCGAACCCCATGTCGGCACCGCGTATATCGCGCTGTTCAACTACCTGTTCGCCAAGAAACACGGCGGCGAGTTCATCTTGCGCATCGAAGATACCGATGCGACCCGCTCGACGGCCGAGTTCGAACAGAAAGTGCTCGACGCGCTGAAGTGGATCGGCCTGACCTGGTCGGAAGGCCCGGATGTCGGTGGTCCCCACGGCCCCTACCGCCAGTCCGACCGTAAGGACATGTACTGGCCCCACGCTCAGGACCTGCTCGACAAGGGCCACGCCTTCCGTTGTTTCTGCACGCCCGAGCGGCTCGAGCAGATGCGCGAGGGCCAGCGCGCCGCCGGCAAGCCGCCGAAATATGATGGCCTTTGCCTCAACCTGACCGCCGAGGAGGTCACCTCGAAGATGGCGGGCGGCGAGACTTCCGTCGTGCGCATGAAGATCCCGACCGAAGGCTCGTGCGATTTCCATGACGGCGTCTACGGCGATGTCTCGATCCCGTGGGACAGTGTCGACATGCAGGTCCTGATCAAGGGCGACGGCATGCCGACCTATCACATGGCCAATGTCATCGACGACCACCTGATGAAGATCACCCACGTCGCCCGCGGGGAAGAGTGGCTGGCATCCGTACCCAAGCACATTCTGCTGTATCGTTATTTCGGCTGGGAAGCACCTGTCTGGATGCACCTGTCGCTGATGCGCAATGCCGACAAGTCGAAACTGTCGAAGCGCAAGAACCCGACCTCGATCTCCTATTATTCAGCGCTCGGCTATATGCCGGAAGCGCTGATGAATTTCCTCGGCCTGTTCTTCATCCAGATCGCCGAAGGCGAAGAACTGCTGACCATGGATGAACTGATCGCAAAGTTCGACCCGGACAACCTGTCCAAGGCCGGCGCGATCTTCGACATCCAGAAACTCGATTGGCTGAACGGCCGCTGGCTGCGCGAAAAGCTGACCCCGGACGAGTTCATCGCCCGCGTCCTCGACTGGTCGATGGAAAACGATCGCCTGACCGAGGGCCTAAAGCTTGCCCAGAGCCGCGTCACCAAGCTCGGCGAACTGCCACCGCTCGCAGGCTTCCTGCTCGCCAACGATGTCGGTCTGACGCCGGCCTCCTTCGGCGGCCTGAAGACCAGCCCGGCGGAAACGCTGGCCATTGTCACCACCGTCCAGGCGGATCTCGAAAAGATCCTCGAATGGAACGTGGCGACCATCGAGGAAGAACTGCGCGCGATTGCCGATCGTATGGAGAAGAAACTGCGCGTGGTTACCCCGCCGCTGTTCGTCGCCGTGTCCGGCAGCCAACGCTCGCTGCCGCTGTTCGACTCGATGGCGCTGCTCGGCCGCTCGGTCGTGCGCCAGCGCCTGAAGGTCGCGATCCAGGTGCTCACCGCCATGGCGGGCGCCGCCAATTGACAATACAGCGCCGCCTTCCGGCGGCGTATTGAACGACCCCCCTCTGCCCTACCGGGCATCTCCCCCACAAGGGAGGAGATCAGCGAGTGGCCGGCCATTGCCAAGCTCTCGTTGACCGCCGGCTTTGATGCCAGAGGTGGAGCCACACAAGCGTCCCCCCATCCGATCTCCCCCCTTGTGGGGGAGATGCCCGGCAGGGCAGAGGGGGGTGACCGAAACGAAAACAGCCGATCCGAGGCAAGCACACGATGACCGAACAGACACCTGAACCCACCCTGTCCTCCGACCCGACCGAAGTGCGCCGCCAGAAACTGGCTTTGCTGCGCGAACAGGTCGGCGACGTCTACCCGGCCCATTTCCACCGCACGATCACCAATGCGGAACTGGCTGCGAAATACGAAGGCCTTGAACTGGACACGGAATCGGGCGACATCGTCACCGTTGCCGGACGCGTCTATTCATCGCGCAATTCCGGCATGTTCATCGACCTGCACGATGCCTCGGGCAAGATCCAGATTTTCAGCCACAAGGACACGACACCGGAAGAGGCCCGCGCGCTGCTGCCGATGATCGACCTTGGCGACATTATCGGCGTCACCGGCATGGTCCGCCGCACCAAGCGCGGCGAGCTGACGATCAACGCCCATGAAATCACCATGCTGACCAAGACGCTGCTTCCGA
Organism: Rhizobium sp. PDO1-076; assembly: GCF_000247475.1. Lineage (GTDB taxonomy): Bacteria > Pseudomonadota > Alphaproteobacteria > Rhizobiales > Rhizobiaceae > Allorhizobium. Next base: position 18,115 of record NZ_AHZC01000396.1, on the reverse strand, counting down.
TGCCGGAGAAGTATCATGGTCTGGCCGATATCGAACTGCGCTACCGCAAGCGCCATCTCGACATCCTGACCAACGAGGATTCCAAGCTCCGCTTCAGGCAGCGTTCGCAGATCGTCTCCGGCATTCGCCGTTTCATGGAAAACGACGGCTTCATGGAAGTCGAAACGCCGATGCTGCATTCGGTCTATGGCGGCGCGACGGCCGAGCCGTTCAAGACCCACCACAACACGCTGAAGCTCGACATGTACCTGCGCATCGCGCCGGAACTGTTCCTCAAGCGCACGCTCGTCTCCGGCCTGACCGACAAGGTCTTCGAGGTCAACCGCAACTTCCGCAACGAAGGCGTCTCCACCCGGCACAATCCTGAATTCACCATGATGGAGTGCTACTGGGCCTATGCCGACTACGAAGACATCATGGACCTCGTCGAGCGCCTGTTCGCCGAACTTGCCGTCAAGATCCACGGCACCACCGAATTCATGTTCGGTGACAAGGAAATTTCCTTCAAGGGTCCGTTCAAGCGCGTGCCCATGCCTGACGCCGTCAAGGAAGTCACCGGCATCGACTTCCTCGCCATGAAGACCGACGAGGAAGCTCGCACCGCCGCCAAGGCTGCCGGCTTTGCCGTCGAGAAGGACTGGACCTGGGGCGAATGCCTCGCGTTCATCTTCGAGGAGAAGGTCGAAGGCACACTGATCCAGCCAAGCCATGTCACGCATTTCCCCAAAGACATCTCGCCCTTTGCCAAGGAAGTGCCGGGCGAACCGCGCCTCGTCGAGCGTTTCGAGACCTATTGCAACGCCTGGGAAATCGGCAACGCCTTTTCCGAACTCAATGACCCGGAAGAGCAGCGCAAGCGCATGGTCGAGCAGCTCGAACAGGCCCATGCCCGCGGCGAAAAAGAGAAGCAGCTGGACGAGGAATTCCTCGACGCGATCGACCAGGGCATGCCGCCGGCCGGTGGCCTCGGCATCGGCGTCGACCGCCTGATCATGCTTCTGACCAACGCCCCGTCGATCCGCGACATCATCCTCTTCCCGGCCCGTCGTGCCCGGGCCGACTGATCAGTCGCAACACCGTCTTGCAAACAAACAAGCCCCGGTCTCGCGACCGGGGCTTTTGTCATTCTGATATAGGCGTCAATCCTGACATGGACTCGGATCAATGCCCGGCCTTGGCCTCTTCCTCACCATGGATCTTGGCTTTCGGCGGCAGGATGGCCTCGTCTTCAGCCGGCATCGACGGCGCGTGATCGGCCTCGGCTTTCACCTCATGGCTCGGTTCCACCAGCGCGTCAGCCTCGTGTTCGACAGCAGGAGCGGCAGCGGCCCCTTCATGCGACGTTTCGCCGGTCGGGCTGATCGGCTTGGCTCGCATCTTGGCAAGCCAGTCGCCGCCGTCATGCTTGGTCTCAGCCTGTTCGCCATCCGGCGCAACCTGGTTTTCGGCTGGCTTCGGCCACTTCTTCTTTGCAATGTCATCGGCGTCCGAGACGCTGGCGCCTGTTTCAGGAGAAGCCTTCTCCTCCGATGCTGTCTCTTCACCACCCAGACCGACCATACCCTTCAGCGAAGAAAGCCAGCCCTGCTCTTCAGCCTCAGTTTCAGTCGTCTCTGCGGTATGTGTTTCATCGGCGCCCGGGGACGAATGACCGTCGGCCGGCTCTGACGGTGCGGCAGCAGGGCCACCAACTGTTGCATGGTCCTCTACGGAGGCGCCATTTGTCTCAACTGGCGCACCGTGGCCTTCGCCTTCCGCAGACGCATGTCCGGCGGCCTCTCCATGCCCTGCAGCGTCGCCATGTCCGGCAGCCTCAACCTCTGCGACCGGCGCCCCGTGTTCGTTCGCGACAGTGCCGTCTTCTGCCGGCGCATCGTGACCAGCGGCTTCGGAACCATGGGAGATCGCTGCTGGCTCTTCACTGCCACCAAGGCCGACCATGCCTAGGATCGAACCCATCCAGCCCTTTTCCTGTTCGGTGCCGTGTTCGGCCACCGGTGTTTCTTCACCATGGCCCTCGGCGGGTGCTTCCCCATGGCCTTCGGCCGGCGCCTCACCATGCGCATCTGCCGGTGCCTCGCCATGGCCTTCGGCCGGTGCCTCGCCATGCCCGCTCGCAGGCGCTTCGCCATGTCCGGCGGGTGCCGCACCATGGGCGCCTTCCGGCAGCACCACTTCCGGCTTCAGGCAATCGGTCGTGTCGTCGAGCTTGGCAACCAGCGCCTCGATATCCTTGTCGATCATGTCGATGCGCTCGCCGAAGAACTGGCCGTTCTCATTGGCAGCCTTGTCGACATAGCGCGCGGTAAACATTCGGGCCGCGGCCTCTTCCGGCACGCGGCTTGGATCGGGAATGAAGATCACGTCCGCGCCAACCGCCCGGCCGCGCATGTCGGCGCGGTCCTTTGGTCCCTTGGTATCAAGCACGACCACCTGAACCAGATCGGCCTTTTCATGCTCATGCAGGCTTTTCGCCACCCGAAGGGCTGTCTTCACCCGTGTCAGGCCGTCACCCGGCGCATCGGTCGTGATGTATTTACGGATCCAGAAGTGATCCTTCTTGTGGATCTCGACGGTTTTGACCTCGGTGCATTCGAGACCGTTCAGCTCAGCATAGGAAGGACCCAGCAGAGTATCGGCGCCGATGAACACGGCAGCAGCACCCGTTCCGCCACACAGGACAAGAACGCCGCCGAAGATCAGCACGAGCTTGCGCGAAATATGGATCTTCGGACCCTTCACGCTGTGAACTCCGCCATGACACCGCTCCGCTGTTTTACGCAATACTTGCGCCACCATATGAGATCGTTCTTGCGGAAACTTTAACTTGCCCCCGACAATGCCGCACAACGGCATTCCGGCGGCGAAAATCCCGAAGTTGACGGGATTTCTCGCCAGCAGCATTTTGTTTTTGCGAATGAGTTGCAAATGCATTGACAAAGCGGATTTGCACGATAGGTTTTAATGAGAATTATTCGCAACAAGTGGAGATCGCGGATGCTGCCAAGACTTGCCTGCCTCGTCGGAAGTTCCCTGCTCGCGGCGCTGGCCCTTCTGCCGCTCCCGGCATTCGCCGCCGACAAGCCCAAGGTCGTCACGACTTTCACCGTGATCGCCGATATCGCCCGCAATGTTGCAGGCGACGCAGCCACCGTCGAAAGCATCACCAAGCCCGGCGCCGAGATCCACGGCTATCAGCCGACGCCGCGTGATATCCTGAAAGCCAGCGACGCCAATCTCGTGTTGTGGAACGGTCTCAATCTCGAAACCTGGTTTGAAAAGTTCCTCGCCAATCTCGGCGATGTGCCCAATGTCGTGGTCAGCGACGGGGTAACGCCGATGAGCATTGCCGGCGGCGCCTATGACGGCAAGCCCAATCCGCATGCCTGGATGTCGCCGGACAATGCGCTGATCTATGTCGAGAATATCCGCAAGGCGCTGACCGGCATCGACCCCGCCAATGCCGCCGTCTATGCCGCCAATGCCGCCGCCTATTCGGACAAAATTAAGGCCGAGATCGCCCCGATGAAGGCGCAGATCGCGGCCCTGCCCGAAAACGAGCGCTGGCTGGTGACGAGCGAAGGCGCCTTCTCCTATCTCGCCCGCGATCTCGGCCTGAAGGAGCTTTATCTCTGGCCGATCAATGCCGACAGCCAGGGCACGCCACAGCAGGTAAAGGCCGTGATCGATGCGGTGACCAAAAACAAGATCCGCGTCGTCTTTTCCGAAAGCACCGTGTCCGACAAGCCGGCCAAGCAGGTCGCGGCCGAAACCGGCACCAACTACGGCGGTGTGCTCTACGTGGATTCGCTCAGCACCGAGGACGGTCCCGTGCCGACCTATATCGATCTCCTCAAGGTCACTGTCTCGACCATTGCCAAGGGACTTGAAGGATGATTATGGGCTCCCGCCAACGCCAGGCCAGATCGCGCCAGCCCAGCCTGAAAATCGTCCAGGCGCTTGAATTCGCCGGCGTGCAGGGCATTGTCGCAGAAGACGTCACCGTCACCTATCGCAACGGCCACACGGCGCTGCGCCATGCAAGCTTCGCCATCCCCACCGGCACGATCACCGCGCTTGTCGGCGTCAACGGCGCCGGCAAGTCGACGCTGTTCAAGGCGATCATGGGCTTCGTGCCCGTCGCCGGCGGCCGGATCAGCGTGCTCGGCATGAGCGTGCATGATGCGCTGGCCAGGAACCTGATCGCCTATGTGCCGCAGGCCGAAGAGGTCGACTGGAATTTCCCGGTTCTGGTCGAGGACGTGGTGATGATGGGCCGCTATGGCCATATGAACTTCCTCCGCATTCCCTCGAAGAACGACCGCCGCCTGGTCGACGAGGCATTGGCCCGCGTCGGCATGGGCGACTACCGCAAGCGCCAGATCGGCGAACTCTCCGGCGGCCAGCGCAAACGTGTGTTCCTCGCCCGCGCCCTTGCCCAGGAAGGCCAGGTGATCCTGCTCGACGAACCCTTTACCGGCGTCGATGTCACCACAGAGGAGCAGATCATCACCCTGATGCGCGACCTGCGCGCCGAAGGCCGCGTCATGCTCGTTTCAACGCACAATCTCGGCAGTGTTCCGGACTTCTGCGACCGCACCATCTTCGTCAAGGGCACGGTACTGGCCGCAGGCACAACCGCAGACACGTTTACCGAAGACAATCTCAAGGCAGCCTTCGGCGGTGCCCTGCGTCACTTCGTTCTCTCCGGCAGCGACCTGCACGACGATGCCGACCGCCGCGAGGTCAAGGTGATCACCGACGACGAGCGCCCCTTCGTCATCTACGGCACCCCGACTACAACAGCGGCTGCACCGCCGGCACCTGCGCAGAAGCCGGCAGACGTGCTCGAAAGGGTCGACGATGACCGTCCTGCTTGAGCCCTTCACCTATGACTACATGCGCAATGCGATCTTCGTCAGCGCGCTGGTCGGCGGCGTCTGCGGCTTTCTCTCGGCCTATCTCATGCTCAAGGGCTGGTCGTTGATCGGCGATGCGCTCTCCCATGCGATCGTGCCAGGCGTTGCCGGCGCCTATATGCTCGGCCTGCCCTTTGCCTTCGGCGCCTTCATTTCCGGGGGCCTTGCAGCCCTCGCCATCCTCTTCCTCAACCAGCGCACCAAGCTCAAGGAAGATGCGATCATCGGCCTGATCTTCACCTCCTTCTTCGGCCTTGGCCTGTTTATGGTGTCGATCTCGCCCGTCTCGATCGACATCAAGACCATCGTGCTCGGCAATATCCTCGCTATCACCCCGGCCGACACCCTGCAGCTTATCCTGATCGGCGGCATCAGCCTCGTGGTCCTCGCGCTGAAATGGAAGGACCTGATGGTCGCCTTTTTCGACGAAAACCATGCCCGCTCCATCGGCCTGAAACCCGAGCGCCTGAAGGTGATCTTCTTCACCCTGCTCGCCGCCTCGACCGTTGCCGCTATGCAGACCGTCGGCGCCTTCCTGGTGATCGCCATGGTCGTCACCCCGGGCGCCACCGCCTATCTGCTGACCGACCGTTTCCAGCGGCTGATCCTGATGGCACTCGCCATCGGCGCCGGCACCAGTTTCATCGGCGCATATCTGAGCTATTTCCTTGATGGCGCAACCGGCGGTGTCATCGTCGTGCTGCAATCGCTGATCTTCGTCGCAGCCTTCCTGTTTGCCCCCAAGCACGGCCTGTTCGCCGCCCGCCGTCGTGCCAAGCTTGCACTGGAACCGCTGGAACTGGAGCGTGCCGCGTGAACGAAACACTCGAACTGCTGATCCTGCCCTTCCATCTGCCCTTCATGCAGACGGCCTTCGTCATCACGCTGATGATTGCCGTGCCCATGGCCTTGCTTTCCTGTTTCCTGGTGCTCAAGGGCTGGTCGCTGATGGGCGACGCGGTCTCCCATGCCGTGCTGCCCGGTATCGTCATCGCCTATATCGCCGGCATTCCATTGGCGATCGGCGCCTTCATCGCCGGCCTCGCCTGCGCGCTGATGACCGGCTACGTCAAGGAAAACAGCCGCATCAAGGAAGACACGGTGCTTGGCATCGTCTTTTCCGGCATGTTCGGTCTCGGACTGGTGCTCTATGTCAATGTCGAGAGCAGCGTGCATCTCGACCATATCCTGTTCGGCGACATGCTGGGTATCCTGCCATCCGACCTGATCGAAACCGGCCTGATCGCGCTGGCGGCCACCGCCTTCCTTGTTTTGCTGCGCAAGGACCTGCTCGCCCATGCCTTCGATCCGCAGCATGCCCGCGCCATCGGCCTGTCGGTGCGACTTCTGCACTATGGCCAGTTGGCGGTTCTGTCGCTGGTCGTCGTCGGCGCCCTGAAGGCGGTCGGTATCATCCTCTCGGTCGCCATGCTGGTAACGCCCGGCGCCATCGCCTTCCTGATCACAAGGCGCTTCCAGTCCATGCTGGTCGCCGCCGTATCGGTCGCCGTTCTGGCGTCGCTGATCGGGATCTATCTGAGCTTCTTCCTCGACAGCGCGCCGGCACCGACCATCGTCCTGGTCATGAGTTCGATGTTCGTGCTGGTCTTCATTGTCGGCGCATTTCGCAACCGCCGGACGCAGGCAACGCTGTAGAGCGGTTCCGACAACAGTCCTGTGTGTTTGTCGGAAACCGTTACACGCGCGCTTCTTCTTCGGCCCGGCGGACACGCCGGGACACCACCCATTCGCGCCAGACGGTGAACAAGCCTGCCCCGACGACGATGGTGGCACCGACCACCGTGTTCCAGCGCAGCACTTCGCCGAAGACGGTAATGGCGATCACCGCACCGATCACCAATTGCCAATAGGAAATCGGCTGGACGATCACCGCATCGAGGTTTTCATAGGCCCGGATCAGGGCGAAATGCCCGATGATGCCTGTGCAGCAAAGTCCCCCCATCCACGCCCAGTCGATCGTCGTGAACGGCACCCAGAAGAATGGACCAAGCAGGCTCGCGCCGATGAAGCCGACGATCGCCAGGTAGAAGAAGGAGGTCGAGGGCTGGTCATCACGGCTGACGAGACGCGTGACGATGCCGTAGACCGCGCCGAGCACGGCGCAGATCAGCGGCAGCCAGATATAGGCGTTGAAGCCGCCCGCCGTCGGCGAGAGCATGATCACCACCCCGACGAGCCCGAAGACGATCGCCGTCCAGCGGCGCCAGCCGACCTTTTCGCCCAGGATAGGCATAGAGAGCAGCGCCACAAAAATCGGACCCGCGGCAAAGATCGCCTGGCTCTGCGCCAATCCCACCTTGGTAAAGGCGACGATCGAGATCAGGATCTGCGAAAACAGGATGAGGCCGCGCAGCACCTGCAACAGCGGCCGCTTGGTTGCCACCGCAGCCGACAGTCCACCCGGTGCGCGGCTGGCCAGGAACAGGGCGAAGGCGACGAAGGCCCAGTAGCGCACCATCGCAACCTGCACCGGCGAATAGCTGACCCCCAGATGCTTGGAGATACCGTCCTGAATGGCGAAGACGGAAAAGGCGAGGAAGGTAAAGGTATAGCCGAGCGGCGTCGATTTCATGATGGGATACAAAAGCTTGGGGAAAATGAAACGGGATATGCGCACGAACCGGTGGTGCCGCCGATTGATCCTACACCCCTGACGCTGTTTGCCTAGTCCAGAAATTCATGGCTGCCCTGCAACCTGACAACTGCTGGCGCCCCTTGTTCGAAACCTCATCTCCATGCTGTATAGTCGACATGGCCTTCACCATTCGTCAGTTGCAGTATTTTGTCGCCGTCGCGGAACAGGGCTCGGTCACCCGTGCCGCCCAGAACCTGTCGATTTCCCAGTCTTCCGTCACCGAAGCGATCAAGGAGTTGGAAGGCGATCTCGGCGTCGAACTGTTCGAGCGCCATCCGCGCGGCCTGTCGATCACCTATAACGGCCACCAGTTCCTCCGCCACGCGACCAAGATCCTGGCGACCGTCTCGGATGCGCGCAATTCCTTCGCCGAAACCAAGAACAACACCGGCGGCACGCTGAACATCGGCGTCACCTCGCTGGTCGCCGGCTATGTCCTGTCCGATCTGCTCGCCCGCTACCGCCGCGCCTGCCCCGGCGTCGAAGTCTCGGCGATCGAGGACAATGGCTCCTATCTCGAGCACCTGCTGGTCGGCGGCGAACTCGATGTCGCCGTCATGGTCATCTCCAACCTGCGCGACCGGCTCGCCTTGCAGGCCGAAATTCTAGAAACCTCCCCCTATCGCCTCTGGCTGCCGATCGGCCATCCGCTGGTCTCGGCCGACATCATCTCGATTGCCGATATCACCAAGGAACCGCTGATCATGCTGACGGTGGATGAAATCGAGGAAAACACCGGCAAGCTACTGTCGGCGCTGGGCGCCCGCCCGCATGTCGCCTTCCGCACCCGCTCGGTCGAAGCGGTGCGCAGCCTAGTTGCGACAGGCGCCGGCGTGGCGCTTCTGCCCGATCTCGTCTACCGCCCCTGGTCGCTGGAAGGCGACCGCATCGAAAGCCGCGACGTCTCCGGCGCGCTTCCGGTCGTCCAGGTCGGCATGGTCTGGCGCAAAGGCTCAAGCCTGCCCCAGGCCGCCCGGGATTTTGTCGGTATCGCCGAGGCGATGCGAAGTGGACGGGCACCACGCTGAGCTTTTGCAAACGCGGTTACCCCTCATCCGGCTGCCGCCACCTTCTCCCCGTGAACGGGGAGAAGGCCGATGGAGTTGCCGCTCTGCCCCTTCGCCGCGCTTGCGGGGAGAAGGTGCCGGCAGGCGGATGAGGGGCAATCTCAAAACACATCGGTATCGGAAAAACCGATACCGCCATTCTGACGAATGAATTTGCGAATGCGGATTTTTCGCTGCACCTTTCGAACCGGGAACAAAACGCCGTGAAAACGCGGCACCTCAAAAACCGGGAGACCTCGCGATGAAGTCTATTCTGAAGTCCTGCACTGTTCTTGCCTCCATCCTCAGCCTTACCTCCGCCGCAGTCGCCCAGGAGCCGCTGCAGGCGCTTGGCGCCGGCGAAGGCGCGCTCTCGATCGTCGCCTGGGCTGGCTATATCGAGCGCGGCGAGACCGACAAGAACTATGATTGGGTCACCGAGTTCGAAAAGAAGACCGGCTGCATGGTCACCGTCAAGACCGCCGCCACGTCCGACGAAATGGTCGCCCTGATGAACGAAGGCGGCTTCGACCTCGTCACCGCCTCGGGCGACGCCTCGCTGCGCCTCGTTGCCGGCAAGCGCGTCCAGCCCATCAACACGGCGCTGATCCCGTCCTGGAGCACCATCGACGAGCGCCTGCAGAACGCGCCGTGGCATACCGTCAATGACGTGCATTACGGCACGCCTTACGTCTGGGGCGCAAACGTCCTGATGTACAACACCGAAGCCTTCAAGGACGAAGCGCCGAAAAGCTGGAACGTCGTCTTCGAAGAGCAGACGCTTCCCGACGGCAAGTCCAACAAGGGCCGCGTCCAGGCCTATGACGGCCCGATCTATGTCGCGGACGCCGCCCTCTACCTGATGAAGCACAAGCCGGAACTCGGCATCAAGGACCCCTACGAGCTGAACGAGGACCAGTACAAGGCTGCCCTCGATCTGCTGCGCGGCCAGCGCAAGCTCGTCGGCCGCTACTGGCACGACGCGATGATCCAGATCGACGACTTCAAGAACGAAGGCGTTGTGGCCTCCGGTTCCTGGCCGTTCCAGGTCAACCTGATGAAGGCCGAAGGCGCCAAGATCGCCTCGACCTTCCCCGAGGAAGGCGTGACCGGCTGGGCCGACACCACCATGCTGCATGCCGACAGCGAACATCCGAACTGCGCCTATATGTGGATGGAGCACTCGCTGTCGCAGAAGGTCCAGGGTGACGTCTCCGCCTGGTTCGGCACCGTTCCCTCCGTCCCGGCCGCCTGCAAGGGCAATGCGCTCTATGGCGACGAAGGCTGCAAGACCAACGGCTTCGAGAACTTCGACAAGATCAAGTTCTGGCGCACCCCGACGTCGAAGTGCAGCACCGGCGAATGCGTCCCCTACCACCGCTGGGTTTCGGACTATATCGGCGTAATCGGCGGCCGCTGATCAACGTCGAGGGGACTTTTGCCCCTCACCCTAGCCCTCTCCCCGTGAACGGGGAGAGGGGACGTGCCCCGAAAACACCGTCCGATAGCATCCAGCCCGACAATAAGGGCCGGCTGAGGCTCGTCCTTCTCCCCGCCTGCGGGGAGAAGGTGCCGGCAGGCGGATGAGGGGCGTTTGCGAAAACCGGAGTCCCCATGACCGCTGCCGTTTCCTTCACGAAGGTGTCGCGCCATTTCGGCACCGTCAAAGCCGTCGACGCGGTCGACCTGACCATTGAGCCTGGCGAGTTTTTCGCCATGCTCGGGCCGTCGGGTTCGGGCAAGACCACCTGCCTGCGCCTGATCGCCGGCTTCGAACAGCCGACCAGTGGCGAAATCGAGATCTTTGGCGAAAAGGCTGGCGGCGTTCCGCCCTATCGCCGCAACGTCAATACGGTCTTCCAGGATTACGCCCTCTTCCCGCATCTGAGCATCCTCGACAATGTCGCCTACGGGCTGATGGTCAAGGGCATGGGCAAGACCGAGCGTCTGCGCGAAGCCGAAAAGGCACTCGAACTGGTCAAGCTTCCCGGCTATGGCAGTCGCAAGCCCGGCCAGTTGTCCGGCGGCCAGCGCCAGCGCGTGGCGCTGGCACGCGCCCTGGTCAACAAGCCGAAGGTCCTGCTGCTCGACGAACCGCTCGGCGCGCTTGATCTCAAGCTGCGCGAGCAGATGCAGGAAGAGCTGAAGAGCCTGCAGCGCGCACTCGGCATCACCTTCGTCTTCGTCACCCATGACCAGGGCGAAGCGTTGTCGATGGCCGACCGGGTCGCCGTGTTCAACGACGGCAGGATCGTCCAGGCCGGCACGCCGGAAGAGATCTACAACCAGCCGTGCACACGCTTTGTCGCCGATTTCGTCGGCTCGTCGAATGTCATTGCACCGGCCGACATGGCCAAGCTTGGCGGTGCGGCGAAATGGACGAGCCTCAGGCCCGAAGCGATCCGCCTGACTGCAGAAGGCGGCATCGCGGCGACCGTGCGCTCGAAGAGTTTCCTCGGCAGCGCCACCCGCCTGTTCCTCGACGTCGGCAGCCTGCCTTTGTCCGTCATGGTCCCGGCCGGACAGCCCGTGCCGAACGCCGGCGACAGCACCCGCATCACCTGGCAGCCGGGCGACCTGCACATCATGGAGGACCTTGCATGAGCATGGCCCCCACCACCGCCATTCTTCCCGGCCGCAACGGCCTGGCGGGGCGGCTCTCGGATCTGTTCTGGCGGAGGCCCAACCTGCTGCTGGTGCTGATGCTGGTGCCGCCCCTGCTCTGGCTCGGCATCATCTATGTCGGCTCGCTGATCGCGCTTCTGCTGCAGAGCTTTTTCGCCATCGACGATTTCTCGGGCCTGATCACTTACGAATTCACGTTTGCGACCTACAGGCAGCTGCTGATCCCGTCAAATTTCGACATCATCCTGCGCACGCTGCTGATGGCGATCTCGGTGACGCTCGCCTCGGCCCTGCTCGCCTTTCCGATCGCCTATTATGCTGCCCGCTACGCGACCGGCAAATGGAAGGCGGTCTTCTATCTCGGCATCATGCTGCCGCTCTGGTCGAGCTATCTGGTCAAGATCTATGCCTGGAAACTGATCCTCGCCAAGGAAGGCATCCTCACCTGGATCTTCGCCAAGCTGCACCTGACCTGGCTGCTTGACGGCATTCTGGCGACGCCGGTGATTGGCGGCAACTCCCTGTCGATCAGCTATATCGGCACCTTCATCGTCTTCGTCTATGTCTGGCTGCCCTACATGATCCTGCCGACCCAGGCAGCGCTGGAACGCGTGCCCGGCAACCTGATCGAGGCGTCCGGCGATCTCGGCGCCGACCCGCGCCAGACCTTCCGCCACGTGCTCTTCCCGCTGGCTTTGCCCGGCATCGTCGCCGGTTCCATCTTCACGTTTTCACTGACGCTCGGCGACTACATCATCCCGCAGATCATCGGCTCGTCGCGGCTGTTCATCGGCCAGGCCGTCTATGCCCAGCAGGGCACCGCCGGCAATATCCCGCTCGCGGCCGCCTTCTCGGTCGTGCCGATCGTCATCATGGGCATTTATCTCACCATCGCCAAACGCATGGGGGCCTTCGATGCGCTCTGATCGTCCCAATGCGGCAGGTCTGCCGTTGAAACTCGCAGCCGCCGGCGGTCTCGCCTTCCTGCATCTGCCGATCCTGCTGATCTTCGTCTATGCCTTCACCACCGAGGAAAAGAGCTTCCAGTGGCCGCCGCCGGGCTTGACCACCAAGTGGTTCGCCATTGCCTGGAACCGCCCGGATATCTGGGAAGCGCTGTGGCTGTCGGTCAAGGTCGCGACCATCGCCACGCTGATCGCACTGGTCCTCGGCACGCTCGCGTCCGCCGCCGTCGCCCGCACCAAGTTCTTCGGCCGCGAAGCGATCTCGCTGCTCGTCATCCTGCCGATAGCCCTGCCCGGCATCATCACCGGCATTGCCCTGCGCTCGGCCTTTTCGCTCGGCGAGATCCCGTTTTCGATGTGGACGATCATCCTCGGCCACGGCACGTTCTGCGTCGTCGTCGTCTACAACAATGCGGTGGCCCGCTTCCGCCGCACCTCCGGCTCGCTGATCGAGGCCTCGATGGATCTCGGTGCCGATGGCTTCCAGACCTTCCGCTACATCATCCTGCCGAACATCGCGACGGCACTTCTGGCCGGCGGCATGCTCGCCTTCGCCTTGTCCTTCGATGAGGTCATCGTCACCACCTTCACCGGCGGCCAGCAATCGACCTTGCCGATCTGGATGTTGGAAGAACTGATCCGCCCGCGCCAGCGACCCGTCACCAATGTCGTCGCCATGGTCGTGGTGATCGTGACATTCCTGCCGATCCTGGCCGCCTTTTATCTCACCCGCGATACCGACCAGGTCTCCGGCAGTGGCAAATAACCGTCAAAAAACGAGGGAGAACAATATGGACACCCAGATGCTGATCGGCTCGAAGTTCGAAGCCGGCACCGAGATCGAGGAAAAGATCCTCAACCCAAAGACCGGCGAACTGATCCTCGACCTGGCCGAAGCTTCGCTGGGCCAGATCGACGCCGCCGTCGATGCCGCCGACAAAGCCTTCCAGTCGTGGTCGGCAACCACGCCCGGCCAGCGCTCGGCCTATCTGCTCGCCATCGCCGATGCCGTTGAAAAGGACGCACTCGGCTTTGCCACGCTGGAAGCGCTGAATTGCGGCAAGCCGATCAATGCCGTCTTGAACGACGAGATCCCCGCCATCGTCGACTGCTACCGCTTCTTCGCCGGCGCCATCCGCTCGATGCATGCACCGGTCGCCGGTGAATACCTGCCCGGTTTCACCTCGATGATCCGCCGCGATCCGATCGGCATCGTCGGCTCGATCGCACCGTGGAATTATCCGCTGATGATGATGGCCTGGAAGCTGGCCCCGGCGATTGCCGCCGGCAATACCGTCGTCTTCAAGCCGTCCGAGCAGACCCCGCTGACCGCGCTGAAAATGGCCAAGCTGATGGCCGATATCCTGCCGGAAGGCGTGGTCAATGTCGTGCTCGGCCGTGGCGAAAGCGTCGGCAACGCGATCATCAACCACCCGAAGATCGGCATGGTGTCGATCACCGGCGACATCGCCACCGGCAAGAAGGTGCTGGCGGCGGCCGCCAAGACCGTCAAGCGCACCCATCTGGAACTCGGCGGCAAGGCCCCCGTCATCATCTATGATGACGCCGATATCGATGCCGTCGTCTCGGCGATCCGCACCTTCGGCTACTACAACGCCGGCCAGGACTGCACCGCCGCCTGCCGCATCTATGCGAGCGACAAGGTCTACGAAAAATTCGTCGCCGACCTCGCCTCCGCCGTCTCGACGCTGAAATACAACCAGGCCGACGACACCGAAAACGAGATCGGCCCGCTGATCTCCAAGCGCCAGCGCGACCGCGTCGAGAGCTTCGTCGCCCGCGCCTCCGAACACAAGCACATGGAAGTGGTGACCGGCGGCAAGCTCGGCTCGGACAAGGGTTTCTTCTATGCCCCGACGGTCATTGCCGGCGCCTTGCAGGACGACGAGATCGTACGGCGCGAAGTCTTCGGCCCGGTCGTCTCCGTCACCCGCTTCTCGGATGTCGATCAGGCCGTGACCTGGGCCAATGACAGCGACTACGGCCTTGCCTCGTCTGTCTGGACCAAGGACATCTCGCGCGCCATGCAGACGGCGGCCAAGCTGCGTTACGGCTGCACCTGGATCAACACGCATTTCATGCTGTGCAACGAGATGCCGCATGGCGGCCTGAAACAGTCCGGTTACGGCAAGGACATGTCGGTCTATGCGCTGGAGGACTACACCGCCGTGCGCCATGTGATGATCGCGCATTGAGGCGTTGCGCCCGGGGATGACAATCCAGCCACCCATGCCGCCGGCAGCGTTGAATGCGCTGCCGGGGTAAAATCAAAACCTTCAAAAATCCCATGCCAAACCACCGGTCGGATGTCCTCCTCCGGGGATGATGGCAGTCTCGGACAGGGCGCCAGTAGCAGCCTCTGTAAGTTTAGTATGTGGCTCCTTCCGGCGCCCCGTTCGGCGATTTTTGCCGGTTGCATGCGTCTCTCTGGCAAGGCGGCTCTGGCCGGCGAGACCGAAGTCTCGTCGTCAACCGGGCTTGGGTCCGGAACGTCTCGTCGAGACGTCCTGGCCAGGTGCCCGGGAGGTTTCAGGTTCTCGGCGGATGTGCGCACATCCCGACCTGACCCTCGCCCGGGGAGCTTTGGCATTGTCGCCGCAACTCCCGCCGTCTTTGTCACCGAGCCCGTGACCGGGCCCGGCGCCTTGTTTGTGTGCCGCTGAGGCACGTCCGATGGCTGTAGGGATGTCGACAGGACGGCAACCCATCCGGGGTCTTCGCCATGCGCCTTCCCTTCCACCAGAGGGAGACCGTTGCATCCGGCCCGGAGGGTCTGGCCTGCGGCAGCCGCGCCCTCCGGCGCCGGTTCCGCTTCGCCGGGCTCGCAACGCCCGGTGTATCCGAAAGCGGAACGGGGGCATTATGGCATGGCTCAAAACAAGGGGGATGAAAGTGGGTGCGTTTTGTTGAAAACGCTCAGGGATTTGGAAAAGTCATCCCCCTCGGCCGCGCCTTTGACTGGCTTGACGGGAGGAAACGCCCATCCATTTACCCTGAACGGCCAAACCGGTGGCACAGCGCGAGCCTACCCCGTATCATGCGGGTGGAATCATCGGGGAGAACCATATGCGCAACCGCAGGAGCCGAGCCGCAAAGACGCGCCGCCGCGCCCTCAGGGCCGCCGCAGCGCTTGTTGGCCTGTGGACGATCCTGGCTGCTCCTGTGATGGCCCAGCAACCGCAAGTGATCCCGGCACCCGATCTCGGTGGTGGCCAGATGATGGATACCTATCTCTGGCATGTGCGCGGCCTGCCGCCCGGGGCAAGGCTTGCCGTCTATTCCGGCGCCGGCCCGAACTTCCGCGTCATTCACATGCTGGATGAGGGCTCGCCGATCGAGCGGCTGAACTGCCGGGAAAGCCGGGGCGGATACTGGTGCCGGGTGGCGACCGTCGACCGTCCGCGCATTTCCGGCTGGGTCGATGGCCGCTTCCTTTACGAGGATGCCGGCTTCATGCCCTATGATGACCGGCGCCTGGAAATCCAGCCGATCATTCCGATCCCGCTCCCGAACGATCCGGGCCGCCCGCCGCACCAGCCGCATGAGCCGCACCAGCCGCACAGACCTTGATCGGCGCGACCTGATCAAGACGAAAAAGGCGCCGCGGTTGGATCGCAGCGCCTTCCCGGGAGGTTTGGGTTGGGACGTTTGTGCCTCAGGCAGCCAGTGCCTTGGCGATCTGGCCACGCAACGTGCCGAGATCCTTGGCAAAGCCGCGAATGCCTTCGGCGAGCTTTTCGGTCGCCATCGCATCCTCGTTCATCGCCCAGCGGAATGCCTTCTCGTCGAGCGAGACCAGCGGCTCGGCCTTGGCGTTCTCCGGCGACAGCATGCGCGGCAGGTTGCCTTCGGCGGCATTCAGCTCGTCGAGCAGCTGCGGGCTGATCGTCAGGCGGTCGCAACCGGCCAGCGCTTCGATTTCACCGGCATTGCGGAACGAGGCGCCCATGACGATCGTGTTGATGCCGTTCGCCTTGTAGTAGTCATAGATGGCGCGCACCGAGACCACGCCCGGATCGGTTTCCGACGTGTAGTTTTCGCCGGTCGACTTCTTGTACCAGTCGAGGATACGGCCGACGAAGGGCGAGATCAGGAACACCTTAGCTTCGGCGCAGGCAATCGCCTGGGCCTTGGAGAACAGCAGCGTCAGATTGCAGTCGATGCCTTCCTTCTGCAGCACTTCGGCAGCCCGGATACCTTCCCAGGTGGAGGCGAGCTTGATCAGGATGCGATCCTTCTCGATTCCGCGTTCCTTGTAGCCGGCAATGATGCCATGGGCCTTCTCGATCGACGCCTTGGTGTCGAACGACAGGTCGGCATCGACTTCGGTCGAGACGCGGCCCGGCACCAGCGCGGCAAGTGCCGCACCGACGGAGATGGCCATACGGTCGGCGATGGCGCCGACGACGGCGTCATCCTTGCCGCCCTTGGCCTTGCCCCAGGCAATCGCTTCCTTGAAGGCATCGGCAAACGCATCCGTGCCCAGCGCCTTGAGGACGATGGACGGATTGGTCGTGCAATCGACAGGCTTCAGGCGGGCGACCGCCTCGATGTCGCCGGTATCGGCAACAACGGTCGTCATGGCGCGAAGCTGTTCGAGTTTGGAAGTCATGCGGATATCCTTCGAATTTGCTTGGTTAAACCTGTTCAACGGCCATTCGTTCCCGAGGATCCGATGCAGGGACCGGCAAGATGAACGCGCGCGATTATAGCCTGGACTATCGCAATTGCGGGGGGAGGAAGTCAAGACATTTGTGCATCTGATTTGACATAAGTGTCATATCGGGAAATAGTGCCCGCTGACATTATCAGGATACCGTGACCCTTGGCCAAGCTCAGACGGGAAACCCACAGCACCTATTCCGACGCGGCATCGCAGCGTCTGCGGGCGGCATGGCTGTACTACAATCAGGGCCTGACGCAGAAGGATGTCGCCGACCGTCTCGGCATCAGCCGCTCGACCGTCATCCGCATGCTCGACGAGGCCCTGAAGCGGGCCGAGGTGCAGATCTGGATCAGCGACGGCATCGGCGATTGCGTCGAACTGGCCGTGCGGCTGGAAAAAGCCTTTGGTCTCGACGAAGCCGTGGTTGTGCCCTCCCCGGCCAGCCAGGATGCCGCCGCGATCGCCTCAGCCGTCGGCCTGGCGCTCGGCCAGTTCCTCACCGAAGTGGTCACCGACGATGCCACGATCGGCGTCGGCTGGGGCCGGACCATGACCGCCTCGCTGTCCGGCTTTCGTCCGCCGCGCCGGGAAAACTGCAAGGTCGTCTCGCTGCTCGGCGGCATCGTCGCCGTCCACCAGACCAATCCGATCGACTACACCTGGCGGCTGGCGAGCCAGCTGGGTGCCGAATGTTACATGTTCCTGGCGCCGCTTCTGGTCGATTCCGTTGCCACCAAGCGGGCGCTGATCGAAAAATGCGGCCTGAAGACGCTCTATGATCTCGCCGAAAACCTCGACCTCGCCATCGTCTCCTGCGGCGATATCGGGCCGCACTCGACCTCGCTGTCGGAAGGTTTCATCAGCCACGAGACGCTGGAGGAACTGATCGCCGCCGGCTGCGTCTGCGACACCATGTTCAACTTTCTCGACGCCGACGGCCGCTCGGTCGACCACCCGATCAACGAGCGCGTCATGTCGGTCGATCTCGATACGCTGAAGAAGGCAAAGCACATCGTCATCTCGTCCGGCGGCGCCCACCGCGCAGTCGCCATCCGCGCCACGATCAAACGCATCGGCTGCAACACTCTGATCACCGACGAAAGTGCAGCAAGAGCGTTGCTGGGGATGGTGGAAGACAACTGAAACTGCCCCTCATCCGCCTGCCGGCACCTTCTCCCCGTAGACGGGGAGAAGGGAGAATGCCGCAACGCATCCAT
>NZ_AHZC01000397.1 GCF_000247475.1 Rhizobium sp. PDO1-076 | reverse complement strand
TCGGCGGATGATTTCGAAAGCGGTACGCGGGCGGGCCTTGCCGGTGGCACGACCATGGTCGTCGACTTCTGTCTTCCGGCACCGGATCAGTCGCTGCTGGAAGCCTTGCAGATGTGGGACAACAAGACGTCGCGTGCCACGGCCGACTATTCCTTCCACATGGCGATCACCGGCTGGAACGAGCGCGTCTTCGACGAGATGAAGACGGTCGTCCAGGACAAGGGCATTAACACCTTCAAGCATTTCATGGCCTACAAGGGCGCGCTGATGGTCAACGACGACGAGATGTTCGCGTCGTTCTCGCGCTGCGCGGAGCTCGGCGCCCTGCCGCTGGTGCATGCCGAAAACGGCGACGTCGTTGCCGCCATGACCGCCAAGCTGATGGCAGAGGGCAATACCGGCCCCGAGGCGCATGCCTATTCCCGCCCACCCGAAGTCGAAGGCGAAGCGACCAACCGCGCCATCATGCTGGCCGACATGGCAGGTGTGCCGCTCTATGTCGTGCACACCTCCTGCGAACAGGCCCATGAAGCCATCCGCCGCGCCCGGCAGAAGGGTATGCGCGTCTATGGCGAGCCGCTGATCCAGCACCTGACGCTCGACGAGAGCGAATATTCGAACCCCGACTGGGACCACGCCGCCCGCCGCGTCATGTCGCCGCCCTTCCGCAACAAGCAGCACCAGGATTCACTCTGGGCCGGCCTGCAGTCCGGCTCGCTCTCGGTCGTCGCCACGGATCATTGCGCCTTCACCACGGATCAGAAGCGCTTTGGCCTCGGCAACTTCGCCAAGATCCCGAATGGCACGGGCGGGCTTGAAGACCGCATGCCGATGCTCTGGACCTATGGTGTCGCGACCGGCCGCCTGACGATGAACGAATTTGTCGCCGTGACCTCGACCAACATCGCCAAGATCCTCAACATCTACCCGAAGAAGGGTGCGATCCTCGTCGGTGCCGATGCCGACCTGGTGGTCTGGGATCCGAAGCGTTCCAAGACCATCTCCGCCAAGACCCAGCAGTCGTCGATCGACTACAATGTCTTCGAGGGCAAGGAAGTGACCGGCCTGCCGCGCTATACGCTGACCCGCGGGTATGTCGCGATTGAGGAGAGTGCGGTGAAAACCCGCGAAGGGCATGGCCAGTTCGTCAAGCGCGAGCCGTTTACAGCGGTCAACAAGGCACTTTCGACCTGGAAGGACCTGGTTGCGCCGCGCAAGGTTGAGCGCACCGGCATTCCGGCGACGGGAGTGTGAGTCACTTATGATGTTGGCGGCTGCCGTTACCCCCCTCTGCCCTGCTGGGCATCTCCCCCTCAAGGGGGGAGATCGGAGGCGGCTGGCCGCTCGTCCAACGTCATCAGTCACGCATATTGCATCTGCCACACGCACTTTGAATCCGAATGAAGCAAGTCGTCATTGGCAACGCGTCAGCTCGGCAAAAGCTGCGCGGCTTCCGATCTCCCCCCTTGTGGGGGAGATGTCCGGCAGGACAGAGGGGGGGACCTCGGGCACTGACGTAAAATCAGAAAAACAGCCCCCTCATCCGGCGCCACGCGCCACCTTCTCCCCGCTGGCGAGAAACATCGCCTCACACCTCGACCAGCCCATCCAGCTCCGGCAGAAGCACGACGCTCTCCTGCTCGTTCGGATCGGTGCGCGCGATGATCGCCGTGCACGGCGCGTTCGACAGGTTGGCCGGCAGATGCGGTATACCGGCGGGAATGTAGAACAGCTCGCCGGCATGCACGACGACATGGTTTTCCAGCCGCTCGCCATACCAGGTATGGGCCTGGCCGGAGAGCATGTAGATCGCCGTCTCGTGGCTCTCGTGCAGATGAGCCTTGGCGCGCGCGCCGGGTGGCATGGTGAGGATATGCATGCAGATCCCCTTGGCCCCGACGGTCTCCGCCGCAATGCCTTCGAAATAGCTCAAGCCCTGCTTGCCTTCATAGGTATGGCCGGGCTTCACAAGGCGGCAGGTGGGTTTTGATGACGTATCCATGGTCTGCTCCTCATCCATCGCGCGACAGGGTCGCGATCCCGTTTTCGCCGTCTCCAGGCGGCATCATCATGACAGCATGCAAGAGCCTTCCAGGCTTTGCAACAAACCCGATTGGTCCCAACGCATGAATGCCCCCATCTCCGTCGTTTCAGCCAGGGACCTCAGTCTCACATTCGAGACCAATGACGGCCCCGTGCATGCGCTGTCCAACGTCAATCTCGAGGTGAAGAAGGGCGATTTCGTCTCCTTCATCGGCCCGTCCGGCTGTGGCAAGACGACCTTCCTGCGCGTCATCGCCGATCTCGAAAAACACACGAGCGGCGACATCACCGTCAACGGCATGACGCCGGAGAATGCCCGCAAGGCGCGCTCCTACGGCTATGTCTTCCAGGCCGCCGCCCTCTATCCCTGGCGCACGATCGAGAAGAACATCGCCCTGCCGCTCGAAATCATGGGCTACAGCGCCGAGGAGAAGAAGAAGCGCATCGCGCAGACGCTGGATCTCGTCAACCTTGGCGGCTTCGCCAAGAAATATCCATGGCAGCTGTCAGGCGGCATGCAGCAACGCGCCTCGATCGCCCGCGCGCTTGCCTTCGATGCCGACCTGCTCTTGATGGACGAGCCTTTCGGCGCGCTGGACGAAATCGTCCGCGATCACCTCAATTCCGAACTGTTGAAACTCTGGGAGCGCACCAACAAGACGATCTGCTTCGTCACCCATTCGATCCCGGAAGCCGTCTATCTCTCGACCAAGATCGTCGTCATGAGTCCGAGGCCGGGCCGCGTCACCGACATCATCGAATCGACACTGCCAAAGGAGCGCCCGCTCGAGATCCGCGAAACCCCCGAGTTTCTGGAAATAGCCCAGCGCGTTCGCGAGGGCCTGAAGGCGGGGCATAGCTATGAGGAGTAGGTCGTTGGCCCTCGCTCTCGCGAATACCCCCCTCTGTCACTCCGTGACATCTCCCCCACAAGGGGGGAGATCGATCGCCACCGCCGTTCCTCGAAAACGGACCTCAATAGAAAACAAACCTATGGTCGAAATGGATTACTTTCCGACTCGACAGCTGAAGAGCCGGAGCGCTAACGGCATATCGATCTCCCCCCTTGAGGGGGAGATGCCCGGCAGGGCAGAGGGGGGTGCCCGCACTCTTGCGTGTTTTCCATGAACCCCGTCTTCCTCATCTGGCTCGGTGCCGCCATGGCAACATTCCTCGCCGCCGCCACCGTCTCGCGCGCCTATGTCTCGAACAACAATCTCTGGGTGCTTGCCGCCTCTCTCGCCCTCTATTGCCTCGGTAATCTGATGATGGTGAAACTGATGCGCGAGGGTGGTCTCGGCATGGCGATCTCGGCCTCGGCCATCGCCCAACTGGTGCTGATCAACGTCATAGCCTTCTTCCTGTTCGGCGAACGGCTGAGCGCCATTCAGATGGCAGGCGTGGCTCTTGGCGTGGTGTCCATGGCACTGATGCTCTATCCGGCAAAGGGAGGGGTGTGATCATGCAGGCGCCTTCTCTTTTCCGCGACCGCATCCTTCCCGTCCTCACCGTGCTGCTGGCGATCCTGGTGATCTGGCATGTCATGGTCGTTTATCTCAATGCGCCATTCGTCCGCGATCAGGCAGCGCGCGCCGGCGAAACCGTGACCTTCGGCCAGGTTGTCGAGCGCACGTTTGCCCAGGACCGTCCGGTCCTGCCCGCACCGCACCAGATCATCGCCGAACTCTGGGACACGACGATCAACAAGGCCGTGACCTCCAAGCGCAGCCTCGTCTACCATGCCTGGATCACCCTATCGGCCACGCTTGCCGGCTTTGGCATGGGCACCGTGCTCGGCATCGTGCTTGCCATCGCCATCGTGCACAACCGCGCCATGGACCGCTCGCTGATGCCCTGGGTGATCGCCTCGCAGACCATCCCGATCCTTGCCGTTGCGCCGATGATCATTGTCGTGCTCAATTCGATCGGCGTGTCCGGCCTGATGCCGAAGGCGCTGATCTCGACCTATCTGTCCTTCTTCCCGATTGTCGTCGGCATGGTGAAGGGCCTGCGCAGTCCCGATACCCAACTGCTCGACCTGATGCATACCTATCATGCGAGCCCGAGCCAGACGTTCTGGAAGCTCCGCTGGCCGGCCTCCATGCCTTATCTCTTCACCTCGCTGAAGGTGGCGATCGCCATCTCGCTTGTCGGTGCCATCGTCGGCGAATTGCCGACCGGCGCCGTCGCCGGTCTCGGCGCACGTCTCCTGTCGGGTTCCTATTACGGCCAGACCATCCAGATCTGGGCGGCCCTGTTCATGGCAGCCGGCCTTGCCGCTCTGCTGGTCTCGATCGTCGGGATTGCTCATACCCGGGTGTTGAAGCGCATGGGGGTCAAACCATGACCGGTTATCTCGTCTTCGCCGTCCTGTTCTGGCTCGGTGCCTGGGCGTTCAACGAATGGCTCGTGCGCCAGCACCCGAAAAGCCCGGCAACGCGCCGCGCAATCGGCATCGCAGTACCGGTCATCTTCGGCATAACCCTGCTGGTGATCTGGGAATGCGTGGTCCGCGGCTTCAACATTCCGTCGATCCTGCTGCCCGCACCCTCGATGATCTGGGCCCGCATCATCAGTTCGACCCCGATCCTCTGGGCCGATTTCCGCCAGACCTTCCTGAAGTCGGTGATCACCGGCTATGTCGCTGGCTGCAGTCTCGGCTTCGTCGTGGCACTCCTGATCGATCGATCGCCCTTCCTGCAGAAGGGGCTGCTGCCGATCGGCAATTTCGTCTCCGCCCTGCCCGTCGTCGGCATCGCCCCGATCATGGTCATGTGGTTCGGCTTCGACTGGCCGTCCAAGGTCGCCGTCGTTGTCATCATGACCTTTTTCCCGATGCTGGTGAACACCGTGCAGGGACTGGCGGCAGCCAGCCATATGGAGCGCGACCTGATGCGCACCTATGCCGCAAGCTGGTGGCAGACGCTGATCCGGCTGCGCCTGCCCGCAGCCTGGCCTTTCATCTTCAACGCCTTGAAGATCAATTCGACGCTGGCGCTGATCGGCGCCATCGTGGCAGAGTTTTTCGGCACCCCGATCGTCGGCATGGGGTTCCGGATTTCCACGGAAGTGGGGCGTAGCAATGTCGACATGGTCTGGGCCGAGATTGCTGTTGCAGCACTCGCCGGCTCGATCTTCTACGGCTTGGTGGCACTCGCAGAACGCGCGGTCACCTTCTGGCATCCGTCCGTCCGTGGTGGGCGAGCGTAAAACAAGACCTAACAAAAAAAGAGGGAACTGAAATGACTATCAAACTCACATCCATGCTGCTGGCTGCCGCCGTCTCGCTGACGGCCATGCAGGCAGCCGCTGCCGACAAGGTCACGCTGCAGTTGAAATGGGTCACCCAGGCCCAGTTTGCCGGCTACTACGTCGCCAAGGACAAGGGCTTTTTCGAAGAGGAAGGCCTCGATGTCGAAATCAAGCCGGGCGGTCCGGATATCGCGCCGCCGCAGGTGCTGGCCGGTGGCGGCGCCGACGTCATCGTCGACTGGATGCCGTCGGCTCTTGCCACCCGCGAAAAAGGCGTTCCGCTCGTCAACATTGCCCAGCCGTTCAAGTCCTCGGGCATGATGCTGACATGCCTCAAGGAAACCGGCATCACCAAGCCGGAAGACTTCAAGGGCAAGACGCTCGGCGTCTGGTTCTTCGGCAACGAATACCCGTTCCTGTCGTGGATGGGCACACTCGGCATCAAGACCGATGGCTCCGAAGGCGGCGTGACCGTCCTCAAGCAGGGCTTCAACGTCGATCCGCTGCTGCAGAAGCAGGCTGCCTGCATCTCGACCATGACCTACAACGAATACTGGCAGGTCATCGACGCTGGCATCAAGCCGGAGGAACTTGTGACCTTCAAGTATGAAGACGAAGGCGTGGCCACGCTGGAAGACGGTCTCTACGTGCTGGAAGACAAGCTGGCAGACCCGGCCTTCAAGGAGAAGATGGTCAAGTTCGTCCGCGCTTCGATGAAGGGCTGGAAATATGCCGAAAGCAACCCGGATGAAGCAGCCGAGATCGTTCTCGAAAACGACGCCTCGGGCGCACAGACCGAAGTCCACCAGAAGCGCATGATGGGCGAAGTCGCCAAGTTGACGGCTGGTTCGAATGGCGCACTTGACAAGGCCGCCTATGAGCGCACCGTGAAGACCCTGCTCGGTGGCGGCTCGGACCCGGTGATCACCAAGGAGCCGACTGGCGCCTTCACCACCGAGATCACCGATGCCGCTTTGAAGTAGTCTTTCGGACCATTCAGAAAGCACGGGGCTTCGGCCCCGTGCAACCCAAGAAAATATAAGCATTACATACAGTTCGCAACTACTAAAGCGGGCAAATCGGCAACACCAGGCCGCCTCCCCAAACATTTGTCCATATTCGGCGACGAATATCGCTAGACAAGCCTTGCAGGTGGTTTTTCCATCACCACCTGTTGCCACGCAGCATTTTGAGGCATGATAAAGTTCAGCAGAGCCGCGGCGCCGCCAAATGGCCATATCGCACCGGCAGTGAGCCGATTGTGATCGCGCTGCGTAATATGAGCTAGATCTGCGACATACTTTTTGGAAGGTAGCCATGCTGCGAAATACTAGCGCCACGTCAATTCTGTTGGCCGCCACACTCTCCTTGTCCGGCACGATTGCTTTTGCGCAAGAACCGGCAGCGCCTGTAGCGACGCCGAATTTGCCGGCCATCGTGGTGACGACAGCCAAGACCCGCGACCTGACGGACCGGATTGTCGCGACAGGTACGGTCAAGGCCGAAGAGGAAGTCTATGTCCAGCCGCAGGTCGAAGGCCTGCTGACCAAGACGCTCGAAGCCGATGTTGGTGACCAGGTTGCGAAGGATGCCGTCGTTGCGCGGCTGAACGATGACAGCCTGCTGCTGGAAAAGAGCCAGCTGATTGCCAATAAGGCGAAGGCCGAAGCCGGGCTTGCGCAATATCGCGCCCAATTGATCGAGGCCGAGGCCAGTGCCAAGGATGCGCAGCGCCAGTTCGAGCGCGCCACCCGCCTGAGCACGACCGGCACGGTATCGACGTCACAGCTCGAACAGGCCGAAACGACGCTGGCCAGCGCCAACGCAAAAGCCGAAACTGCACGTCAGGCCATCACCGTTGCCCAGGCGGACGTCACCGTGGTCGAAAGCCGGATCAATGACATTGACCTGAAACTGGCGAGGACGGACGTCAAGTCGCCCGTCGCCGGCACCATTGCTGCCCGCAATGCCCGCATCGGCGCCATTGCCAGCGGCGCGGGCGAGCCGCTCTTCACCGTCATCCGCGACGGCCAGATCGAATTGATCGCCGACGTGTCCGAAAATGAAATCCTCCGTTTGAAGCCGGGCCAGAAGGCCCTGATCACCGTCGGCGGCAGCGCTGAGAAGCTGACCGGCTCGGTCCGCCTCGTTTCCCCGGTCATCGATGCACAGACCCGCCTTGGCGCCGTGCATATTGCCATCGACGACGATAGCGCGGCTCGCTCCGGCATGTATGGCACTGCCGACATCATCATCAACGAGGCGGAAGGCATTGCCCTTCCGCTCTCGGCAATCACTACCGCCAAGGGTGAAACGACCACACGCATCGTCGAGGATGGCGTCGTCAAGCTGGTCAGGATCGAGACCGGCATTCAGGATGGCGCCTATATCCAGGTGGTCAAGGGATTGAAGGAAGGCGACCGCGTCGTTGCCAAGGCCGGCGCGTTCGTGCGCGACGGTGACCGCATCAAGCCGGTCGATGACAGCACCGTTTCCAACTGAGAGGCACGCGGGTTATGAATTTCTCCGCATGGGCTATCCGAAATCCGATTGCGCCGATCCTGGCCTTCTTCCTATTGATGGTGGTGGGCATCCAGTCGTTCATCGCTTTGCCGATCACGCGCTTTCCTAATATCGACGTACCACTGGTGGCCATCACCGTTACCCAGAGCGGCGCCTCCCCGTCCGAGTTGGAAACCCAGGTCACCAAGGAAGTCGAAGACGCGGTGGCGTCGATCACCGGCGTCGACGAACTCACCTCGACCGTCACCGACGGCCAGTCGCAGACGCTTGTCATGTTCCGCATGGAAGTGCCGACCGAACAGGCGGTGCAGGACGTCAAGGACGCGATCGACCAGATCCGCGGCGACCTTCCGGCAACGGTGGATGAGCCGATCGTCACCAAGATCGACGTCGAAGGCCAGGCGATCCAGAGCTTTGCGGTCTCCGCCCCGAATATGAACATCGAGGAAATCTCGTGGTTCGTCGATGACACGATCAAGCGCGCCCTCCAGGGCCAGCCCGGCATCGGCCGCGTTGACCGCTATGGCGGTGCCGACCGTGAAATCCGCATCGAACTCGACCCCAACCGCCTGAACGCGCTCGGCGTCACCGCCGCCGATATCAGCAGCCAGTTGCGCGGTACCAATGTCGATCTTGGCTCCGGTCGCGGCCAGGTCGCCGGCGCCGAGCAGTCGATCCGCACGCTTGGCGACAGCCGCGACGTTGCAAGTCTGCAAAACACCACGATCGCGCTGAGCAATGGCCGCTTCGTCAAACTGTCGGACCTCGGCACGATCAAGGACACCTACGAGGAACAGAAATCCTTCGCCCGCTTCGACGGCAAGCCCGTCGTCACCTTCGCCGTCTTCCGCGCCAAGGGCGCCAGCGAAGTGACGGTCGCCGAAACCGTTGCGGAAAGCCTCGCCAAGGTCCGGGCGGAAAATCCCGACGTCGCGATCGAGATGATCGACGATTCCGTCTACTTCACCTACGGCAACTACGAAGCCGCGATGCACACGCTGATCGAAGGCGCGATCCTCGCCGTCATCGTCGTCTTCATCTTCCTGCGCAACTGGCGTGCCACGCTGATTTCCGCTGTTGCCCTGCCACTATCCGCGATCCCGACCTTCTGGATCATGGGCATGATGGGCTTCTCGCTGAACCTTGTCAGCTTCCTCGCCCTGACGCTGGCGACCGGCATCCTGGTCGATGATGCGATCGTCGAGGTGGAAAACATCGCCCGGCATATCAAGATGGGCAAGACGCCCTACCGGGCGGCGATCGAGGCGGCGGACGAAATCGGCCTCGCCGTCATCGCCACGACGTTCACCATCATCGCCGTCTTCGTACCGGTCTCCTTCATGCCGGGCATTCCGGGCCAGTATTTCATCCAGTTCGGCCTGACGGTTGCCTTCTCGGTCTTCTTCTCGCTGATGGTCGCGCGCCTCATCACTCCGCTGATGGCCGCCTATCTGATGCGTGCCGAAGATGCGATGGATGACCATATCAACAACGACGGCCTATTGATGCGCGGGTACACTCGGGTCGTGAGGGCGACTACCGGCGGATGGGCACCGCAGTTTCTGAGCAGGTGGGCCGGCCGCGTACTGCAACGCACAGAGAACTCCACCCGCAAGATTGATAAGTTCGTTCATTTCATGTTTGCACGCGTCGGCTTCAGCTGGCTATCGCGGCTGCTGACCTTGGGCGCCGCTATAGCCTTCCTAATCGCATCTCTTGCACTGCTTGCCCAGGTTCCCGGCAGCTTCCTGCCGCCGGAAGACGCCGGCCGCATCGTCATCTCCGTCGAGCTTCCGCCGAATGCGACGCTCGCGGAAACCGAGCGCAAGACCGACCAGATCCATGCAGCGCTGGCCGATATCGACGATATCTCCAGCATCTTCGTCCTGGGCGGCGCATCGCCGAAGGGCGATATGGAATTGCGCCGCGCCAGCGTTACCTTGAACCTCGACCACATCGAGCATTCTCTGGTGAAGACGCTCGTCAACAAGGGTCTGGGTGGCTTGCCGCTGATCGGCCAGTTCATGCCGAAGATGGAAATCCACGGCCGTATCCGGCCGCAATGGGAGATCGAGGAAGAGGTTTTCGCCAGGCTCGCGCCGATCGCCGATATCCGCGTCCTAAAACTCAATGATCGCGGCGAACGCGACATTGCCTTCAACTTCCTCTCCAAGAACGAAGAGGAACTGAACGAGGCCGTCGCCATTCTCGAGGCCAAGCTGCGCACCCTGCCGGAACTGGCCAATGCCAGCGCCGAAGGTGCCCTGCCCCGGCCAGAACTGCAGATCCGGCCACGGTCGGATGAAGCCGCACGGCTTGGCATCACCGCCGAGCAGATTGCCCAGACCGTCCGGGTCGCCACCATCGGCGACATCGACGCGGCCCTGCCAAAAATCGCCCTCGACAACCGCCTCATCCCGATTCGGGTCCAGGCCTCGCTCGACCTTAGGACCGATCTTGCCGC
The DNA here is from genome assembly GCF_000247475.1 of Rhizobium sp. PDO1-076. Classification (GTDB taxonomy): domain Bacteria; phylum Pseudomonadota; class Alphaproteobacteria; order Rhizobiales; family Rhizobiaceae; genus Allorhizobium. The sequence continues at coordinate 84,212 of NZ_AHZC01000397.1, read as the reverse complement.
CATCCGTGCACTGAAAATTCGCACGTCTACCGGCCAGGCCGTGCCGCTTTCGAGCGTCGCCGATATCGATTATTCGGAAGGCGTCAGTTCGATCAAGCGCAATGACCGCAACCGGTTCGTCACCATCGGCGCCGGTCTGCCGCAGGGGGTTGCCCTCGATACGGCGACAGCAGCCTTCCGCAACGCGGTGGACAATGCCAACCTGCCCGCCTCTGTGCGTCTCGCCGAGAGCGGCGACGCCAAGATACAGGCGGAGATGCAGCAGAGCTTCCTCAATGCCATGCTGCTCGGCGTGCTGCTCGTGCTGACTGTTCTCATCCTGCTGTTCAAGGATGTGATCCAGCCGTTCACCATCCTGTTCTCGCTGCCGCTGGCCATCGGCGGCGTTGCGGTCGGCCTGATCGTCACCAACAATGCGCTCTCCATGCCTGTCCTTATCGGCATCCTGATGCTGATGGGTATCGTGACCAAGAACGCCATCCTGCTGGTCGATTTCGCCATCGAGATGCGCCACCTCGGCATGGATCGCCTGGAAGCCATGGTGGAAGCCGGCCGCAAGCGCGCCCGGCCGATCATCATGACCTCCATCGCCATGTCGGCGGGTATGCTGCCGTCGGCGCTGGGCGTCGGCGAAGGCGGCTCGTTCCGCGCGCCGATGGCGATTGCGGTCATCGGCGGCATCATCGTCTCGACTGTGCTCAGCCTCGTGGTCGTGCCGGCCTTCTTCCTCATCCTCGACGATCTGTCGCGCCTGCTCAGCAGGATCTTCAGCCGCCTCGTCGGCAAGAAGGAGCAGGAAATCGAGCCGCTGAGCTCGGAGCACCTGACGGTCGCGGTCGCCGAACTGTATGACCGGGTCGCCGCGGTAGAGCGCACCACGCCTGCCAGCCGGCGGAGTGAAAGCAACAATGTTGTTACCCTGCCACCCCTTGCTGCGGAATAGACGACAGGGAACCAACGAGAGAGGAAAGCCGGCGCCGCCGGCTTTTTTCATGCGCCTCCCTGCTGAATTTTAGCAGAACCTTGAACGTCGATTGATCGAAATCAAATCAGGCCCAACATAACTGTCATAGATTGCACGCACTGAGAGAGTGATCTGCTTGCCTCTCGTCACTTGCCCGTCGGTCGCATGCCGTGGATAAAGACGAGAGAAATGACGAAGCTGGCCGTTGATCCGCGACCGGGCCATTTCCGCCCGCAGGTCACGGGCTGGATTTTGCCAGGCAGGAGCCATGGGAGTGCGGGACTGTGAACAAGATGCTGAGACTGAACGTTAGAGACAAGAACACATTGCTGCGAACGTCCTTTCTGGCGACGCTTGGCCCGTCGGCTTTGGCCGGCATGCTGGAAATCATCAGCGTGACGAACTACGAAGCACGTGATGTGCTGTTTCGCGAAGGTGAACCGGCCGAGTTCTTCTACTGCGTGCTCAGCGGCTATGTCCGACTGTATCGGCTGAACAAGGATGGTCGCGAGGCGGATATCCGCATCTGTGGCCCCGGCGACGTTTTCTCCGAATGCCTGCTGCCGATGGGCGACCGTTATCTCTACAATGCCCAGGCCGCCGATACCGCGACATTGGGCCGTTTCGACCTGCAAAAGGTGCGTCAACTGGCCGAGGTCGAGAAGGACGTGGCCAAGTCGATCATCCGCAGCCTGTCCGACCATCTGCGCACGACGATGGATTGCATCGCCAATGACCGGCTGCAGACGGCCCCGCAACGAGTCGCCCACTATCTGTTGTCGACCTGCGAGAAAGAAGGTGGCCCGGTCTCGATCCGTCTGCCTTTCCAGAAAAGCCTTCTGGCAGGAAAGCTCGGCCTTGCGCCGGAAGCCTTGTCGCGCGCCTTCTCGACCCTCAGGCGTGCAGGCGTCACTGTGCGCGGCCGCACCATCCAGATAACCGACGTGACCGCGCTGAAGCAGATTTGAACGGGATCTGCGAAGCGGCGCTCAGAGCCCGCCGCTCTCCTGCAGAAACCGCACGACCCGCTCGACACCGGAGCCGCGCTTGAGGTCGGTAAACACGAATGGTCGCTGCGCGCGCATCCGGTCCGCATCCCGCTCCATTACCTCGAGATCGACGCCGACATGCGGTGCCAGATCGGTCTTGTTGATGATCAGCAGATCGGACTTCGTGATCCCCGGACCGCCTTTGCGCGGAATTTCCTCACCCTGACAGACGGAAATCACATAGAGCGTGATGTCGGCGAGATCCGGCGAGAACGTTGCGGCGAGATTGTCGCCGCCTGATTCGATGAACACGATATCCAGATCGGGGATCCGCGCGTTCAGATCGGCAATCGCGCGCAGATTGATCGAGGCATCTTCACGGATCGCCGTATGGGGACAGCCCCCCGTCTCCACGCCGACCACGCGATCCGACGACAGCGCCTGCATGCGGATCAGCGCATCCGCATCCTCGCGCGTATAGATGTCATTGGTGACGACCGCGACGGAATAGTCGTCGCGCATCGCCTTGCAAAGCTTCTCCGTCAGTGCCGTCTTGCCGGAGCCGACCGGTCCGCCGATACCAACCCGAAGAGGACCATTGTTCGATTTCATCCTGTCATTCCTGTCATTTAGCCGTCATCAGGCTGCACTTCCCGGACCGTGCTCGTCTAGGACTGAAAAAGTCTCGAATATTGTGTCTCGTGCCGCATGCTGAGTGTCTCGGCAATGATTGACGCACTGCCGAGATCACCGCCCCCCATGCGCTCGATCGCATCGATGCTGCCGAGAATATCGGCCTCGATCTCGGCAATCAGCGCCACGCCCTGCGTTTGACCGATCACGCTGAGGCGGATCGCAACGGAAATCAACTGGCTGACCTGTGCCTGCAGGAAAGCGGCAATTGCGTCCCCGACAGAAACTCCATGCGCCGCAGCCACGGCGCCAACCGCAACACTGTAGATCGCGGAACCCGTCAGCGTTTCCAGGACCGGATGCGGCCATGCGCGGGCTGCCGTCACGAATGCTTCGCCCTGCCGGACAATTTCGGCATGGCGCTCTGCCGAACCCGCAAGTGCCGATGCAAGGGACAAAACCGCGCACAGCGCCGCTTCGTCGGCAGAGTGCCGATGCCCTTCGACCAGAAGGATCGCATCATTGCGCAAGCCGCCATCGGCAAGCAGCAGACGCAGCCAGCGCGACAGGTCATCCCTGTTGGCGATGTGTCCATCGACGATCGCACTCTCCAGTCCGCCGGAATAGGCAAAACCGCCGACCGGAAAGGCCGGCGACAACCACGCCAGAAGCCGAAGCAATCCCCGCCTCGGCGATGCGTCGGAGAGAGACTGTTCAGCCATGGCCGTGACTATGGCCACCATGCGAATGATAGGCGCCGCGCACCGGCTGGAATGGCTCGATCACTTCGGTGACCGTCGCGCCAAGGCTGATCAGCATGTCCCGGATGACATGGTCGCGCTGGATCAGGATGCGCTCAAGCTCGATCTGAGCGGCTAGGTGACGATTGCCGAGATGCCAGGCAAGTTCGATGAGATGCTGGCTATCACGCGGCCGAATGTCGAAAAGCCTCTCTTCTGCTGCCTTCACCTCGATCGACGTGCCGTCTTCAAGCATCAGCCGGTCGCCATCGGCGAGAGACACCGGCTCCTTGAGGTCGAGCATGACCATTTCGCCATCGTCGAGATGCAGAAGCTTGCGCCGGAGATGGCGTTCGTCATGCGCAAGCACGACCGTTCCTTCCGGCTGGGCCGCCATCGATCCGGCTGGCATGATGGAGGTGGCTCGCTGCATGATATCTCCGAATTGGCTGTTTTTGAACCATGCACAAGACGAAGGCAGTCGGCAAGATTGATCTTCAGCTGCGCATCGGAACCGCACCGAAAACAGCGCGCGGGTAACCGGTTTCTTCCGCCGTTTCATGCGGGTCGTCGAGGATCATCGACTGCTCGTGCAACACACGATCGCGACCTTCGCCCTTGGCCATATAAAGCGCATTGTCGGCGCGCGCATAGACGCATTCGGAGCGCCGATCGACAACGAATTCGGCAACACCGGCCGATATCGTGACAGAGACGACTTGGCCCTGGCAATCGATGCCGCGCGAACCGACCAGCATGCGCGCGCGCTCGACCAGAGCCAACCGCTGCGCAATGCCGCCGCCGCAGATGATCACGCCGAACTCCTCGCCGCCGAGCCGCGCCACGACGTGGCAATCGTAGAATACCTCGCGCAGGATGTCGGAGACTCCGCGGATGACCATGTCGCCCGAATGGTGGCCGAACCGGTCATTGATCGCCTTGAATCGATCGATATCGATGATCGCCAGCGACGCTTCGCCCTGAACCGAATCAAGGGCATCGTTGAAGGCACGTCGGTTGGAAAGGCCTGACAACGCATCCGTCTGGCTCAGCCGTTCGAATTCTGCGCGCGAGACAGCCAGATCCCGAATCACGCCCCCGGTGACCAACGCCAGCGCACCGGAAACGGCGCCGCCGAACAGCCATGAAAACGCCACCGAAAGCTTGACCGCCTCAGAGACGGAAAGCGTCAGGATGCCAAACGCGTAAAGCAGCGGCAAACCTGCCAGGCTGAAGATGCAGGCCAGGATCACCGCCCTGAAGCTCATCTTTGCGGCGAAACTCCAGATCGCAGCCCGGCTGTCGAAACTGCCGAGATCGATCTGTAGGGACAGCCATTTTTCGATGAAATTCACGAGTCGCTCCTCGTCCGCTCTGCAATAATCGAATAGGGAGGTAATCTTCCCCATTCGCTAACCAATTCGTTAAAATACAACCAGTCACGCAAATGAAATCAAGACACCCGAAAATGGTCCGGAGCCCAACTTATAGGGGCGCTCTATCGGCTTTCAGCGCAACCGATAGAGGTGACTTTTTTTGGATTTTGCCGGAATTTGATGCGTTTTATCAGCCACTGTGGTGTTTTGCCTCTACGCGGAACACAGCCTGCATACACACAAAAAATTGAATGCGGACACAATCAGAAAGTGTCCAATTCATTAATGATTGGCACCGCCAGAAAACCACCCAGAAGTTGCATGCACTTGACCAAAAAAGGCCCGGCAAAGCCGGGCCTTCAGACGGTCGACTGGCGATATCGCAGTCGTTAAGCGGCCTGCTTCGCCTTCAGGTTTTCCATGATGTTCTGCGGCGAAGAGATACCATAGGGATCGCTGTCGCAATTGTCGCAGTAGCCCTCTTCCTCAAACCACTGTTCAACAACGCCGTTGTTGATGATCGCTGCATAACGCCAGGAGCGCAGTCCGAAGCCGACATTGTCCTTGCGAACCAGCATGCCCATCTTGCGGGTAAACTCGCCGGAACCGTCCGGGATCAGCTTGACGTTTTCCAGGCCCTGGCTCTTGCCCCAGGCATTCATCACGAAAGCATCGTTGACCGAGATGCAATAGATCTCGTCGATGCCTTCAGCCTGAAAATCGACGTGCATCTTTTCGAAATCCGGCAACTGGAAGGTCGAGCATGTCGGCGTAAATGCACCCGGCAGCGAAAACAGGATGACCCGCTTACCATCGAAATAATCGGCTGAACGGACGTCCTGCCAGCGAAACGGGTTTGCACCGCCGACGGCCTCGTCGCGGACACGGGTACGGAAAGTCACATCAGGCACTTTGCGGCCAATAAGCATGGTACGGATCTCCTGTCTGGGCCGGCGCACGCGCGTGTTGGGAGCACGCGGCACGCCATTGAAATAGCCGTTCAGACCTAGCCCAGGAACTGGTGCAATGCAGCATGCAATCGCGATTTCAACATGCCGGCATAGCAGCCATGCGCTGGGCGAATATGCTAATGTAGCTCTAACGCTGAATGTTCAGTGACCATTCCAGCATCTGCGGCAACGGCGTCCACCAGCCTGTGCGAAGACCAGCGGCGCGCAGTCCGGCTGCCGTCCAGGTATTGCAGCCGAGAAAGGCATTGAAGGCGCCATTGGCCTCGAAGAAGGCGTCGGTCGCGCCGTAACCAACGCCATCGATCACCTGCATGCGCCCATCCTTGCGGGCGAAGCTTGTACGAACATGATCGAGCAGTTGGCGATAGCCGGTCTCGGTGACCGACAGCCGTCTGGCAAAGGGTGCATCGTCGGCAATCGCGCCCGCCAGATCGAGATGCAGGACGGACCGGTCGACCGTCAACGCCTTCAGCACCGGCAGCGGCTTCAGTTCGCTCCAGGCAGGCGTTTCGATGTAGAAAGCCCGGCCACCCCAGCCGACGACCAGATAGGCAGCGTTCGGATTGCCGATATCAAAACCGTGGTCAGCAAGCTCGGCAAACTTCGCCCGGAGATCGGCATCGAGCGGAAGTGCGATATCGGTGTGAATGGCATTGGCCAACAGCAGGATCTGCCGCGAATCGGCCCCGCCGGCGGCTTCCGGCCGACCCAGCAATGGACGCGGTACCACCACCCCCAGAACAAACAGCAGCAGGATCACGACAATCCCGCCACCGAACCATTTCAATATGCGGCGCAAGATCTCGGCGATCAGAACAGGAAATAGCGCTGCGTCATCGGCAGCTCCGTTGCCGGCTCGCAAGTCAATAATTCGCCGTCGGCACGCACTTCATAGGTCTCCGGATCGACCTCGATATGTGGCGTCAAGTCATTGTGGATCATCGACGCTTTGGAAATCCCGCCGCGGACATTCTTCACCGCCAGCAGTTTCTTCGCCACGCCGAGACGTCGGGCGAGACCGGCATCAAGCGAGGCCTGACTGACGAATGTGACCGAGGAATTGGTCCGGAGCTTGCCATAGGCGGCAAACATCGGTCGGTAGTGCATCGGCTGCGGTGTCGGGATCGAGGCATTCGGATCGCCCATTGGCGCTGCCGCAATCGAGCCACCGAGCAGCACCATTTCCGGCTTCACGCCGAAGAAGGCCGGTGACCACAGCACCAGGTCGGCGCGCTTCCCGACCTCGACCGAACCGATCTCATGGCTGAGGCCATGGGCGATTGCCGGGTTGATCGTGTATTTGGCGATATAGCGCTTGACCCGGAAATTGTCATTTTCGCCCCGGTCCTGCGGCAGGCGACCGCGCTGGCGCTTCATCTTGTCCGCCGTCTGCCAGGTGCGAATGGCGACCTCGCCGACCCGGCCCATCGCCTGACTGTCCGACGAGATGATCGAAAACGCGCCGATATCGTGGAGAATATCCTCCGCCGCAATCGTCTCCTTGCGGATACGGCTTTCGGCAAAGGCGATGTCCTCCGGGATCGACGACGACAGGTGATGGCAGACCATCAGCATGTCGAGATGCTCGGCAACGGTATTGACCGTATAGGGCCGGGTCGGGTTGGTCGATGACGGGATGACATTCTGCTGGCCGCAGATCTTGATGATATCAGGCGCATGGCCACCGCCCGCACCCTCCGTGTGGAAGGCATGGATGGTCCGGCCCTTGATCGCCCCGATCGTGTCTTCGACGAAACCGCTCTCGTTCAGCGTATCCGTATGGATCATCACCTGCACGTCATACTGGTCGGCAACGGTCAGGCAGTTGTCGATCGCGGCCGGCGTCGTACCCCAGTCTTCGTGCAGCTTCAGCGACGACGCGCCGGCCAGGATCATTTCCTCCAGCGGTGCCGGCAGCGAGGCATTTCCCTTGCCCGCCAGCGCCAGGTTCATCGGGAAAGCGTCGAAGCTCTCGATCATCCTCTCGATATGCCAGGCACCGGTGCAGGTGGTGGCAAGCGTACCATGGGCAGGCCCCGAACCGCCGCCGAGCATGGTGGTGATGCCCGACATCAGCGCCTCTTCGATCTGCTGCGGGCAGATGAAATGGATATGCGCGTCCATGCCGCCGGCCGTCAGGATCCGGCCCTCGCCGGCGATCGCCTCGGTCGACGGACCGACAATGATCGTCACGCCCGGCTGGGTATCCGGATTACCGGCCTTGCCGATTGCGTGGATGCGGCCATCCTTCAACCCGACATCGGCCTTGTAGATACCCGAGTGATCGACGATCAGCGCATTGGTGATCACCGTGTCGACGGCACCTTCTGCGCGTGTCGCCTGGCTCTGGCCCATGCCATCGCGGATCACCTTGCCGCCGCCGAATTTCACTTCCTCGCCATAGATGGTGAAGTCCTTCTCCACCTCGATGAACAATTCGGTATCGGCCAGCCGCACCTTGTCGCCGATCGTCGGTCCGAACATCGAGGCATAGGCGGCGCGAGACATTTTAAAGGACATGGCACTAGGCTCCTGGGGAGAGGGAGGATGCAGAAACAGGCAGAAGCCGCGTCAGGCGGCCGGCCTTAATATAGCTTTCGATCAAACGCTTCTCGGCCGCGAAGGGATGGCCGTCCCACCCGACATGGCTGAAACCGGCAAGCACGACATTGTCATTGGCATGTGCCATGTCGGACAGGACAGCGGCGACCACCACCATGCCGCTCGACGGCACGACATAGGCTTCGGCCTGATGCTCGGCGAGCGCGGCATCGACCGCTTCATGCACCGCCGGGGAAATCACCCGGTAGCCTTTGCCCTTCGCTGTCGCGAAAGCGGCGAACTCCTGGGTATAATCGTCGCAAAAATCATCCAGTTCAGGATGGCTGGCGGCAAGCGCCACCCCCAACTCGGCAAATTTCTCCGGGTGTCGCACCGACCAGATTTCAGATGCCCCACGCACCGCATCGCTGTCGCGCCAGGCAGGATCCGCCAGCATGGCGGCGGCAGGACGTCCGGTATTGCACAGCGCCACCACATCCGTGCGCCGTCCGGCAACGCCAAAATTGCGGCTGCCATTGAAGCGGATGACAAGATCTGCGGCATCGATCAGCGCGGCCGCATTGTCTGCGACCGGCCCGTTGCCGACGATCATCACCTTTCGTGCCCCTGCCATATCCGTCCTGTCAGTTCCCGAAGACTTCGTCGAGGCTCTTCAATTCGTCCGTACGTTTGCGCGTCAGATCCGCGAGGCACGAAGAAACCAGCAATGGCTGCGCGCTGCCGCCATCCATCGCGTGACCGTCCAGTTCGCATTGCGCATCGCGGTATGCGAGCCAGGCGCGCTGGCTGGTGACAAGCTTCTTGGCCCCGTCTTTTTGCCCGCGCTCGGTGTCCACCCTGTCCATCATCGCCTTGGTCAGCAGCCATTGGGCATTCAGCGCCCTGTCCGCGGTCTCGTAATCCTTGGCGGCGCAAAAATTCATGTCCATCTGGGTTTCGGCCTTGCTGCAGTCGACGTCGGTCGCATCTTCGCTGACCGCCGGTCCATCGACCAACAGCACGCAACCACACAACATCGCCACCGCCAGGGACTTCACCACGGCTTCCTCCCCTGCTTCGCCCTAATGCGACGCTCCGTCATAATGTTGCGAGGTCAATGCTCGCGGGTCGACACCGTCGAGGCAATTAACGTTGACCGCCACCATCTTAGTACCATCCGGCATGGCGCTATAGGCAAAGCTCTCGATGCCGCAGGTCTTGCAGAACTGATGCTCGATCGTCTTCTTGTTGAACAGGTATTCGGTGAGGTTGTCCGCTCCGGATTTCAGCGTGAACACTTCGCGCGCGGCAAAGGCGAGCACGATGCCAAGACGCTGGCAGCGCGAACAATTGCAGGTCACGGTCTTCTCCAGATTCGCGTCGACCTCGAAGGAAACGGCGCCGCACTGACAGCTGCCATGATAATGCGCCACAGCCATCTTAGAGTTTCCCCATGACCTGCTGGCGAAATCCATAGACTTCCCGCTTGCCGCCGTAAGGAATCAAAGTCACCTGACGTTTCTGGCCCGGCTCGAAGCGCACGGCAGTGCCTGCCGGAATATCAAGGCGCATGCCACGAGTCGGCTCGCGGTCAAAGACCAGCCCGGCATTGCTTTCGTAGAAGTGGTAGTGGCTACCCACCTGAACCGGCCGGTCGCCGCTATTGGCCACCTCGATCGTCAGCGTCGGAAGGCCCACATTGAGTTCGATCTCGCCGCTGGCGGCAATGATTTCACCGGGGATCATCAGCTCTTTCCCTTTCAATCAGGCAGCCGAAAGAGCCTTGCAGCCCTCGGCCCTCAAAACGCGTTTCGTCGATGCAGGATTGTTCACCAGCTTTGCCGCCGGACGAACCGGACGCCGAACCAGTTCGCCGCCGCAATTCGGGCAGAAGCCGCCGAGCGTATCGGTCGCGCAATCGGTGCAGAACGTGCATTCGAAACTGCACATCACCGCGTCCAGGCTTTCCGGCGGCAAGTCCTTGTCACAGCATTCGCAATTGGGTCGAAGTTCCAGCGCCATGATCGGGATCCTATCGAATCGGTTCGTGAACGGTCACCAGCTTGGTCCCGTCCGGAAACGTCGCCTCGACCTGCACGTCGTGAATCATCTCAGCAATGCCGGACATCACCTGATCGCGGGTGATGACATGCGCACCGGCTTCCATCAGTTCGGCGACCGGACGACCGTCGCGCGCGCCCTCGACGACGAAGTCCGTGATCAGCGCGATCGCTTCCGGATAGTTGAGCTTCACGCCCCGCTCCAGCCGCCGGCGCGCGACGATGGCCGCCATGGCAATCAGCAATTTGTCTTTTTCCCTTGGCGTCAGATTCATGACCGCTCCACTATGCCTATCGTCAGAGATTCCAGACTTTCGGCACAGACGCGCCACCGCGCAAGGCCGAAATCATCGGGATCAGGGTTTTTCTTAAAGTGAAACCGTCTTCGGCCGCAACACGGGCAACAAGCTTGCCTTGCCAATGACTTGCACCGCCCATTTTATCGCCAATCAGGTCACGCAAATGGCAAAGATAGGTCTCCGCCATCGGCCCGACATAGATCAGCGTGGCAAATGCGACCCGACCGTCGAGGACCGCGCGTTCGCCAACCAGACCGGCAACATCACCGCTGAGTTTAAGGTCTTCGGCATGCAATAACTGCCCATCGCGGCGGATGCGCCAGCGATCGCGAACCAGCCCGGCATTCATCGCCTCGCCCATGGCACGGCGTCCAAGCAGGATCGCCTCGACAGCAACAAACTCGGCATCGGCGGCAAGATCGACCTCTAGCGTGCGGGTCAGCGACGCGTTGTCGAACAGGATGCTTTCCTGCGGCAGCCAGTGAAAACGGGCGCCGCCGGCAACCTCGATACGGGTATTGATCCGGCCAGTGCCGGCAGATGCCTTGTAGATCTTCTCGCAGGCCTGAGTCGTCGCGGTGACGAAACAGCCCGGTCCGGCGGTGAAATTCCAGTCGAACTGGTCGCCGCCCGTCACCCCGCCGGCGGTGTTGATCGTCACCGCTTCAAGCTCGTCGGCAAAGGTCTGCGGCAGGCGGATCTTTGCCGCACCCTCCTGGTAAAACTCGGCGATCCTTGTGCGGCCACCGAGCGACTTGGCTACAAGTCTCCCGACACCGACGGCGCGTTGCTGTCTGCTTTGACCGGCTGGCTGCACTGTGTCCCCTGTCCGCCTTCCTTGAGCGAGGCGGTGTTGTGTTCGTCCGGGCAATCTGGCTTCAACGCGGCACCCGCGACAAGTTCACCACCCGAACCTCGGAAGAACTCCCACATTCTGTCGGTCGCATCAACCTCCCGGATCTTCTCCTCCCCGTTGTTGGAGGCAAGCCTGAAGCGAACGGTGCGTGCCGGCCAGGCATGGTCGGCATTGGTGATCATGTAGGACATGACGCTGATACCGGCGCGGCAGTCGAGATAGGTCGAGACCTTTGCCGCTTCGCCGTCATCGACGCGTGGACGGCCGTTGCAGCCATTGAGTTCCGCCCAGCGGTTGAGCGCCACTTCGCCGCCATAGCGCCAATAGGCCTTGCCGCCACCGTCAAACGGATTGACGTGATCCTTCATGCCGGAAAAGGCGATGATCGACACCGGGCGCGACGGCTGGCAGCTCTCGCGGCGCGGGCGCCACACGCCGTTTTCCTGCTCCGGCGTCCCCGCGCGCAGCCCCATAACGAAGCCTGCTGCGGAAAAGTCACCGAAACCGCTACAGATATATTGCGACAGCATGCGCCCGCCACCGGAATAGCCGGAGGCATAGATCTTGGTCGCATCAACGCAGAACGTGTCCTTGGCCACCTTCACTGCATCGCGGATAAACGCCGCGTCGTCAGCACCGTCGGTCTTGGTCACCCCCGGAACATTCCAGGCATGGGTGCGCGGCAATTCGCCATCAAGGCTGCCGGCCAGCGCCATGACGATGAAGCCTTCGCGCTCGGCAACCTCGTCCCAATGGCTGCGGGTCAATTGCACCTGCGGATTGCTGTTGCTGCCGTGAAAGTCGAAAACCAGCGGGACCTTGCGCTTGCCGCTGTAATTGGACGGAATGACGTAGACGGCCGACCGCTCCATCCCGCCCGACTGGATCGTCAGCTCATGGCGACCGGGTTCGAACGTTGCACCGCAACCGGCTGCTTGCGCACCGACGGCTGACAGGCCGAGAAGAAAGAACCCCGATGCGACCCGTGCAACGATCTTGCTTGCCCGCGCGCGGTGATGAACCGTGCTGGTTGTCATGGCTATACCTTCTGTTTGCAGATGCGGGAAAACTACCACGCCTGGCCTCAGCATCAACCCTTCAGCCTTAACAAAACCTCAACACAGCCATACACGAAGACACAATCGATTTCGATCTTTTATCAAACCGTGAGGTGACGGCGGGCCTCCGGCGTATCGAGCGTTTCGGCCGCCCCCTGATGCACGATCTCGCCACGGTCCATGATATAGACGTGGTCGGCAAGCTCCCGGCAGAAATCGAGATATTGCTCGACCAACAGGATCGCCATGCCGGTGGAATCACGCAGATAGCGGATCGCCCGGCCGATATCCTTGATGATCGACGGCTGGATGCCTTCGGTCGGCTCGTCCAGCACCAGGATCTTCGGCCGCGTCACCATCGCCCGGCCGATGGCCAGTTGCTGCTGCTGTCCGCCCGACAGGTCGCCGCCGCGCCGCGACAGCATGGTGTTGAGCACCGGAAACAGGCTGAAGATCTCGTCGGGAATGTAACGATCCTTGCGGTCGAGCGGCGCATAGCCGGTCTCGAGATTTTCCTTGACCGTCAACAGCGGAAACACCTCGCGCCCCTGCGGCACATACCCGACCCCGGTGCGCGCCCGGTTGAACGGCGCCATGCCGTTGAGTTTGGTGCCGTTGAAGGTGATGGTGCCGGCCGACACCGCATGCTGGCCGGTCACAGCTCTGAGCAGCGATGATTTTCCGACGCCATTGCGTCCGAGCACGCAGGTGATCTTGCCCATTTCGGCATTGATCGACACGCCGCGCAAGGCTTGCGCGGCACCGTAGTGGAGATTGACGTTTTCGACTGTCAGCATGGGTTTATCCCCCGTTGTCTTGTTTCCACCTCCCCCTTGAGGGGGAAGGTCGCAGCGAAGCTGCGGATGGGGGGGTGATCCTTGTACCAGTGTTCACCTCACCCCGGCGCCTTGCGCCGACCCTCCCCCTCTGGGGGAGGGTGAGCCCTCACCGCCCCAGATAATTCTCGATGACCTTCTGGTCACTCGAGACGAAATCGATCGAGCCTTCGGCCAGCACGGACCCTTCCGCCAGACATGTCACCTTAACGCCGAGGTCGCGGATGAAGCCCATGTCGTGCTCGACCACCACCACGGAACGGGTCTTGGCGATTTCCTTGAGCAGGATCGCCGTCTCCACAGTCTCGGCATCGGTCATGCCCGCCACCGGTTCGTCGACGAGCAGCAACTTCGGTTCCTGCGCCAGCAGCATGCCGATTTCCAGCCACTGCTTCTGGCCATGCGACAGATTGGCCGCGAGGTCGTCCCTTCGGCCCGTCAGGCGCACGGTTTCAAGGATTTCCTCGATGCGCGCCTTGTCGGCTGCCGTCAGGGTATAGAACAGCGTCGCGAAGACGCCGCGCTTGCGGTTCAGCGCCAGTTCGAGATTGTCCCAGACCGTATGGCTCTCGAACACCGTCGGCTTCTGGAACTTGCGACCGATGCCGAGTTGGGCGATTTCGGCTTCGTCGCGCTTGGTCAGGTCGACCTTGCCACCGTCGAAGAACACATCGCCGCTGTCTGGCCGCGTCTTGCCGGTGATGATGTCCATCATCGTCGTCTTGCCGGCGCCGTTCGGGCCGATGATCGCCCTGAGTTCACCGGGTTCGACGATGAAGGACAGCGAATTCAGCGCCTTGAAGCCGTCGAAGGAGACGGAGACACCATTGAGATAAAGGAGGCTGCTGGTTGTGCGGTTTGTGGTCTGGTTTGTCGTCTGATCGGTCATGGCCTCACTCCGCCGCCAGTGGGGTTGCCTGGGATTTGGCGTCATTGGCCGCCGCGTCTCGATCTGCCGCCTGGCGGAAGTCCTTGCGCCGCGCCTGATAGGCCTGGACCGAACCGACAATGCCCTTGGGCATGAACAGCGTCACGCCAATGAACAGACCACCCAGGGCAAACAGCCACAGTTCGGGAAAGGCACCGGTAAAGTAGCTCTTGCCGACATTGACGAGAATGGCACCGATGATCGGCCCGATCAGGGTTCCACGACCGCCGACAGCCGTCCACACCACCACTTCGATCGAATTGGCCGGGGCGAATTCGCCGGGATTGATGATGCCGACCTGCGGCACGAACAGCGCGCCGGCAATGCCCGCCATCATCGCCGAGACGACGAAGGTGAAGAGCTTGATGTTTTCCACCCGGTAGCCGAGGAAGCGCACGCGGCTTTCCGCATCCCGCACGCCGACCAGCACCTTGCCGAATTTCGACCGGGTAATCGCCGAGGCAAACAGCAGGCACAACGACAGCATGATGGCAGACAGCGCAAACAGCACTGCACGGGTGCCATCGGCCTGCACGTTGAAGCCGAGGATTTCCTTGTAGTCCGTCAGACCGTTATTGCCGCCGAAGCCCATGTCATTGCGGAAGAAGGCGAGCAGTAGCGCATAGGTCATCGCCTGGGTGATGATCGACAGATAGACGCCATTTACTCTGGATCGGAAGGCGAACCAGCCGAATACGAAGGCAAGCAGGCCGGGCACGACCAGCACCATCAGCATGGCGAACGGGAAATAGTTCATCCCATGCCAAAACCACGGCAATTCCTTCCAGTTGAGGAAAACCATGAAGTCCGGCAGCAAAGGATTGCCATAGACGCCGCGCGAACCGATCTGGCGCATCAGATACATGCCCATCGCATAGCCACCGAGCGCAAAGAAGGCGCCGTGGCCGAGCGAGAGAATGCCGCAATAACCCCAGACAAGGTCCAGTGCCAGCGCCAGCAGCGCGTAGCAGAGATACTTGCCCATCAGCGCCATGGCATAGGTCGGAATGTGGAAGAAACTGTCCGGCGAAGTCAACAGATTGAGCGCCGGAACCAGCACCGCAAAGCCGAGCAGAATGGCGATCGCGATGAGGATCTTGCCTTCGAGTGCGCGCAGGATGAAGCCGGTAATCATGCTTCCACCGCCCTTCCCTTGAGCGCGAACAGGCCGCGCGGTCGTTTCTGGATGAAGAGGATGATCAGCACCAGCACGAGGATCTTGCCCAGCACGGCGCCGACCGAGGGTTCGAGGAACTTGTTGAGAATGCCGAGCGACAGCGCGCCGACAAATGTGCCCCAGAGATTGCCGACCCCGCCAAACACTACGACCATGAAGCTGTCGATGATGTAGGACTGGCCGAGGTTCGGTGAGACGTTGTCGATCTGGCTGAGCGCCACGCCGGCAATGCCGGCAATGCCCGATCCGAGCGCAAAGGTGAAGGCATCGACCCAGGGGGTGCGAATGCCCATGGACGAGGCCATCCGGCGGTTCTGGGTGACGGCACGCATCTGCAGGCCGAAGGCCGAGCGTTTCATCAGGGCCAGCAGGGCAAAGAAGATCGTCATCGAAAACAGCACGATCCACAACCGGTTCCAGGTGATGGTCAGGCCACCGAGCGCAAACGAGCCGGACATCCACGACGGGTTGCCGACTTCTTGATTGGTCGGTCCGAAAATCGTCCGGATCGCCTGCTGCAGGATCAGCGAAATGCCCCAGGTCGCCAGCAGCGTTTCCAGTGGCCTGCCATAGAGGAAACGGATGACGCCGCGTTCGATCACGAGACCGATTGCGCCCGTCACCAGAAAGGCGACCGGAAGCGCAATCGCCAGCGACCAGGCGAACAGCGCCGGATAACTGGACCGAATGACCTCCTGCACCATGAAGGTCGAATAGGCGCCGATCATCACCATCTCGCCATGTGCCATGTTGATGATGCCCATGACGCCAAAGGTGATGGCAAGGCCGATGGCCGCCAGCAGCAGCACCGAGCCAAGCGAAATGCCGTACCAGACGTTCTGGCCCATATCCCAGAACAACAGGCCGCCTTCGAGTTTCTTGATCGCCTGGTCGAGATCGGGCCTGAGGTCATCACCGATCGATGATGACACAGTCATCAGGATACCGATTGCCTCGCGGCCGCCGAGCGACACCACGGTGTCGATCGCGGCCCGCTTTTCCTCTGCCGAACGGTCAGACGCCAGCAGCGACACCGCGCGGGCTTCCTCCATGCGCGATTTGACTTCCGCGTCGGCTTCCCGGGCCAGGGCCGTTTCGACCAGGTCGAGATTCTCGGCGCTGGGAGATTGCAGAACCTGCTGTGCCGCCTGCAGCCTGACCGAGCGATCGGGGCTCAAAAGCGTCAATCCGCCGAGCGCGGAACGGATCGCACGACGCAGCGTGTTGTTGACCTTGATCTTGGTGAAGGCGCTCTTCGGCTCCTCGCCAACGGTCTCACCGGTCAGCGGATCGATGGCGGTTATATTGGCGCCGGCCGATTTGGTGACGAACACCGCGCCATCCGATTTGCGAACGTAGAGATCGCCTTCGGCAAAGGCTTCCAGCATCGGCACGACGCGCGCATCGCCGGTTCCAGCGATCTTGCCGAGCAATTCTTCGGCCTGCTTAAAATTGGCCTTGCCCAAACCGTTGATCAGATCCCTGGGATCGCTCTGCGCAAAGGTGGGCGCGGCGAAGGTGAAGAAAATGAAGAGCAATGTGATGAAACGAATAAGCATTCTGTTATCCCCCGGATGGCGGGGCGGCGGAGCCAATTGGGCCCATCATCCGCCTGCCGGCACCTTCTCCCCGTGAACGGGGAGAAGGACGATGTGGCACTGCCTGGCCCTCACCCCCGCAACCGGGGATCAAGGCAAGTCCCCTCTCCCCGATTACGGGGAGAGGGCTAGGGTGAAGGGTCAACCTCCCCCGAGGTTAGCCGATCAGCTCCCCTTGCCGCCGCACTTGCCAGTGGCGACGTTGAAGTTGCCGCATTCCATCGGCTTGCGCCAATCGGAGATCAGGTCCTTCGAATCGGCCAGATAATCAGACCATTCGTCGCCGACAACGGACGGCGTCTGCTGTACGATGTCGAACTGTCCATCAGCCTGGATTTCGCCGATCAGCACCGGCTTGGTGATGTGGTGGTTCGGCATGACGGTCGAGGTGCCGCCAGACAGGTTCGGAACGGAAACGCCGATGATGCTGTCGAGAACGGCGTCGGTATCGGTGGTTCCTGCAGCTTCGACGGCCTTAACCCAGGCGTTGAAGCCGATATATGCGGCTTCCATCGGGTCGTTGGTGACGCGCTTGTCGTTCTTGGTGAACGCATGCCACTGTTCGATGAATTCGGCATTGACCGGAGCATCGACGGACTGGAAGTAGTTCCAGGCAGCCAGGTGACCAACGAGAGGCGCGGTGTCGAGACCGGCCAGCTCTTCTTCGCCGACCGAGAAGGCGACGACCGGGATGTCTTCCGCCTTGATGCCCTGGTTGCCGAGTTCCTTGTAGAACGGAACGTTGGCGTCACCATTGATGGTGGAAACCACGGCGGTCTTCTTGCCGGCAGAGCCGAACTTCTTGATGTCGGAGACGATCGTCTGCCAGTCGGAATGACCGAACGGCGTGTAGTTGACCATGATGTCCTCTTCCTTGACGCCCTTCGACATCAGGTAGGCCTTCAGGATCTTGTTGGTCGTCTGCGGATAGACATAGTCGGTACCGGCCAGGACCCAGCGCTCGACGCCCTCTTCCTTCTCCAGGTAATCGACAGCCGGGATAGCCTGCTGGTTCGGAGCGGCACCCGTGTAGAAGATGTTGCGCGAGGATTCTTCACCCTCGTACTGAACCGGGTAGAACAGCAGCGAGTTGAGTTCTTCGAAGACCGGCAGCACCGACTTGCGCGACGACGAGGTCCAGCAGCCGAACACGGCGGCGACCTTGTCCTGGGAAATCAGCTGACGCGCCTTTTCGGCAAACAGCGGCCAATCCGAAGCCGGGTCGACAACGACGGCTTCGATTTTCTTGCCGAGAACGCCACCCTTCTTGTTCTGCTCTTCGACGAGCATCAGCATGGCATCCTTGAGCGTCGTCTCGGAAATCGCCATGGTGCCGGAAAGCGAATGCAGAACACCAATCTTGATCGTATCTTCCTGCGCAAACGCGCCGTGGAAGGCTGTCGTCGACAGCATGGCGCCCATCAGGGCACCCGTGAGCTTCATCTTCAAATTCATCGCCGTGAACCCCTCTTCTTGTTCGCAACCGGTCGGTTAATGAAATTTAACCGTTGCTGGAGGGGACTATCGGATGCTGCGCCGCAAAACCGTATACGTCGTTTGACGTATGCCAGGGGGGAAACGCGGAACAAGAGGCCCACTGGCTTCAAAACCCCGGCCTTCCACCGCTTTGATCGAGACGCTGTCCTGCAGCCCAGTCCTGTGCTAGGGCTCCTCGGCAAAGACGGAGGGGCATCGGCCCTTTCCGGTCCTTTTGCACTGCGGGAGGTGGCGCATGCGACCGTTAAGCGAAGATGGCCGTCGAATTCTCACCGAAGTGGCCAGCCGTCACGGCATCAGCCTTGATGCCGCAACCCATATGCTGATGGCGGTCGCCGCAGGCGGTGGCACCCAGGCCCAGTTCAACCATCCCGAACTCGGCGGCATGGGCCAGTGGTCGCTCGGCGGCATGACAATGGTTGGCGACATGTTCAACAATGGCCTCAAAGCCAAGGTCGACTGGCTGTGCCAGGAACTGTCCGGCCTGATCCGCAGCCAGGACATGCTCGGCCCGATGCCGACCTCCTATCAGGGGCAATCGCAGCAGCAGGGCGGCGGCAGCGTCAGCCTGTTCGTCTCCGGCGGCACCTCAATGTCGTCCGGTGGATGGCCGGCCGAGCTTGGCCATCCCGCCTCGGTCGGCAGCCAGAACAATCTGCGTTATGCCTTCTTTCCCGAAAGCCGCCGGCTTGTCATCGACCTTGCTGGACATCAGACAATCTATGACACCGGAGACCACCATATTGGCGGCTTCTCGCAGCAGCAGAGCGGCGACCAGTCTTTGACCTTCAACTCGCAATACGGACTGGTGCGCGTGGCTGATCTGCCGGTCGTTCAGCCGCAATTCCCGGCAGCGGCAATGGCCCCGGTGGAACCCCAGACCATATCCCGCCACTCAGGCCTTGCGCCGGCCCGCGCCGAAGCCATGCACTGGCCCCAACAGCCGTCGAATACCCCGCCGCCAAACCCGCTCTCCGTTCAGTCCATCGCATCGACAGACGCAGAAGCGGACATCTTCGCCAAGATCGAACGGCTTGCCGAACTGCATGGCAAGGGCATTTTGACCGACGAAGAGTTTTCCGCCAAAAAGGCCGACCTTCTCGGCCGCCTCTGACCCGAAAAGCGACGATCAGGCAAGACGTGTCACCCGCCAATCGCGCACGCTGGACTACCACATAAAAAGCGAAAACCAGATCATGGATCTTCCCCCAAGACGGCTAGGCCTGAAAACCCAGACCGCCGCCGCGCATCAGGCGCTCGACGCGCTGATCGGTGATTTCGACACACCGCAAGCCTATCGGCGTTATCTGAGCGGCATGGCACGCTTCCGCCTGCCGGTCGAGGCATGGCTGGAGGACAAGAGCATGCCGGAAGAGCTCGGCGAATGGCGGCCGGGCGCCTATGGCACAGAGATCGCCGACGATCTGGCCGACCTCGGCATTGACACCCCCGCGCAACTGGAGCCCTTCGTCCCGCCGCCCGGCAACGGCCTGATCGGGCTTCTATATGTGCTCGAAGGCTCGGCTCTTGGCGCGCGCGTGCTGGCGAAACGTGCCGAAAACATCGGATTTTCCGCTGATTTCGGCGCCCGACATCTTTTTCACCAGGCACGGAACTTTTCCAGCTGGCGCGCGTTCTCGGATCGTATGGAGAAAGTGTGGGTATATGACGAACAAGCCGCTGTGGCATGGGCAAATACCGCCTTCGACTATGCCCGCAACGCGTTCGAAAGTACTCTTGATGCCCGCAGCACACTCCGTTGACCTCTCCAATTGCGACCGTGAACCCATTCATGTCCCCGGTAGCATTCAACCCCATGGGTTTCTGCTGCATAGCGACCGCGAGCTTTCCAAGGTTCTGCGCCATTCCGCCAACGCCGGCGCTATGCTGCATGTCGACGGTGACCTGAACGGCCGGTCGATTCTCGATTTGCTCGGCGCCGAAGTCACTCACGATCTGCGCAACGCAATTGCTGCCGCCCCCGAGGCCAGCCGCCCGGCTGTGCTTGCACATATGCGCATGCCGAACGACGCTCATTTCGATATCGCCGTCCATCGCCAGGACGGCGGCGCCATTGTGGAGTTTGAACCGTCACTACGTCGCACGCAGCCGCTTCAATTGGCGCGCGAGATGATCGGACGCGTCAAGGACATCACCGATATCGACGCGCTGATCGGCGCCTCGGCCCGCCTGGTGCAGGCCGTACTCGGTTATGACCGGGTGATGATCTATCGCTTCGAGGAAGATGGATCCGGCAAGGTCGTCAGCGAAGCCAAGCGCCACGACCTTGAGAGCTTCCTCGGACAGTATTTCCCGGCGAGCGACATCCCCCGCCAGGCGCGCGCGCTTTACATGCAGAATCCGATCCGGGTGATCTCGGATGCCCGCGGCGCCCGGGTGCCGCTCGTTCCGGAGCTGGACACAGCCGGCATGCCCCTCGACCTCTCCTTTGCGCACCTGCGCAGCGTTTCGCCGATCCACTGCGAATATCTGCGCAACATGGGTGTTGGCGCGTCGATGTCGATATCCATCATCACCAACGGCACGCTCTGGGGCCTGATCGCTTGTCATCACTACGCGCCGAAAACCCTCAGCATGTCCGAGCGTATCGCCGCTGAAATGTTCGGCGAGTTCTTCTCGCTACATCTGCTGGCGCTGAAACAGAAGCGCAAGCTCGACATCGCCAACGAAACGCGGCGCTCGCTCGACCATTTCCTCCAGACGGCTTCGCATTACTCCGACGTCGATGCGCTGTTTGTCGGCGCACTGCCAGCCTTTCAGTCACTGCTCGACTGCGACGGCGTCGGCTTGTGGATGAACGGGCGATGGACCTCTGTCGGAACAACGCCTCCAGCCGGCGGGGAAGCGGCCTTGGCGCGTTTTGTCGGCGAGGTTGCCGACGGCAGGATCTGGGCAAACCACATGTTGTCCGAGATCTTTCCCGCCGCGGAGAGCTATTTCGAGGATGTCTCCGGGCTGATGGCCATCCCGCTATCGCAGATCCCGCGTGACTATCTGTTCTTTTTCCGCAAGGAACGTCTCCAGACGCTGAACTGGGCCGGCAATCCGGAGAAATCATACGACATCGGACCACTCGGCGATCGACTGACGCCGCGCAAGAGCTTTGCCATCTGGAGGGAGACGGTCCATCGCCAGGCAGAACCGTGGAGCGAATCCGACATCGAGATCGCCGAAGCCGTGCGCTCGGCCACAGTCGAAATCGTGCTGCGCCACAGCGAGATGATGGAGGAAGAACGCAGCAAGGCCGATGTCCGCCAGCGCATGCTGAATGAGGAACTGAACCATCGCGTCAAGAATATCCTCGCCGTTATCAAGTCTCTCATCGTTGCACCGACAAAAGATGCGCGCCCGATCGAGGACTATATCGGCTCGCTGCGAGGCCGCATTCATGCTCTCTCCCATGCCCACGACCAGTTGACCCGAGGCGGCGGCGGCGGTGGCCTGAGCAACCTTCTGGAAACGGAACTGCTGCCCTATCGCGCAGGCAACACGAAATTTTCGCTGCTTGGTCCATCGGTGACGCTGGATGCCAGGGCCCACGCCGTCGCGGCGCTGGTCATTCATGAACTCTGCACCAACGCCGCCAAATATGGCGCCCTGTCCACACCCGGCGGCAGCCTCACCGTCCAGTGGCAGAGCGAGGAGAACGGTGATTGCCTGATAACCTGGGACGAGGATGGCGGCCCGACTGTCGGCATGCCGAGCCGCAAGGGGTTTGGCACGGCCTTGATTGAGCGCAGCATTCCTTATGATCTGGGTGGCAGCAGCCGTGTTGACTATCGTTCGACCGGCCTGTTTGCCGAATTCCGCCTACCCGGGCGTTTCTTATCTTGGGAAGAAGTGGAACCGCAGATGGACAGCCAGATGTTGCAATCGACACCTGCCAGTGCCGCGCCCGTGCTCGACTCCTCGCTTCGCATCCTTCTTGTCGAGGACCAAGTGCTGATTGCCATGGACGCCGAGATGATGCTGGCCGATGCCGGCCTGGAAAACGTCGTCACCGCGAGTTCGAGCGCCGATGCCCTGAATCGCTTGAAAAACTTCACGCCGGGGATTGCCATTCTCGACATCAACCTCGGCCGCGACACCTCGGTGCCGGTTGCCGAGGAACTGGCGCGGCGCAATATCCCCTTCGTCTTCGCCACCGGCTATGATGACCGCTCCATCGTGCCGGAAAACTTCGCCGACGTGCCCGTCGTGCGCAAACCCTATGACAGCGTTGCTCTGGTGGCGGCGCTCTCCGCACGATTGCAGAGCCACCTCGACTGAAATCGATCGGCCGCACAACCGAGATAAGAGCAATGCCGGATCCTTTGCGGGATCCGGCATTCTTGTATCGGTCTTTGGCAGATAGCGCTTATGCTAGGTAGCCCGAAATGTAGGGCCAGACTTCGATCATGCCGTGATAGATCATCGTGACGGTGACGTAGACGATGACACCGAGACCGACATAGGCAATCCAGCGATGCTTGTGCAGCAGCTTGGCCACGAAATTCGCCGCAAGGCCCATCAGCGCGATTGACAGGACAAGGCCGATCGCGAGGATCGAGGTGTGTTCCTTGGCAGCGCCGGCAACCGCCAGCACGTTGTCCAGCGACATCGACACATCGGCGATAACAATCTGGATTGCCGCCTGCATAAAGGTCTTGTCGGTGTTCAGCTCGACATCGTCGGTTTCGCCCTCGTGATGTGGCACATGTGCCGCTGCGCGAAGCTCCACCCACATCTTCCAGCATACCCAGGCCAGAAGCACGCCACCCAGCAATTGCAGGCCGACAATGTTGAGAAGGTAGGCCGTGCCCAACGCAAAACCGATACGCATGACCGTCGCAGCAATGATGCCGACAAGGATTGCCTTGTTGCGCTGATGCGCCGGCAGACCGGCAGCAGCCAGACCGATGACGATCGCATTGTCGCCCGCCAGAACCAGATCGATCGCGATGACCTGGAACATTGCCGCAAGACCTGCGGCGGTAAAGATTTCCATCATGATTTTGGTTCGTCCCCACGTTCCTGATGTCGGCATCACATACAGCATGGCCGCGTGAATGAAAGATCGAAAATGCCAACAGGGGGCTGCTTCTTCACACTTCACAATGGTTCCGAGACCATTTGCACTGCTGACACCCCATACATTCGATTTTGCATCTTGAAACACGCAGCTTGCCTCGCTACGTTCTCTTTATGTTCCGATCAGAGGAGGGCAGCAATGAGGGAGTTGGAACAATTTATCATCGAGGCAAAGGCTGCCTGCTATGCCGGTGGCGGGAACCATGCGCGAGTGCCTTGCCGCACGCGCTCGCATGACATCCTCCATGAGCGGAACGAATTCCGCTACATGGACAGCTATTTCGGCGGCACCGACTTTCTCGGCCAGGAAGTCGTCTGGATCGACGATGAACCGGTTTGGTCCATGAATTACTATGGCCGCATCATGGACCCGACGCTCCTCTGCGGAACGCGCGCCGGCAACATCATCAAATCTGCGCTCACCGCTCTTTATCGGGAGGGCCGGTTCCTTGGCGGCTTCGTCTTCCAGCACGCGGACGGCGAATATCGCGATGAAAGCGTCGGCGACCACCGCAGCTTCCGCGGCATCGAGCGCATCCTGGTCAACGACCGCCTCGCCTATCAACTGGATTATCAGGGTGGCATCATCAAGCCGTGAAACCCGTCTTTGCTTTGTAGCGCCTGCGAACCGCCCTTGCTATTCCAGCCATTCCCGTGAAAATGCCCAAACGACAGCCAGCTCACAAAAGGCGCTAGAATTTAGGCATGCCAGCACGCCAACGCATCATCCCCGTCCGCCGCGAATACAATCGCTGGGTGGCCAACCAGACGCTTGAAGACTATGCGCTGCGGTTCACCGCCAAGAGTGCGCGGCAATTCTCGTCCAGCCGGATTTCCCAGACGGCGATCGGCGCCATTTCCTTCCTCGCACTGGAGGCCATCGGCGGCACGATCACGCTCGCCTATGGGACCACCAACGCCTTTTTCGCCATTGTCGTGGCCTCCATCCTGATGCTGCTCGTCGGCGTGCCGATCAGCCGTTATGCGATCCGCCACGGCGTCGACATCGACCTGCTCACCCGCGGGGCCGGCTTCGGCTATATCGGTTCGACCATCACCTCGCTGATCTATGCCAGCTTCACCTTCATGCTGTTCGCCATCGAGGCATCTATCATGACCGGTGCGTTGCAGCTCGCCTTTGGCGTACCGCTCTGGCTCGGCTACATCATATCGGCTGTCGTCGTCCTGCCCCTTGTCACCTATGGCATCAGGCTGATCTCGAAATTCCAGCTGATCACCCAGCCGATCTGGATCGTGCTCAACATCCTGCCGTTCATCTTCATCGCCTTCCTCGACTGGGAAAAGATCGACCTCTGGCGTGCCTTTGCCGGCATCAATCACTCCAATGCCGGCATGGGCCAGACGGCCCCTTTCGACCTTGTCGAATTCGGCGCGGCCTCCGCCGTCATCCTGGCGCTGATGCCGCAGATCGGCGAGCAGGTCGACTTCCTTCGCTTCCTGCCGCCGGAAGGTGCACGCAAGCTGCACCACAAGGTCGCGATCTTCCTTGCCGGCTCCGGTTGGGTGGTGCTCGGCGTGCCCAAGCTGCTCGCCGGTTCCTTCCTCGCCGTGCTGACGCTCGCAACCGGCGTTCCGGTCGGCGAGGCCGCCGATCCCTCGCAGATGTATCTCGCCGCCTTCGGCTACATGATCCCCAACGAGACCGCCGCCATGCTGCTGATGGCCGGTTTCGTGGTTATCTCGCAACTGAAGATCAACGTGATGAACGCCTATGCCGGCTCGCTGGCCTGGTCGAACTTCTTCTCCCGCCTGACCCATAGCCATCCCGGTCGCGTCGTCTGGTTGGTGTTCAACGTCGCCATCGCCCTCCTGCTGATGGAACTCGGCATCTACGAACTGCTCGAAGAAACGCTCGGCATTTTCTCGATCATCGCCATGAGCTGGCTCTGCGCCATATCGGCCGATCTGTTCATCAACAAGCGCCTCGGCCTGTCGCCGCCCGGCATCGAATTCAAGCGCGCCCATCTCTACGACATCAATCCGGTCGGTTGCGGCACCATGTTGCTGTCGGCAACCGTCGCGCTGGCCGCCCATTTCGGCGCATTCGGCGCACTGCTTGCTTCGCTCTCCACCTTCGTCACGCTAATCGCCTTCGTCATCTCTCCGCTGATCGCCTGGTGGAGTGACGGCAAGTTCTACCTGGCCCGCAAGCCGCGCCAGAGCTGGAAGAACCTGACCGGCATCACCTGCTCGATCTGCGAACATCCGTTCGAGCCGGAAGACATGGCCTGGTGCCCCGCCTATGCCGCGCCGATCTGTTCGCTGTGTTGCACGCTCGACAGCCGCTGTCATGACATGTGCAAGCCGAACGCCAGGATCAATGCCCAGGCTGCGGCCGTCGCCCGCACCTTCCTGCCCGAGGTCCTGCTGCAGCGGTTTTCCACCCGGCTCGGCCGCTATGCCCTGACCGCGGTCCTGTCGATCTCGCTGATAGGTGCCATCCTCGCGCTGATCGCCCATCAGGTGAATGTCGCCACGCCGGAAATGGCAACGGTGGTCGATCGCACCGTGCTGGTCGTCTTCTTCATCTTCGCCATCCTCGCCGGCATCGTCTCCTGGTTCTACGTGCTTGCCCATGACAGCCGCGTCGTCGCCGAAGAGGAATCGTCGCGCCAGAACACGCTGCTGCTGAAGGAAATCGCCGCCCACCGCAAGACGGATGCGGCCCTGCAGAACGCCAAGGAAACCGCGGAAGCCGCCAACCGCGCCAAGAGCCGCTATGTCGTCGGCCTCAGCCACGAACTGCGCACGCCGCTCAACGCCGTGCTCGGCTATGCGCAGATCCTCGAGCGCGACGAGACCATCCCCGTGCCGCGACAGTCGGCGATCAAGGTCATCCGCCGCTCCGCCGATCACCTGTCCGGCCTGATCGACGGGCTTCTGGATATCTCCAAGATCGAGGCCGGCCGCCTGCAGGTCTTTTCCAACGAGGTGAACATCCAGGACTTTCTCGACCAGCTGATCGACATGTTCGCCCCCCAGGCCGCCGCCAAAGGCCTCGTCTTCGAACACCAGCGCTCGCATAACCTGCCGCTTTATGTGCGCACCGACGAAAAGCGTATCCGACAGATCCTCGTCAACCTCCTGTCCAACGCCATCAAGTTCACCGACGAGGGCGTGGTCCGTTTCGAAGTCACCTATCGCAGCCAGGTGGCGACCTTCACCGTCACCGATACCGGCCGCGGCATTGCCGAGAAGGATCTCAACCGGATCTACGAGCCGTTCCAGCGCGGCGAGGCCGACAATATCCGGCCCCAGCCCGGCCTCGGTCTCGGCCTGACCATCACCAAGCTTCTGACCAACACGCTTGGCGGCGAGATTGCGGTTGCCAGCGAGCGCGACAAGGGCTCGATCTTCAAGGTCCGGTTGATGCTGTCGGCCATCGACCGGCCGAACACCGCCCCTGCCCCGGAACGCAAGATCGCCTCCTATACCGGCCCGCGGCGCACGATCGTCGTGGTCGATGACAATGAGGATCATCGCGAACTGATGCGCGAGGTTCTCGCCCCGCTCGATTTTGTCGTGCTGACCGCAGCCGGCGGCCCCGCCTGCCTGACACTCATCGAAGGCGTTCGGCCTGATCTCTTCCTGGTCGATATCTCGATGCCCGGCATGAATGGCTGGCAACTCGTCGAGAAGCTGCGCGACGCCGGCCAGAAGGCGCCGATCCTGATGCTGTCCGCCAATATCGGCGACGCCCCGGCTGCCGGTGGCGAGGGCCACGACGATGCGATTGCCAAGCCCGTCGACATCAAGCGCCTGCGCGACAAGCTTGCCATGTTCCTTGGCCTCGACTGGATCTATGCCGACGATCCGCGCCTGTTTCAGCCGCCGGCTCCAGCGCTGAAACCGGCCTCTCCCGGCCACACCCATCTGGACGAGTTGATCCAGCTCTGCGAAATCGGCTATGTGCGCGGGATAGAAGCAAAGCTTGCCGAACTATCCGGCGCTACCACCCATGCCGCCTTTGTCGAAGGTGCCCGCGCTTACCTGCAGGTATTCGATCTGGCCGGCTTGCGCGGCTACCTGACTTCGTTTGCAACCGTCAAGGAGCCGATCCATGGTTGAAGCCAGCAGGCGCGACATCGTTCTGCTCGTCGATGACAGCCCCGATGCGCTCGGCTTCCTGACCGAGGCGCTGGAGGCATCCGGCTTTTCCGTGCTGATCGCCACTTCCGGCCATGCCGCACTCTCGATCGTCAACCGCATCAGTCCGGATCTGATCCTGCTCGACGCCGTCATGCCCGGCATGGACGGTTTCGAGACCTGCCGCAGCCTGAAGGCCGATCCGGTGGTTGCCCAGGTCCCCGTGATCTTCATGACCGGCCTCACCGAAACAGAGCATGTGGTCAATGCGCTCGAAAGCGGCGGCGTCGACTATTTGACCAAGCCAATCAATATCGATGAGCTGCGCGCCCGCATTCGCGTACATCTGACCAACGCCCGTTCCGCCCAGAGCGCCCGCGTGGCGCTCGATGCCGCCGGTCGCCATCTGCTTGCCGTGCGTGGCGACGGTCAGGTTCACTGGACCACCCCGCAGGCCAGCCGCCTGATTGAAAGCGCCACCGGCACAGCCGATGGCATCAACGAGGTCGCCAGCGCCACGGCCACATGGCTTGCCCAGCGGCGCGCCACCGGTGGAACGACAAGCGAAGGCACCTTCCCCTTCGCCAGCGCTTCCGGCATCGCCCTGCAGCTTTCCTTCCTGGGCACGATCGGCGCTGACGAATATCTCTTCCGCATCACCTCGGCCAACCGGCAAAGCGAGGACGAACTGCTGCGCCAGCGCTTCGGCCTCACGCACCGCGAAAGCGAGGTGCTGCTATGGATCGCCAAGGGCAAGGCAAACCGCGACATCGGCGAAATCCTCGGCCTGTCCTCGCGCACCGTCAACAAGCACCTCGAGCAGATCTACTCCAAGCTCGGCGTCGAAAATCGCGCATCAGCCGCCGTGCGCGCAGCACAGGTTCTGCACGAGGGCTGACCTCCGTTTCCTATGCGCACAGCGCTTGTTTGCGCACTCGGCGACGACAGTCTCCAACGACAGTCTCCAGATGCAGAAAACCCGGCACAAGGCCGGGTTTTCCGTTTTCCGATCAAAGATCGAATTATTGCGGGACGTAGGTGAAGTTGCCGTCGGCACCCTTCTTCCATTCGTACATGATGTAGCCCGGGATCTTCGGGTCACCCTTTTCGTCGAAGGACATGTCGCCGAGAGCTGTCGGGAACGGGCCCTTTTCCTTCATTGCAGCAGCAACGGCTTCAGCATCGTTCGAGCCGGCAGCCTTGGCAGCGGCAGCGATCGTCTGCAGAGCAGCGTAGGAATACAGGGTGTAAGCTTCCGGGTTGAAACCGGCAGCCTTGAACTTTTCGACCAGTTCCTTGTTGGCCGGGTTCAGTGTCGGGTCAGGACCGAAGGTGTTGAGCGTGCCTTCGACAGCGTCGCCGGCGATCGAAGCCAGTTCGTTCGAGACGATACCGTCGCCCGAGACGAGCGTAGCCTTGAGGCCCTGGTCAGCAGCCTGACGGATGATCAGACCAGCTTCGGTGTGCAGGCCACCCCAGTAGATGATCGAAACGCCGGCTTCCTTCATCTTGGCGATGAGGGCCGAGAAGTCCTTGTCACCGGTGGTGACGCCTTCGTACATGACTTCCGTCAGGCCGGCAGCGTTCATTGCCTTCTTGGTTTCGTCGGCAAGGCCCTGGCCGTACGGGGTCTTGTCATGAACGACAGCGATCTTGGCGTCCTTGAACTTCTCAGCAAGGTAAGCACCGGCAACGGCGCCCTGCTGGTCGTCTCGGCCGCAGGTGCGGAAGGTGTTCCACAGGCCGCGCTCGGTGAAGACCGGGTTGGTAGCAGCCGGGGTGATTTCGAGGATGCCGTTTTCGGCATAGACTTCAGACGCCGGGATGGAAACGCCCGAGTTGAAGTGGCCAACCACGAACTTCACGCCGTCAGCAACGAACTTGTTCGCAACCGAGATGCCCTGCTTCGGGTCGGAAACGTCGTCGCCGAGAACGATCTTGATCTGCTCGCCGTTGATGCCGCCTGCAGCGTTGATGTCTGCAGCAGCCTGTTCAGCACCCTTCTGGAGCTGAGCGCCGAATGCCGCGTTCGGACCTGTCAGCGGGCCGCCGACGCCGACGAGGATATCAGCCCAAGCGTTGCCGCTGAAGGCGACCATCGCCGACAGGGCAACTGCCGAGAGAAGAGACTTCTTCATATTGTAACTCCCAAGTTTTTATGCGGGTTTGGTTCTTGAAACCCTGCGCAACACCCGCTGACACTGCGCCGGAAAACTGTTCCACTCTTTATTAGGGGCCATCGCCTCTGCCGCCAATCTGGGACAGAAAACAACAGCTTGTCAATCTTTGTTCTTCCACGAGAAGTAGGAAGTTCTGTCGTAGAGCCAGTAGTAGTTATCGACCATCTGGGTCGTCCTGCGCGACTGGAATCCAGCCACCGCAAAAGCGAGCAGAAGCACCACGTCGATGACGTAGTAGAAGGGGCTGATGAAGGGTCCGGCAAACAGGGAGAAGTGCAGGAAGCGCATCACCACACCAAGTCCAAGGACATAGATGAACACCCTTGCATAGCCTTCCCAGCCCTCGGCCACGGCCTTGCCGGTCCGCCATGCGGTCCAGAAGCCGATCAGCAGAACGAGGAAGCGCAACACAGTGCGCACACCGGTATCCGTCTCGAAAAACAATCCTTGCATGTCAGTTCCTCCGCGCGCTCAGTGATGGCCGCCTTCGAGATAAGCCGCCCGGACCTGCGGGTCCGCCAACAACTCTTTCCCGCTGCCGCTCATCGTCACCTTGCCGTTGACCATGACATAGGCACGGTCGGACAGCTTCAGTGCGGCAAATGCATTCTGCTCGACGAGGAAGACGGTCAACCCTTCTTCCTTGTTGAGCTTCTTGATCGCCTCGAAGATCCCCTTGACGATCAGAGGTGCCAGACCGAGCGAAGGCTCGTCGAGAAGCAGCAGTTTCGGACGCGACATCAGCGCACGGCCGATGGACAGCATCTGCTGCTCGCCACCCGACAATGTTCCACCACGCTGGGCATGGCGTTCCTTGAGGCGTGGGAACATGGTGAAGATCTTCTCCACGTCCTCGCTGAAATATTTCAGGTTGTCGAGGCCAGCCCCCATCTGGAGGTTTTCCATGACGGTCATGCGCGGAAAGATCCGGCGACCTTCCGGCGACTGCGCGATGCGGCGACGCGCGATCAGATGCGTCGGCAGCTTGGTGATATCCTCGCCGTCGAAGATGATCTGGCCGGCACGCGCCTGCGGGCTGCCGCAGATCGTCATCATCAGTGTCGACTTGCCGGCGCCATTGGCGCCGATCAGCGCAACGATCTCACCCTGCTTGACTTCGACATCGACGCCGCCAAGCGCCCGGATATTGCCGTAATAGGTTTCGACACCCTGGACCTTGAGAAGTGCTTCGGAGGACATCAGTTCTTCTCCCCCGACACTTCTTCGGCAACAGCCTCCACTTCGGAAATTGCTTCTTCCAATTCTTCATCCTCGACACCCAGATAGGCGGCGATCACCTTCGGGTCGTTCTTCACATGATCCGGCGTACCGTCGGAAATCTTCTTGCCGTATTCCAGAACGACGACGTGGTCGGAAATCTCCATGACGACCGACATGTCGTGCTCGATCAGGAGCAGAGACGTGCCTTCCGCACTGATGCTGCGCAGCAGAGCGTTGAGCGTCAGCGATTCCTTCGGATTGAGACCGGCAGCCGGTTCGTCGAGGCAAAGAAGTTCCGGTCCGGTGCACATGGCCCGGCAGATTTCCAGACGACGCTGGGCGCCGTAGGGCAAGTCGCCGGCCGGGTCATCGGCACGATCGACCAGATCGGCCTTTTCCAGCCAGTAACGCGCCTTGTCGATGGCCAGATCCGCAGCCTTCTTGTAGGCCGGCAGACCCAGCAGGCCAAGGACCGTATAGCCCGAGGCCTTCATCAGCGCATTATGCTGGGCGACCAGAAGGTTTTCCAGAACGGTCAGACCCGAAAACAGCCGGATGTTCTGGAACGTCCGGGCGACCTTGGCCTTCTTGGGGATCTCGAAATCCGGAAGGCGCTCGAGCAGATACTGGCTGCCGTCCCTCTGGTTAAGCGTAATCATCCCCATCGTCGGCTTGTAGAAGCCGGTGATGCAGTTGAACACGGTGGTCTTGCCGGCGCCGTTCGGGCCGATCAGCGCGGTGATCTCACCGCGCTTGGCTTCGAAGGAGAAGTCATTGATGGCCATCAGGCCGCCAAAGCGCATCGACAGATGCTCGACTTTCAGGATGGTGTCTTTGTTCATCGTTTCAGTTCCGGAAGTCATCAGCCGTGACCTTCCTTGGTAAAGCTGCCCGAGACGGCCTTGCGCTCCTTGAGGAAGGCTGTCGGTTCTCTGCTGCCGACAAAGCCGCGAGGCTTGAACAGCATGACCACGACCATCGCCAGGCCGAACAGAAGCATGCGGTAGAGTTCCGGGGTGAAGTCAGGTCCAAAGACATGCTTCAGGAACTCCATTTCACGCAGTGCCTCGGTGCCGCCGATCATCACGATAGCAGCGATGGCGATACCAGTCAGCGAGCCCATGCCGCCGAGCACGACAATGGCAAGGATAACAGCCGACTCGAGGAAGACGAAGCTTTCCGGCGAGACGAAGCCCTGGCGGGCGGCGAAGAACGAACCGGCAAAGCCGCCGAACATTGCACCGATCGAGAACGCCGTCAGCTTGGTCGTCACCGTGTTGATGCCGAGCGAGCGGCAGGCGATTTC
This sequence comes from Rhizobium sp. PDO1-076, assembly GCF_000247475.1. Classification (GTDB taxonomy): domain Bacteria; phylum Pseudomonadota; class Alphaproteobacteria; order Rhizobiales; family Rhizobiaceae; genus Allorhizobium. Next base: position 51,784 of record NZ_AHZC01000397.1, on the reverse strand, counting down.
GTCTTCACGAAGCGCTTCCCAGGCACGGCCGATCGGCATGCGACGCAGCTTGATGGTGACATAGGCAGTGATGCCGCACAGGAGCAGGATCACGTAGAACAGGTAGATCTTGTAATAGGCGGACGACATCGGCAGGCCGAATGTCTTGGCAAAACCGCCCGGCGACGCATCGAAAGGCATGCCGAACAACGTTGCCTTCGGAATGCTGGAAATGCCGAACGTGCCCTTGGTGACATCGGTCCAGTTGATCAGCACCAGACGGATGATTTCACCGAATGCCAGCGTCACGATGGCGAGATAGTCGCCGCGAAGCCTCAGAACGGGAAAGCCGAGCATGATACCCCAGAACGCAGCCAGAATGCCCGACAGCGGCAGGAGGATCCAGAAGGACAGGCCGAAGTTCTGCGACAGCAATGCGTAGGTATAGGCACCAACCGCATAGAAGGCGACATAACCAAGGTCGAGCAGACCGGCGAGACCGACGACGATGTTCAGACCCCAGGCCAGCATGACGTAGATCAGGATCTGGATGCCGAAATTGTCGACATATTTCAGGGAGCCCTGAACACCGGTCAGGGCGACGATCACCGGCGGATAGAGAATGAGCGCCACCAGGGCGATCTTCAGGAAATGCGTCTTGAAGAAGGACGGCTGGGCATCGAGATCAGTGACCGGCGCAGCAGCCTTGTTCGCCTTGCGGGCGGCATTCCATGGCTGCACGAAGGCCACCATGGCAAACCGGCCGACGGCTGCGATGATGACGAAGATCGCCAGCAGGCCCCAGCGCGGATACCAGATCAGTTGGTTCGAAATGTTCTGGTCGGTCTTGATGCCGATGAACAGACTGAACAGGCCGAGCGACAGAAGACCGGCGAACAGGCCCTCCTTCAGCGCGCGCGCCATCGTGCCGGACGAAGCGGCACCAGTTTCATTTACAGAAGTTGTCATGGGATCAAACCTTCTCGACTTCCGGCCGGCCGAGGATGCCGGTGGGCTTGAAGATCAGCACGAATGCCAGGAGACCGAACGTGGCGACATCCTTGTAGGCGATGCTGAAGTAAGCCGACCAGAGCGACTCGATGAGGCCGATCAGCAGGCCGCCGAGAACAGCGCCCGGCAGAGAGCCGATACCACCGAGAACAGCTGCCGTGAAAGCCTTCACGCCCGGAACGAAGCCATCGTTGAACGAGGCAACACCGTAATACATCAGGTACATCGTGCCCGCGACCGCGGCCAGTGCAGCACCCATGACGAATGTGATGGAAATCGTCTTGTCGACATCCACGCCGAGCAGCGCCGCCATCTTGCGATCCTGTTCGGTGGCGCGCTGGGCGCGGCCAAGCGGCGTCTTGTTGACGATGTACCAGAATGCGAAGAGCAGGACGCTGGTGATCATCACGATGATCGCCTGCTTCAGCGAGACCGTGACCGCACCGATATGCAGCACGTCGCTGATCAGCGGCGGGATCGGCTTGTTGCGCGGTCCCTGCGCCACCTGGATGAAGTTCGACAGGGCGATCGACATGCCGATCGCCGTGATCAGCGGAGCCAGCCGGAAGGAGCCGCGCAGCGGACGATAGGCAACCCGTTCGATCGTCCAGTTCCACAAGCTCGTCATCACCATCGCGACGATCAGCATGATCAGCAGCGCAAGCGCGACCGGGATACCGGCAAAGAAGGTTGTCAGGATGAGGAAGACGATGAGAGCGGCGAAGCCGCCGAGCATGAAGATATCACCATGGGCGAAGTTGATCATGCCGATGATACCGTAGACCATCGTATAGCCGATAGCCACAAGGCCATAGATGGATCCAAGAGTCAGCCCGTTGATGAGCTGCTGGATAAAGTACTCCATATATTATCCCCCGGACGCGCCTTGGTGGTGCGTCTCATTTTTGTTGATCCCTTGCGGGTTCTAGGTGTCGGGAGATTCCATATCGCTTTGTCCGAAAATGTGAAGCCAAAAAGGCGAAAAGGCGGCAAAATGTTACCGCCATCCGGCCGTTTGGCGCGGATAAAACCAGCGAACTGAAAAAAACGGCAGAAAAAGCCCATGAAATCAGCAGGCCGCCCGAGAGCGACCTGCTTTGCCTGTGCATTCACTAATGCAAGCCCATCTTTGTGGAAAAAGGTTCAGCTTCTCATTCGCGACCCATTTGCGTCAAAAAGCGGCAGAGCCTGCAGGTGCGCGGGAAGAACCTCGCCGAGGATTTCGATTCCCCAGCCTTCGATCTCGTCGGCAATGTCCTTCGGCACATAACCGATGGCAACCGAGACGCCGCTCGGATGCGCATAGCCGCCGGACGTGACCCAGCCCCTCACCTCGCCCTTGAACGAGATTGGCTCGTCGCCGATGACATCGGCGTCCTTGGCATCGACAATGAAAGTGCGCAAGCGCAGCGTGCCGCCGGAAAGCTTTTCTTCGATCGCTGCCGTCTTGCCGATGAAATTCGCCTCCTTCTTCAGGGCAACGAAGCGGCCAAGTCCGGCTTCCAGCGGCCCGTAGAGTGGGCGATACTCGCGTGACCAGCTGCCGAAGCTCTTTTCCAGCCGCAGTGCATTCAGCGCCCGCAGGCCAAACAGCGAGATACCGAATTCGGCACCGGCGTCCATCAGCAGATCGAAGATATAGCGCTGATATTCCGGCCGCATCCAGATTTCATAGCCGAGATCACCGGTATAGCTGACCCGCCCGACGATGGCCGGCGCCATGCCGAGATCCATTTCACGAATGTCCATGAAGGCAAAGGCCTCGTCAGAGACGTCGAGATGCGTCAGCTTGGCCAGCACGTCGCGCGCCTTCGGTCCGGCAATCGACAGGCCAAGCAGACCGAGATTGAGCGGATTGAGCTCGACCGAGCCGTCGTCGGGCAGATGCTGCTCGAACCAGCGCATGTGATAGTCCTCGGCAATGCCGGAACCGATCACCAGGAATTCCTCGTCATCAAGATTGGCAACGGTGAAGTCGCCGATCAGCTTGCCAGCGTCGTTGAGCATCGGCGCCAGCGTCATGCGACCGACCTGCGGGATCTTGGCGGCCAGCATGTGGTCGAGCCATTCCCGTGCGCCCTCGCCGCTCACCGTATATTTGGCGAAACCCGAAGTCTCCATCAAGCCGACGCTATCGCGCACGCCCTGAGCCTCACGACCGACGGCCACGAAATCGGTCGAACGACGCCAGGAGAACTTGTCCTCGACACCATCCGGCGCAAACCACAGCGGCGTCTCCAGCCCGTAGGATGCGCCGAACACGGCACCGGCCGATTTCAGCTTGTCATAGATAGGCGAGGTCAGCAGAGGACGCGCGCCGGGCAGTTCCTCGTTCGGATAGCGGATCGAGAAGCGGCGGGAATAGTTCTCGCGCACCTTGGCATTGGTATAGCCGAGCGTCGCATAGTCGCCGTAGCGGCAAACGTCCATGGCAAACACGTCGAAGCCCGGATCGCCCTCGATGATCCAGTTGGCCAGCGCCAGCCCGACGCCGCCACCCTGGCTGAAGCCGGCCATGACCGCGCAGGCCGACCAGAAGTTGGTCATGCCGCGCACCGGACCGACCAGCGGATTGCCGTCCGGCGAGAAGGTGAACGGGCCGTTGATGATCTTCTTAATGCCGGCATTGTTGAACGCCGGAAAATGCCGGAAGCCGACTTCCAGCTCTGATGTGATGCGCTCAAGGTCTTCCGCCAGCAGCTCATGGCCAAAGGTCCAGGGCGTCTCGATCGGCGACCACGGCCGGCAATCCTTCTCATAGGTGCCCATCAGCATGCCGTTGCGTTCCTGACGAATGTAGATCTCGCCGTCAAAGTCCACGCAATGCATCAGCTCCTTGCCCGATGTCTTGTTGAATTCGATGACCTCGGGCATGTCCTCGGTGATCAGATACATGTGCTCCATGGCGAGCACCGGCAGTTCCAGCCCGACCATGCGCCCGACTTCGCGTGCCCAGAGACCGGCGGCATTGACGACATGCTCGGCGCGGATTTCGCCCTTGTCGGTGATCACCCGCCAGGTGCCGTCTTCAAGCTGCACCAGATCCTCGACCTTGGTATGCAGATAGATCTCGGCGCCGTTCTTCTTTGCCGACTTGGCATAGGCATGGGTCGTGCCATAGGGGTCGAGATGGCCTTCGTGCGGATCAAAGACCGCGCCGACGAACTGCTTGGGATCAAGCAGCGGCATCATCTCATAGGCTTCCTCGGCCGAGATAAGCCGCGCGTCGCCATTAGCATATTTGCCCTTGGCCAGCAGTGACTTCATCCAGTCGAAACGTTCCGTAGTCGCCGCCAGCATCAGGCCAGAGGTCATATGCATGCCGATGTCCTGGCCGGAGTATTCCTCGATCTCCTTGTAAAGCTCGACCGTGTATTTCTGCAGCTTGCCAACGTTCGGATCACCGTTGATCGTATGGATGCCGCCCGCCGCATGCCAGGTCGAGCCGGAGGTCAGTTCCGAGCGCTCCAGAAGCACGACATCGGTCCAGCCGAACTTGGTCAGATGGTAGAGGACCGAGCACCCGACGACACCACCACCGATGACGACGACCCTTGCATGGCTTTTCATAAAACGCTCCTTTGGCGCGGACAGGCTGTTGTCCGAAGCTAGAGCGGCACGGGAAAAGTCGGAAGCCCATGCTGCGACGAAACATGTCGCGCAAGACAAAGAAATTATCCGGATAACGCCGCGGCCAGAGCAAGACCGCGGCAGGTTCTCATGAGGCCGCCCGCCGGAGCGTGATGCGGGTGAGTTCGGCCGTCGTTCCGAGCCTCAGGGCAAAACCGGGCCACAGCCCTGTGCCATTGTTGACGTAGAGCTGCATACCCCCGACCTGGTAGAGGCCTGACACGAAACCATTGTTCGCCGCGCCGACCACCCGGTCCAGACCGACGATCATGCCGCCATGCGTGTGCCCGGAAAGCTGCAGCGCCACGCCGGATTCGGCTGCCTTTGCCGCCTGCATCGGCTGATGATCGAGCAGCACGACCGGCACATTGGCAGGAGCGCCGCGCAAGGCCGCAGACAGGTCCGGAGCGGGCGAGCCTGTTGCCGCTGCCGACAGGTCGGTGACCCCTGCCAGAACCAGTTCGGCCCCGCCCCGCGCAAGGACAACGTGGCTGTTCGACAAGATTCGCATGTTCTGGCCTTCGAAATGTCGCATCCAGTTATCGACGCCGAAGAAGTATTCGTGGTTTCCCGGGATGGTATAAACCCCATCCGGCGCCTGCAGTCTGGCAAGCGCTGCGACATCGTTGCGCCGATGCTCGACGCTTCCGTCGATCAGATCACCGGTGATCACGATCAGGTCCGCATCGAGCGCATTCGTTTGCAACACCACCGCTTCCGTCCATGCGGCCGGAAAAAGCCGGCTGATATGGAGATCGGTCAGTTGCACGAGACGATAGCCGTCAAACGGGGCCGGCAAGCCGGGTATGGCGATTTCCATGTCCTTGACCGGGGGGACGACGATGGCGCGGCTGACACCGAGAGCCGACAGCGCAATGGCCGTAATGCCCATGGCGTATCGCACACCGACCGGCACGACAGGAAACGAGCCCTTCGCCACCAGGATCAGCAGCGAGACCGCGTCCAGCAGAAGTTGGAAGACGGCCAGCAGCAGGATCGCGCCGAACAGGACATTGAAGCCGATCACGACATATCGCGGAAATTCGGGAGAGAAAACCGATCCCGATGAGAGACGGCTGAAGAAATGGTACTGGGATGCAATCAACAGCAGTGCCGCAAGCGACAGCTTGACGGTCCAGATCCACGGCAAAGGTTGGATGAATCTTGAGACGACCACCAGCCACGGCAGCCCGAAGATAATATGAAACATCAAATGCCTTTAAATACGACTTTCACCTACGCTACGCACGGAATGCACGCGTAGATCACCCCGTCGAGGACCGACGATGAGCCACGTCGCTGTGGATGAACTCTCGTCAGAGGGGGGCCTTACCTGGCAAAACCCGCCGTCATCGCAAATTCGCGGCCCATCTCGCAGACCTCGTCGAACACGAAGCCGGCAAAACTGCGCATGACAACGATCTCGAAACTGTCGGCACCAGTCCGCGTAAGGTTTGCCGCAACATGGCAGAACAGCACATTGGCGGACTGGCCGACTTCGAATACATCGGCATGCAGATCAACGGCCACGCATTTTGCCAGGATCGAGCGAACCCTTGGACCGCCGATCCTCAGCACCACACGGCCATCGCTCTGCTCGACAAACGACACCCTGGTCGATCCGAGATCGCTCAACTGGCGAGCCAGAGCATCACTCGACACGTCTTCGCTGACCAGCAGCCATTCATTCGGTCCGGCAAAGCGCACCGAGACGTCCTCCAGATTGCTCAGCGCTTCGTCAATATCGGCTTGATGGCCCTCATGCACCAGAACTGAGAAAACCGTCGGCGCCCGGACAATCGACAAATGGTGCGGATTGGCTGTCGCCTCGAAACCGGCAATATGATCCTCGAGCACGTGCCGGCTGGCATAGGTCATGGGCATGGCGCTGCTCCTTACAGGTGAAGTTTCTTGTTGTCTGGATCGTAGAACACCGGATTGCACACCTCGGCCACCGTTTCGCTGCGACGCAGGGCATCCCAGACGACGATCTTTTCGCCGATCCGCTCGCGTCCCGATTTCAACAGAGCAAGCCCGATATAGGATCCCAGCGACGGAGAATAGCAGACCGAGGTGACATAGCCCTGGTCGTTGCGCATCGAGGGATCCACGCCATCCTTCAGAAGATGCGCCCCCGCCTTGATCTCCTCCTTCTCGATCGGCCGCAGGCCGACGAGTTGCGGACGATCGGCAGCTGTCAGGCCAAAACGACTCGACAGACGCTTGCCGATGAAGTCCGGTTTCTGGGTCGAGAACATGCGACCGAGCCCCAGATCGTCCGGCGTCGTCGCGCCATCGATCTCGCTGTGGGTAATATGGCCCTTCTCGATCCGCAGCACGTTCAACGCCTCGACGCCATAGGCGCAGATGCCATGCGGCTTTCCTGCCGCCATGATCGCGTCGGCAACTGCCTCGCCGTAGTTGGCCGGCACCGCCAGCTCGAAAGCGAGTTCGCCGGAAAAAGAAATCCGGAACAGCCGCGCCTTTAGGCCGCCCTTGAGCAGCACTTCACGCGCCGACAGGAATGGGAAGGCTTCATTGGAAATGTCGTGATCGACGATCTGCTCAAGGATGATGCGGGCCTTGGGGCCTGCAATCGCCATCTGCGCCCATTCGTCGGACGAAGACACGAAACGCACGTCGAGATCCGGCCATAGGGCCTGGGCGCAGAATTCCATATGCGTCATCACCTCGCCGGCATAGGCCGTGGTCGTGGTGACGAAGAAATGCTCGTCCGACAGCCGGCTGGTCGTGCCGTCGTCATAGATCATCCCGTCTTCGCGCAGCATCAGCCCGTAGCGGGCCTTGCCGACGGGAAGCTTGAGGAAGGCATTGGAATAGAGCCGGTTGAGGAATTCCGCCGCATCCTTGCCGAACACCTCGATCTTGCCGAGCGTCGACACATCGCAGAGACCGGCATTGGCGCGCACGTTCAGCACTTCGCGGTCTACTGCCTCGCGCCAGGTTTTTTCCCCCTCACGCGGGAACCAGGAGGACCGATACCACAGGCCGGATTCGACGAAGACGGCCCCCTGCTTCTTCGCCCAGCCATGCAGCGGCGAGGTGCGCACCGGCCGCGAATGTTCGGCCCGGGACGTCCCTGCCATCGCCCCGAAGGAAACCGGCGTATAGAAAGGCCGGAAGGTCGTCGTACCGATTTCGGCCGGCGACACGCCACGCATGCCAGCCATGATGCCGATGGTGTTGATATTGCCGAGCTTGCCCTGGTCGGTTGCCATGCCGCCCGTGGTGTAGCGCTTGGTGTGCTCGACATGGCCCATCGCCTCGCGCTGGGCAAGGCTCAGGTCTTTCACATGCACGTCGTTCTGGAAGTCGACAAAGGCCTTGCCCTTTGCGCCCGGCACGTACCAGAGCGGCGCAAAATCCGCATCGAATTCACCCTCGACCTCCGGCACATCGACTAGCCCGACCAACCGGCCGAGATCGCCAATCGCATCATGTGCCTTTTCAGCGCCGTCGCGCAGGCAGGCGGTGAGCGAAGCGACGCCCGCGGCCGAACCGGCAACCCGCAGCCCGCCGCCGACATCCGGCGCCAGGAATGCCTGGTGCGCGTCCGACCAAACCGGCTTTTCCCCGCGCTGGCAGGCAAGATGCACGATCGGACTGAAGCCGCCGCTCATTGCCAGAGCATCGCAGGATATCTCCTCCTGATGGCCGGAGCGCTCGACGATCAGGCCGGAAATGCGGTGGCGTCCCTTGGTATCGACCACAGCCCCGCCGCGAATGACCCGAACGCCCGTCGGCGCTTCATCGCCCGACTGCACACGCCCATCGATGATTGCAGAGATGCTGACGCCGGCGGCTATCAGATCCGCAGCGGTCCGATAACCGGCACCGCCATTGGTGAAGATCGCCACTTCCCGACCAGCCGCCACGCCATAGCGGTTGAGATAGGTGCGAACCGCGCCGGACGTCATGACGCCGGGTTTGTCATTGCCGCCGAACACAAGCGGCCGCTCTTCGGCACCCGACGCCAGGATCGCGCGCTTGGCGACGATCCGCCAGACCCGCTCGACCGGCAGGTCGGACGACGGCTGCGCCACATGCTTCTGCACCTTTTCAACGGCTCCGAAGACATTGTCGTCATACCAGCCGAATACGGTCGTGCGCGGCATCAAGGTGACATTGGCGAGGGTCTTCAGTTCGTCGACGACGCTCTGGGCGTAGTCGGCAGCCGCCATGCCGCCGACCGAGACCCGCTCGCTGAGCAGCGAGCCGCCGAAACGGAAGCTCTCGTCCGCAAGGATCACGCGCATGCCCGCCCGCGCCGCAGCCCTGGCTGCCATCAGGCCGGTTGGCCCTGCGCCGATCACCAGCAGGTCGCAATGCGCCCAGGATTTTTCGTAGCGATCGGGGTCAACCTCGAACGGCGTCTTGCCGAGACCCGCCGCGCGGCGGATGATCGGCTCGTATACCTTTTCCCAGAACGGCTTCGGCCACATGAAGGTCTTGTAGTAGAAACCGGCACTGAGGAATGGCGACAGCAGGCTGTTGACCGCGCCGACATCGTATTTCAGCGACGGCCAGCGGTTCTGGCTCGTCGCTTCCATGCCCTGGTAGAGCTCGGCCATGGTCGCCCGCGTATTGGGCTCGGCGCGGCCGCCGGAACCAATCGTCACAAGGGCGTTGGGCTCCGAAGAGCCGGCCGTGACGATGCCGCGCGGGCGGTGATACTTGAACGAACGGCCGACCAGCATCTGGTCATTGGCGATCAGTGCCGAAGCGAGCGTATCGCCTTCGAACCCCTTCATCGTCTGGCCGTCGAAGGTGAAGGAAAGGCTGCGGCCACGATTGACGAGGCCGCCGGAAGACAGACGCGAACCGGTCATCGGGCAGCTCCCTTCGCATGCACGCTGGCATCCGTCACGCTATAGACCTCGTGACTAGCCGCGTTATCGCGCTCGACCACCAGCCAGCGACGACATCCGGCCGAATGATGCCAATGCTCGATGATCCGGCCCTTCGGATTGTCACGAACGAATACATAGGCGTACCAGGCATCGTCGGATGCCGCTGCCGCGGGACGCACCGGGCTCGCGTCTCCACGGATCGAGAACTCTTCCTTCGGACGAATCCCGCAATGCGGGCAAGTGATGAGGCTGGCCATGATCGGATCTCAATGCAAATTCGGTTGCGGGCCCTTGCCGCCTTCATCCACGGCAAAACCGCGCTTGAAGCGGTCGAGCCGGAGCAGACGGGTAACGGGATGGGCTTCGTTCTTGGCGATCAGATGGGCGAAACAGAAGCCTGAAGCCGGCGTCGCCTTGAAGCCGCCGTAACACCAGCCGCAGTTCAAATAGAGGTTGTCTATCGGTGTCCTGTCGATGATCGGCGATCCGTCCATCGACATGTCCATCACCCCGCCCCAGGCGCGCAGGACCCTGACGCGCGAAAGCCCGGGTATCAGCGAAACGCCCTCCTCAATCGTGTGCTCGACCGTCGCCAGGTTACCGCGCTGCGCATAGGACGAATAATAGTCGATGTCGGCACCGAAGACCAAGCCGCCCTTGTCGGACTGCGAGATGTAGAAATGCCCGGCGCCATAGGTGATGACATTGTCGATCACCGGCTTGATGCCTTCCGACACGAAGGCCTGCAGCACATGCGTCTCGATCGGCAGTTCCAGCCCGGCCATCTGGCCGGTGACGGACGTGTGGCCCGCCGTCGCCAGCGCCAGCTTGTTACAGCCGATAAAGCCGCGACTGGTCTCGACACCCTGAACATTGCCCGCCTCGTCGCGGCGGATGCCGGTGACCTCGCAGTTCTGGATCAGGTCGACGCCGCGGCTGTCGGCGCCGCGGCCATACCCCCAGGCAACTGCGTCATGGCGCGCCGTACCGCCGCGCTTCTGCAGGAGACCGCCCAGGATCGGGAAACGCGCATGATCGTAGTTGAGATAGGGCATCATCTTGTGCACCTGCTCACGATCGAGCAGCTCGGCGGCCACGCCATGCATCATCATCGCATTGCCGCGCCGCGCATAGGCGTCGCGCTGGCCGTCGGAATGGAAGAGATTGACGATGCCGCGCTGCGACACCATGGCATTGTAGTTGAAGTCCTGCTCCAGCCCTTCCCAGAGCTTCATCGAGAACTCGTAGAACGGCTCATTGCCTTCCAGCAGGTAGTTCGAGCGGATGATCGTCGTGTTGCGGCCGACATTGCCCGAGCCGAGATAGCTTTTTTCCAGCACCGCGACATTGGTGATGCCGAATTCCTTGGCGAGATAATAGGCGGTCGCCAGACCATGCCCGCCACCGCCGACGATGATCACGTCATAATGCGGCTTGGGCTCCGGCTCACGCCACATCGGCGCCCAGTTGCGATTGCCGGAAAGTGCCTGTCGAAAGATTGAAAGGGCCGAATAACGCATCAACCATCCTCTGAAAATATCGCCGCACATTCGCATAGGCGTCACAAAGAGCAAGCGCAATCAGGACGAAAATTGTTTTGTTTGAGACATGCCGCGCTTTGTTCCACGGCGGTGCAGCGTGGACACGCGCAACGATGCCGCAATCTCCTGCCAATCTCCTGCGCATATGGTGAAAGATCACTTTACACCAACCGTGCGAACGTGAAATCACGGATGGACGACAGAGGAAACGGACCAGTGGCCGACGACGCAGCGATCGCGCGGATTTTCGAGCAGGCAGCCCTTGGCGCCGGCCGGATCATTCTCGATATCTATCGAGCCGGTCCCGATGTCCGCCTCAAGGGCGACAGCACACCGGTGACCGAGGCGGATGAGGCCGCCGAAAACCTGATCCTGGCAGACCTGATCGCCCATCTGCCGCACCTGCCGGTGGTGGCCGAGGAAGCAGTTGCCGCAGGCGATGTGCCCGCAACCGAAGGCCAGCGCTTCCTGCTGGTCGATCCGCTTGACGGCACACGCGAATTCATCGCCGGCCATGACGATTTCACCGTCAACATCGCCCTCGTCGAACACGGTGTGCCGACCATCGGCATGGTCTATGCACCGGCTCTGGGCATTGCCTATCTCGGCTTCGGGAACAAGGCGGAAAAGCTGATCATCGATGAGCATTTCCAGGTGACGGCGCGGTCCGCGATTAAGGGGCGCCCGACCCATCCCAAGGCCTGCGCCCTGGTCAGCCGCTCGCACAACAGCGAAGCGACCGAGGCCTATATCCGCGACAACGGCATTCCGGAGCGCCGCACCGTTGGTTCGTCACTGAAATTCTGTCTTCTGGCCGAGGGCGAAGCCGATCTCTACCCGCGCTTCGGCCGCACCATGGAATGGGACACAGCCGCGGGCGATGCCGTCCTGAGAGCAGCGGGCGGCATCACGCTGACGACCGATCACCAGCCGCTCGTCTACGGCAAGCGCAACCGAATTCACGAGACCGATTTCGCCAATCCCGACTTCATTGCCTGGGCAAGCCCGCCGCAGCGGGGATGAGTTTTCCAAATAACCTCATGATTTCAACAAAATCAGGGTGATTTCATCCCCCTCGGTAAAATCCGGCGCACACTTCTCCTTCCACGCCACGCTCCGTCATCACGCCGGATGCAGGCACAGAGAAACGGAGACGCCGATGTCCGATACGACCAGCAATCTCGACTTGCCTTTCATCCTTCCCGCCCAAGCCCAGAAACACGTCACGCACAACGAAGCCCTGCAGCGTCTGGATGCGCTGGTACAATTGGTCATCCAAGGCGAAGCGTCGGAACCTCCGGCGGCGCCATCCGAGGGCGATATCTATTGGCTGGTCGCCCCGACCAGCGGTGCCTGGACCGGTCGCGAGGGCCAACTGGCACTCTATCAGGATGCCGCCTGGGTATTCATCGCCCCTCGCATCGGCTGGCGCGGCTATATCGCCAGCGACCAACGCCCGACGGTCTTCGACGGGGAACAATGGATCGCCCCTCCCTTGCCATCGACGGCAAGTTTCAATCGACTCGGTGTCGCCGCCACCCCCGACGGTTCCAACCGACTGGCGATATCCTCGCCCGCCAGCCTGTTCAACCACGCTGGCGACAGCCACCGGTTGACCGTCAACAAGCAATCGGCTGCCGACACTGCAAGTCTGCTCTTCCAGTCCAACTGGCAGGGCCGCGCCGAAATGGGCTTGGCTGGCGAAGATCGCTTCTCGATCAAGGTGAACAGCGACGTGACCGGCTGGCGCCAGGCAATTGGAATTTCCCCGGAAGGTTATGTGCGCCACGATCAGCGACCGCTGGCGCGCGCGGCCCTGGCGGCTGCAACACTGACGCCGGCGAGCGGCACGGCGACCGGCTTCGACCTGCTACATCTGTCGGGAGGCGATGTCACGCTCGGCCCACCCCTTGCCTCGGGATTCGGCAAGTCGCTTCTAGTCCCGGCAACAGGATTCTACCTGCTGGCTCTGACGGTGACTGCCAATAGCAGCGGCAACCATTCGGTCGCGTTGCGACGCAATGGCGGAGAAGATCTCGTCCACCACGCCGGCGGTGCCGGAACCTCGACGGTCGTCACGCTCGCATGGCTGGACAGCGGTGATACAATCACCCTGCTTCACAATAGCACGACAGAATATGTCTTCGGCTATGGCAGGACTGAACTCAATGTGATGCTGCTTTAGCTATGGCATCGACCGCGATGAAAAAGACGCCGCACATGGCATGTGCGGCGTCTTGAGTGATCGATATTCGGGGTGGAGCGCCGTCACAGCAACCGGAAACGACAGGCCCGCGCAACCGCCTGCATGCGGTTGACTGCCTCGAGCTTGCGCATGGCGCTCTTCAGATAGCTGACCACGGTATGGGTTGAAATATCGAGAATGATGGCGATCTCGTCGCTGCTCTTGCCCGCAGCCGACCAGCGCAGACATTCGATCTCGCGGGCCGAAAGCTTTTCCCGCGGGCCATACCGCGGCACGAGTTCGTCCGCACCAAGGTCGAGCATTTCCATTGCCGCAAGCTGCATGATCGCCAGTTCGGCGCGATCGGGTTGTTCCAGCCGTCCGGAAAAAACCAGAACATACTGCGCCAGATGCCGATCATGCAGGCTGAAGGCAAGGCTGCCGCCCAGTCCATGCTGGTCAAAAAGCGCAAGCAACTTGGCCCGCTGCTCTGTCGGAGCCTGGCCGACGAACAGGTTCTCGGTGGAGAACACCGGCATGATGGTCTGCTTGAGGCGCGCCACCAGCAGGCTTCCGGCAAAAATTTCGGCCGCTTCATAAGCCTCGCGCACCGGTTGTGGCCAATTCGTCACCAGAAGATTGGCAGCGAACTCCGGCCGATCACCCTTGGGGAAACTCGCAAGCAGGCAGTGGCGAAAGCCATGCTCGCGTGCCAGTGCCAGCAATTTGCCGGCCCACTGTCCGGATACGAACGCATCCAAAGGGAAAACGTCTTCGTCAGTCTCTTGACGACGAGTCAAATCAGTCGGCCTGAACATAAAGCTCCTTTCGACAGGGCATGTGCCCAGCCGGAAATTGAAAGCATGTGAACTAGAATGCATCCCATGCAGGGACTTGTATCCACTGGGCCTGTTGCCGATCTTGCGGCGACTGAAAAACGACAATCAACCGGGCAGCTTTGCCGCCCGGCCTTGTCAAATCCAGAGGAACCAGAGATTTCGCAGGTGTAATGCCATGAATGGTTGCGCCCGAGTAGAGGGGTAATTGCATAACTCCTATGCACATGCCGCAAGTTTACGCAGAGTGAGGTAGAATCAGCAAAACATGCCTACCGCGAACGGCAAAAATTATTATCAAATGCTTACAACGTGCTTAGGCAAATTTTAAAGCCTCGGCTCTAGGATGCGGGTGTGTGGTCTTGAGTATGTATAGAGAGTCCAATGACCGAAATGATCCGCCCCCGAGTGAAATATGTCATCGGTCCCGATGGCAGCCCGCTGACGATTGCCGATCTGCCCCCGGCCAATACGCGCCGTTGGGTGATCCGTCGTAAGGCCGAGGTTGTCGCCGCTGTTCGCGGTGGCCTGTTGAGCCTGGAAGAAGCCTGCGAACGCTATACCCTGACAGTCGAGGAATTCCTCTCCTGGCAGTCCTCCATTTCTGACCATGGCTTGCCGGGCCTGCGGACAACCAGAATTCAGCAATATCGTCATTAAGCTATTGGGCGCCGCAAGTCAGCGGCGCAAGACAGTTTTGAAACAGACCCCATCGGAAAACCGGCACGGCTCGCCCTGCCGGTTTTACCCTTTTTGCGGCATGGGCTCCGACAAAGTTCCGCGGGCCGGCAGCCGATGCAGAATGGCGGCAAGCACAACCGATCCGGCATAGAACCACAGTCCCGGCTGGGAAAAAGCCTGCACCAGCCCCGTCGTCTTGGCCGCGAAAATCACCAGCGCCACCAGCAGCACATCCATCATCGACCAGCGCGACAGGACAGGAACAAGCGTTCCGATCCATCCGCCCTGCCGGTGTTCGGCCGCATTCAGATGTTCCGCCGCAAGCCCCAGCAGCTTGACCGCCGGAAACACCACCGAGACAAGCCCGACGATCACCGACAGCAGTCCGTCTCCCCCGTGCCAGATTGAGCCGATGATCGACAGCAGCGACGGCTCCTCGGAAAAGACATAGAAACTTTCAAAACGCATCAGCGGCAGGCTGATCCCCAGTGCCAGAAATGCCGGCGCCAGGATCAACAGCAGGGCCTTCAACCAGATCAACACGCAAACTTCCGCCAAGTGTGAACGCTGCGTGTGCCAGACAGGCAATTGTCGCTTGGCACGGGCCGATGCTATTCAGGAACCATCAACGGGGCAACGGAGGCATTGATGAACATCACTTTTGAGCAGACCGGTTCGGGCGGACGTTATCTTGGCAAGGCGGACGGGATCGTCGACCCCGCGATCATGACATTTTCGCGCGCTTCGCCCGCCTTGATCATCATCGATCACACGGAAGTCCCGGATGCGATGCGGGGCACCGGCGCCGGTCAGGCTCTTGCGCTCTATGCTGTGGAGGAGGCTCGCAAGGGCGGCTGGAAAATCATTCCGCTCTGCCCTTTTTTCCATGCCCAGATGGATCGCCATCCCGAATGGCGTGATGTGCTCAACGGATAAACCGCCGGCCCTGGCCCGATCGCTTCATGCGCTTGGGGGCGACAGGCTCAAGTCGATGAGCCAAAGTGACGGACGCAGTGAAAACTGCGCCCGTCTATTTGAACATTGCAGACACGATGTTCAGGCTCTAACCCGCATCTGGCTGTCCCGCTCTTCAAGAGCCGATGCCTTGGCATATTCTGCCTCGGCTTCTTCCAACGCCAAATCGGCCGCTTCCTGCTGGACTTTCAGTTCCCGGATAGAGACCTGAAGGTTGTCCGCGCGCTGGCGAGCTGCCTTGGCAAAGGTGGGATAGGCAAAATGGTTAGGGTCGGTAATGCCGGATTTTTTCTCCTCGATGCCGATCTGAGCCTCAAGCTCTTTCGCCATCCTTTCGAACTCCGCCATCATTGACTGCAACTGCTGCAATTGCCGACGCTTTTCGGTAACCTGAAAACCTTTCAGGCGTACCAGGCTCTCACGCGACTTCATACGCAATACTCCCGTGATGCGAGACCCCCCGCCACACTTGCTTACTCAACACACCCGCATGCAAACGATTCGTCCAAAAAAAGTCCGCGACGTTAACAAAAAGCTACCGCTGGTAACCTTTCGTTTACGGGCATCGTTAATGATAAGCCCGATCACTTAAGGGTCAGTAAATGCCAGGGCCTCAAAACGGCTGATGACAATGATGAGTCAAATGAATCGGTTACGGGAATTTCCTGTTGCTCTGATTCAAGTGTGGCGATGACCGAAACACATGAAAAATCAGGAGACTGCTTTCTTTGCTTAATAAATTCGTTACACCTTGCCAGAGGGAATCAGAATTTGTTAACCATTTGGTGGCAGCCTTCAAATCAGGCAACGACTGGATCCGTATCGCGTAGGGGGCCAACTCGACCTTTCGGCGGCGGTAAAGGGGATAAATATGCGGGTTCTACTCATTGAAGACGACAGCGCTACGGCTCAGAGCATCGAATTGATGCTGAAGTCCGAGAGCTTCAACGTCTATACCACTGACCTGGGCGAAGAAGGCGTCGACCTGGGCAAACTCTACGACTACGACATCATTCTGCTCGACCTCAATCTCCCCGACATGTCCGGCTACGAAGTGCTTCGCACTCTGCGCCTGTCGAAGGTTAAGACACCGATCCTTATCCTGTCCGGTATGGCAGGCATCGAAGACAAGGTGCGCGGTCTCGGTTTTGGCGCTGACGATTACATGACGAAGCCGTTCCACAAGGACGAACTCGTTGCCCGTATTCATGCCATTGTCCGCCGCTCGAAGGGCCACGCCCAGTCGATCATCATCACCGGCGAACTGATCGTGAACCTCGACGCCAAGACCGTCGAAGTCGGCGGCCAGCGCGTTCATCTGACCGGCAAAGAATACCAGATGCTCGAACTGCTCTCGCTGCGCAAGGGCACGACACTGACCAAGGAAATGTTCCTGAACCACCTTTACGGCGGCATGGACGAGCCTGAACTGAAGATTATCGACGTCTTCATCTGCAAGCTGCGCAAGAAGCTCGCAAATGCGGCTGGCGGTGCGAACTATATCGAAACGGTCTGGGGCCGCGGCTACGTGCTGCGCGAGCCGGACGGTGCGGAATACTCAGAAACCGCCTGATTCGATCATACTTCCAGACAAAGCCCGCGTTTAACGACGCGGGCTTTTTTGTGTCCTGAAACAGGTCGATCGTGCCCGGCCTGGGCGATAGCGCGGGGATAGACGCCGGAAAACCCATGCAAAAAGGGCGGCGCCGATGGCCCGCCCTTCTCCTTCGAATCATAGGTCTGTGCCTTCAGGCAGCGATCGCCTTGCCGCCAAAAGTATCCGTCAGGATCTTGCGGTCGAACGGCTTCAGCAGGAACTCGTTGGCGCCTGCACGCTTGCCCGCCATCATCGTCTTCAGGTCTGCCTCGACGACGCAGTAGTAGATCTTGACGGCCTTGCCGTCAGGCAGGGCGCGCAGATTGGTGATCAGGTCGAGAGCATCGTCCATGCCGGCATCGACGATGATAATATGCGGCAGTTCGCGCTCGCAACGAGCCAATGCCTCGCGGCCGGATCCGGCTTCGGATATATCGAAACCGAGCTCAGACAGGATCTTCTTGCCGACCTTGCGCACAATGTCGGAGCCATCTGCGATCATCAAACGCTGCATGGTAAACTCCTCTGTCTCCGCCAGGAGACAACGATTAATCCCGATAAGCCTATCCGAGTTCAACTAAGGAAATGTTACCGATGGGAATACAACTTCGTCTCGAAACGGGACGATGTCAGATAACCTCGGCGGTAAAGGCAATCTCGCCCTCGCTGGGGATGAATTTCAGCTCCATTCCGCATTCGTCGGCCAGCAGGATGGTGTAGTAAGGCTGGATCGTATGGGCATCGACCGCCTCCTCCAGGGTGCCTGTCAAAATTTCGGCGAATTTTGGCGGGACGCGCAGCATGCGGCCTTTGGCGACAATCTTGAACTTGGCATCCGTTTCCGGGTTCTCCAGCGAGATGTCGAGCGAACCGCCGCGCGGAATGGCACCGTAGGCGACCAGAAACAGGTTCATCAGAAGCTTGACGCGGTTCTTCGCGATGATCGCGCGCGGTCCGCTCCAGGTGACTTCAGTCTTCTTTTCGGCGAGCGCGAAATCCTTCGCCGCCTTTTCCGCTTCTCCGGTGTCGATCGAGGCGCCCACGGAACCGGAGGCGCCAAAGGCAAGCCTGGCAAACTTCAACCGGACCGAAGCATTCAGCGCGCTGGTCCGGATCAGGTCCATCGCATCGGCATCCGCACCACCCTCGTCGAGCAGTTCCAGGCCGTTGTTGATCGCACCGACCGGCGAAATCACGTCGTGGCACACACGGCTGCACAGCAGTGCCGCGAGATCGGGGCCTGCGAGGGTGAGGTTGATATTTTTCGCCATCGGTCTCTCCAGAAGATTTTAACCGACGATACAGAGCGCAGTCGTGTCTGGCACGGGTTGCGAACCGGTCGGATACCATATGGTCATAATGACACCATATTTGGTAAACCGATTATTAAGACGATCCTCGGTAAGTTCGATTACCCCCATCGGAGAGGCCGAATCCATCGGCTTCGCATCTAGGAGGCCCCATGCGTCTTTTGCCAACCCGTCATCTTTCGGCCGCGCGTCTCATGATCGCAGCCGCCATGGCCATCGCGGGCTTTGTCACGACCATGCGTCCAGCCGAAGCCGCAGGCGAATACTCAATCCAGGAAGTGGTCGATGCCGGCCACGGCTTCTTCGGTGAAACCAGCGGCGCTCTTGCCAAGGTCATCGAACAGGCCTTCGAAACCCACGGCCTGCCAAATGGCTACATCCTTGGACAGGAAGGCTCCGGCGCACTGATTGCCGGTCTGACCTATGGCGAGGGCATGCTCTACACCAAGAATGTCGGCCAGCATGAAGTCTTCTGGCAGGGGCCCTCGCTCGGCATCGATTATGGTGGCAATGGCACGCGAACGATGATGCTGGTCTACGACCTGCCCGCGGTTGATACGCTCTATGCCCGCTACGGCGGCGTCAGTGGTTCGGCCTACGTCGTCGCCGGCGTCGGCATGACGGTCCTGAAGAGCCGTGACGTTGTCCTCGTCCCGATCCGCACGGGCATCGGTGCCCGTCTGGGCATCAATGTCGGCTATCTGAAGCTGACCCGTGCCCCGACCTGGAACCCTTTCTGACCTCGGACATTTCCATACTCAGGCTCGCACAAGCTCACTTTGATGTCGTTAGCCATAACGACGCAATCTGATCCTGACGCTTGCCTCCGAGGCTTGTCGAGGGCAGATGGCCGTGGTTAAATATCTTCTAACATATGCCTGAACGCTGAAATGGCGCGCGACCGTGATTGAATATGCCCTGCTTTTCGGATTGGGATTTATGGCCGCAGCGCTTCTGGTGATGCTGCTTGCACCTGCGATCCATCAACGCGTCGTTCTCTATACGGAGAACAGGCTGAAAGCGACCATGCCGCTCAGCCCGCAGGAGATCCGCGCGCAGAAGGACATGGTCCGCGCGCTCTACGCCGCCGAAAACGCCCGCACCATGCATGAACTCACCCGCGAGCGGGAAAAGTCCCTGTCACTGACCTTGTCGAACGAGACGCTTGCCAGCGAGGCCAGCCGTCTGGTTGCCGACAATCAGGAACACAAGGGCCAGATCAACGAGATGAGCACGGAGGCAGCCGACCTCCGCTCCAGGCTGCGCCGCTCGGAGGTGGACGCCTCGACGGTCAGGGAAACCTTGAAGCGCGCCGAAATCGCCAGCGCGGCGAAAGACCTTGAGCTTGAGGATCTGGCACGCCGTATCGGCCGCATCATGTCCGACGTTGACAGCATGCGCATCGAGGCCATCAGCCGCGACACCGAGATCGATGTGCTCAAGACCCGCGTTCAATCGATGCGCGACGAGCGCGAAGAACTGCGCCGCGAGAACAAGTTGCTGGTAAAGCGTGCAAGGGATGCCGAAATCCGCCTCACCCAGGAGGAGCACAAGGCACTCCGGCTCGATGATCACCTGTCCCGCAAGATGGCCGATCGCGCCGATCTCGAAACGTCGCTGGAACGCCGCACGCGCGAAGCCGCCGAATTCAAGGCCAAACTGAAGACTGCAAACGCTCAGCTTCGAACCGCATTTCGCGCCCTGAAGCAGGCAGATCTTCCGGTCCCCGACATCAAGGATCTCGACATGACCGAAGACGACACCCTGCCGGCACCTGCACAGGTCGACCCTGAACGCCTTGCCGAAGAGATCCGTGCCCGCCAGGCTGCCCTGACCGACCGGCTGCTGCGCGCCAAGGCGACAACCGACGACAACGCGTTGCGCGAAGAATTGAGCGACATTGCTGCCAAGATGATCGTCCTGACCGCAGCGACAGAAGGGGCGACTTCGCCTATCTCTGACCTCCTGGCTCAGGCGCAGAAGCCTGGCGTGCAGAAGAGCCTCGTCGACCGGGTCATTGCCATGGACCCGAAGCTTGCCCGCAGCCAGCCAGGCCAGACAAGCCAGCCTTCCCCGGCTGAGTGACGATCAGGAATTCAGCCAAGCCTGCCCATCGCCCGGGAGAGATGGTAGAGCGCGATCCCGCTTGCCGTACCGACATTCAGGCTGTCGAGGCCAGGCGCCTGCGCAATGCGGGCTGACTGGAAGCGATCGAGGATAGACGCCGACAGCCCCTCTCCCTCAGTGCCCATGACCAGCGCAACGCGCCGCCCCGGCCTGATCTCTCCGATCTCAACACTGCCCGACGGTGACAAAGCCCAGATCTCGAACCCGGCTTCGGCAAGCGTACCCAGCAGGGCCTCCGCCGAGCCCTGCCGGCTATAGGGGGTCGTCAACACCGAACCGACAGAAACGCGCAGTGCCTTCCGGTACAGCGGATCGCAGCAGGTCTCGTCCAGCAGCACGGCATCGGCTATAAAGCCGGCAGCATTGCGAAACAGCGAGCCGATATTGTCGTGATTGGAAATGCCGCAGCCAACCAGCACCAGTGCATGCTCCGGCAACGCCGCCACGTGTGCTGCAAGTGCAGGCGGCTCATGGCGGCAGCCGACCGCCAGAACGCCGCGATGCAGGTGGAAGCCGGCAATCGCATCGAGGACACTTCCTTCCGCGACATACACAGGAACATCGGCGGCAAACTGGGTCAAAAGAGTGGAAACACCCTCCACCCGGTTTTTCAGCAGCAGGATCTTTTCTGCCCGCACCCCGCGGTCAGCCAGATGCGCTTTTGCCAGCATCGACAGCACGACCGTACCTTCGGCGATGAACCGGCCCTGACGGCCGGTCAGATCACGCTCCCTGATCGACGAAAATTCGGCAATCCTCGGATCGGCCGGATCGGTGATCTCGATCAGATGGGCAGCGGCCATCAGAGCTCAGTTTCCGCCAAGCGTAATGTCGGCAATGACGCGCCCGACAGAAAGGTCGAGAACCAGCGCCTTGCGTTCCGCAGAAGCGGTTTCGCCGTAGATCAGGATCTGGTTGCCGGACAGCGAGGTCGACACGACCTTGAAACCGGCCGGCAGGTTCGCGGTCAGCGCCAGGGGCTGATCGGACGGCACCAGAAATGGCGTCGTCTGCGCGGCAACCGGCTGCTTTCCGTCACTGCGGGTCAGCTTGTAGGCGATCGCCACCAGCACGGCCATGAACATCACCGCCATGATACCGCCCGAGATCAGCTGTAGCTTGATCATCTTGCGCCTTACGCCTTCCATGACCGGATCCAGCGGCTTTTCGTCCTGGTTTTCTTGATCGAGATGAGACATGGCAGCAGTCTTTTTCCTAGCGGTTCGCAGTCAGGTTCGCAGTCAAACAGGCACCTTCCCTGATGCGAACCATTCAGGGAAAATCAGCCAAGCGCTGTGGCTGTCGATTGTGGAAGGCGAAAACCTGTGCCAAATGGCACCAGACACCTGCCGCACCGCCGGGTGTTCTCACACGGGATGACATTATGAACGACCCCTTTAACGAAGCAGCCGCGCCAATGAAAGAGCTGATTGCCGGCGAAGATGCCGAAGGCAGGCTCGATGCGTGGCTGACCGCACAGTTGGAGGGTGAGTTTTCCCGCAACCGGGTAAAGGCGCTGATCGAACAGGGCGCGATCAAGATCAATGGCCAGGCCGTCACCGAACCCAAGCGCAAGATCAAGCCCGGCGACACCCTGACGATCGAACTGCCCGAACCCGAAGATCCGGAACCCAAGGGCGAAAACATCCCGCTCGACGTGCTGTATGAAGACGCCGACCTGATCGTCATCGCCAAGCCGCCCGGCCTCGTCGTGCATCCGGGCGCCGGCAACTGGACCGGCACGCTGGTTAATGCGCTGATCTATCATTGCGGCGACAGCCTCTCGGGCATCGGCGGCGTCAAGCGTCCCGGCATCGTCCATCGTCTCGACAAGGACACGTCCGGCGTCATGGTCGTCGCCAAGAACGACCTCGCTCACCGCCACCTGGCCGACCAGTTTGCCGACCATGGCCGCACCGGGCCTCTGGAGCGCGCTTACCGGGCGATTGTCTGGGGTCGTCCACGCACACTGACAGGTACGATCGACGCGCCGCTTGGCCGCGCCGGCGACCGAACCAAGCGCACGGTGAAGAAGGAAGACACCGACGACGCGCGCGAGGCCATCACCCACTACACCGTGATCGAGCGTTATGGCGAAAAACCGGACGCGACCTGCCTCGCCTCATTGGTCGAATGCCGGCTCGAAACCGGCCGTACCCACCAGATCCGCGTGCATATGGCTCATATCGGCCATCCGCTGATCGGTGACCAGGATTACGGCATGGCCTTCAAGACCAAGGTCAACCTGCTGCCCGACGCCGCCAAGGCGATCGTCAACGGCTTCCACCGCCAGGCCCTGCATGCCTACCTGCTGGCCTTCGAACACCCGAGCACCGGCGAAACCATGCATTTTGAGGCGCCCATTCCGGAAGACCTGCAAACCGTCATCGAAGCCCTGCAAGCCATGTGATCGCTCATTCCCCGCGGCAGAGCCGATCAGTTGTCGGCGGGGGCCACAGAGCCGGCCGCCGTCCACCTGGCCGACAGGATGTGAATGCAGACCGCCGCCAGCACGATCACGCCGCCGATCAGCGTCGTATCCGCCGGCGTATCGCCGACGAACAGCCAGACCCAAAAAGGTGCAAGCGGCGCATCGAGCGCCCCGATCAGTGCCGATTCCACCGGCGGCAGGTAACGCGACCCGATGGTCAGCAGCAGGAAGCCAAGGGAAAAGGCAAACACCCCGAAGACAAGCACGACCAGCAGGTCATGCGACGACACGGCAAGCGGACTAGCCAATGGCAGCGCCACCGCTGCACTCATCAGGCAGGAGACAATGGTACTCGGCAAGGCCGGCTTGTCGGGATGACGCCGGACCAGCACGGTCCAGAGTGCCACCATGAACGTCATGGCAAAGGCAAGCGCATCGCCGGCCAGTGTCCCCTCCTCGCCACTGCCGATCATCACCAGGACACCGGCCAGCGCCACGCCGCTGGCAACAAGTGCAGACCGGCTCGGGCGCTCGCCCAGAATGAGGAAAGCAAGGCCAGCAGAGACAAACGGACACGTGGCAAAGATAATCGCGACATGGGCCACCGATGTCGTGTAGAGCGCGCCGATGAACAGCATGGCGCAGGCGGCCGATGTTGCGCAGATCACCAGGCCTGACCAGCCAAGCCGCGCAAAATCGGCAAAGACCCGGCCCCTGGCGCTCGCCAGCAGGCAGACCAGCAGGAATACACTGGCGATCGCGCCGCGCAGGAACAGAAGTGTCGGCCCGTCGATCGCGACTAGACGCGTCATCAGGCCCGCCGTGCTCAGCGCGACGGTCGCAATCGTCACCGCAAGCAGCCCCTGCGCATAGGAAGACAATGTCACGCGGGACCTCCGGTATTAGACGACAATTGTGATCTAGCACAACGCTACTGACACCGCTCTGGCAACAGGAAAACCCACCGGCGCAGACAGCAGGGTGTGGAAATCCGGTAGGTCGGCGGAATTTTCGCAAGCCTGACGAAACCCCCTTGCCGCGAGCGCGTTGTCGGGGGAACAGAGGCAGCCCTTTTGCTGCCTGGGCAAGGGGATTCCGTATGAGTGACCGTGGCAAGACGATCAACAGATCGCGCGATTTGCGCAGCGCCAGACCGTTCTGGAGTGCCACACCCAACATAACCGTAGACGCCGCCAGCAAGGCCAGCCGCAAAGAGTATGATGCGATCATCATCGGGGCCGGCATCAGCGGCGCCTTGATGGCCGAGGCGCTGTCGCGGCGCAAGCTGCGCATCCTGATTGTCGATCGGCGCGATCCCGTCCGTGGCAGCACAATGGCCAGTACGGCGATGATCCAGCACGAGATCGACACGCCTTTGCACGAACTGTCGCAGATGATCGGCGACAAGCACGCCGCCCGTGCCTGGCGGCGCTCTGCGGCATCGGTTGCCCGCCTGTCCGAGCTGGTCAAGGAATTGCAGCTGGATTGCAGCTTCGAGGCACGCAAGACCCTCTATGTCTCTGGCGACAGCTACGGCTTGCGCGCGCTGAAACAGGAAGCCGAGATGCGCAGCGCCATCGGCCTCGATGCCGAGTATCTGAACGGCGCCGCGCTGGCCGAGCGCTTCGGCATTGATCGCACCGCCGCCATCGTCTCAAACTGTTCGGCGTCCGCCAATCCGGCACAGTTGACGGCTGGCCTGCTGCAGGTCGCCGTCAGCCGCGGCGTCGAGATCGTCTCGCCGCTGACGATCACCGACTACAAGGAAACGCGCGACGGCGTGGTGGTGGCAACCAGCGAAGGCGAATTGCTGACCACGGCCGACCTGATCGCCTGCACCGGATACGAATACCTGACCAAGTTGGAGAGCAAGTCGCACCAGGTCATCTCGACCTGGGCCATCGCCTCGCAACCCAATACGCCGCGCCCTGAATGGCTGAAGGACTTTCTCGTCTGGGAAGGCTCCGATCCCTACCTCTACTTCCGCTCGACCCCAGACGGCCGCATCATTGCCGGCGGTGAAGACGAAATCGACCCGCTCGCCCATCAGGATCCGGCCAAGGCGAAGCAGAAATTTGCAAAAATCGCTGACAAACTGCGCGACATGGTCGGCATCGACATCGGCAAACCCGCCTATGGCTGGTCCGCCCCCTTCGGCACGACCACGACCGGCCTGCCGATCATCGATCGCCTGCCCGGCACCGAGCATGTCCACGCCATCATGGGTTTCGGTGGCAATGGCATCACCTTCTCCACGATTGCAGCCGAGATCCTAGCCAATCGCCTAGGCGGGAAAAAGGATGCCGACCAGGATCTGTTCCGCTATCCGGAATGACCGTTTGGCGCTTGCACGCCGGGGCAACTTCGTCACAGTCTCGTGATGGAACAAACCGCTTGAAACGCGGTTTTGCCATACTTATTTGTTAGCTGGATTTCTGTGGGAAAGAGACAGATCCACGGAGATTGGGCTCGCCGATATAGGGAGCCCCGCACAAGAAGGGGGTGCTTTATGGCCCGCAATAGTTTGCCCAGCATTACAGCCGGCGAAGCCGGTCTCAATCGTTATCTGGATGAAATCCGCAAATTTCCGATGTTGGAGCCGCAGGAAGAGTACATGCTCGCGAAACGTTACGCTGAGCATGGCGACCGCGACGCCGCACACCGCATGGTGACCAGCCATCTTCGTCTCGTGGCGAAGATTGCCATGGGATATCGTGGCTATGGCCTGCCGATCGGCGAAGTCGTGTCGGAAGGCAATGTCGGCCTGATGCAGGCGGTCAAGAAATTCGACCCGGAACGCGGCTTCCGCCTCGCAACCTATGCCATGTGGTGGATCAAGGCCTCGATCCAGGAGTACATCCTGCGTTCGTGGTCGCTGGTCAAGATGGGCACGACCGCCAACCAGAAGCGCCTGTTCTTCAACCTGCGCCGCCTCAAGGGCAAGATCCAGGCGATCGAGGAAGGCGACCTGAAGCCGGACCAGGTGACGGAAATCGCCACCAAGCTGAAGGTCTCCGAGGAAGAAGTCATCTCGATGAACCGCCGCCTGTCGGGCGACGCATCGCTGAACGCACCCTTACGGGCAAGCGAAGGCGAGAGCGGCCAGTGGCAGGATTGGCTCGTCGACGACCACGAAAGCCAGGAAGCCGTCCTGATCGAACAGGACGAGCTCGAAACCCGCCGCCGCATGCTGGCGCGTGCCATGAGCGTTCTGAACGAGCGCGAACGCCGCATCTTCGAGGCCCGTCGCCTGGCTGAAGACCCGGTCACGTTGGAAGAGCTGTCGTCGGAATTCGACATCAGCCGCGAACGCGTCCGCCAGATCGAGGTCCGCGCCTTTGAAAAGGTCCAGGAAGCCGTTCAGAAGGATGCTCTGGAACGTGCCAAGGCCCTGCGCGTCGTCGAAGCCTGAGGCCAAAAATCCGCAACTAAAAACCGGGTGTGTCGCCACACCCGGTTTTATTTTGCCTGAATGACAGGTCGTTTAGTTTCCGGCAGGGGCCGCAAGCGCCGCCCATTCCTTCATCACCTGGGTAAACACCGCAGCGCCATCCGTCCCCTTGTCCAGGGTCAGCAGCGCACGCCGTCCATTTCGGTAGATGACAGGAATGTCGATCCAGCCGCGGGTCGCGAGCAGGTCGAGATTGCGTTTCACCACATCCTCGAAATCGTTCAACGCCACCAGATAGGTGTCATCGGTGACCTTGGCCGAAACCGCGACCAGAGGGTCGCCGCGATCCTGCTCCGTACGCTTCATCGCGATGCGCTGCAGGTTCTCGATTGCGCCGCCTTCGAAATCCGGTGGCACCGAGAAGACAACCTCGATGATATGGCTTGCCGGCAACGAACTGTCGGCATTACGCTTGATCGTCACCAGTGCCGACATGCCGCGTTCCGGCACATTGATCCTGCCCTGGATCTGAGGATTGGGCTTGCCGTCTTCGCCGGTTTCGCGCACCGCAGACCATGTGATGGTTCCGGGCACGGCAACCGGTGTCGTCTGACCAAGCTTCTCCTCGTAGAGGAAAGCCTTGTCACCCGACAGGGCCGCAGCCGTGCTGCCGGCTGCCGGCGGGTTCTGCGTCGGCGCGGGCGCGGTCGAGGGCGGAGCATCACCCGGCTCTACCGTCGAGGCCAGCGTCTGGGCAGACACCGAGCGTCCTTCAGCGGGAGCATCGGCGGCAACGGTTGCACCTGCGCCGGCATCCGTCTCCGTCCCGTCGGCCAGCAGCCTCTGGGTGAACTTCTGACCGCTGACGGCTCCGTCTTCGGTCGTCGCAGCAGGTGCTGGCGTTGTCGTCGGCTGCTCGGTCGTTGCAGCAGGCGTCGTCGCCGCCGGATCGCTGTCAACGGGCGGTGTCGTCGCGGTGTCCGTGGTCGATGCGGAAGAGCCGGTCAGACTGGAGACCATCTCGCCCATCTCGCCGCGATAGGTCCAGGCAGCAAAGCCTCCGCCAACCACGAGAATGGCGCCGAGTACGCCAAAGATCAGGGGGGCGAAATTGCGTGGCTTCTTCGGCTCGAGCCGGTAGGCGCCGTAGGCATCCGGTTCGCCCGAAGGCTCGACCGCTTCACCTTCGGCATGCGTCGAGAATGTCGACAGCTGGTCGTCCCATTCACCGCCTGCAGGCAAGACGGCAGCAGCCTCGACCGACGTCGGCGGAACCTTGCTCAGGTCACCTGCCGTATCGTTGAACCACTGGCTGAAATCTTCGCTCTCGACCTTTGCCGGATAGGCAGTGGCAGGCTCCGAACCATAGGCAGCATCGCCAAGCAGGATGTCG
Source organism: Rhizobium sp. PDO1-076 (assembly GCF_000247475.1). Taxonomy (GTDB): domain Bacteria; phylum Pseudomonadota; class Alphaproteobacteria; order Rhizobiales; family Rhizobiaceae; genus Allorhizobium. The sequence goes on along the minus strand of NZ_AHZC01000397.1, from coordinate 23,826 downwards.
TGCGGATCGTTTGCGACTGAAGTGGTTTCGGTTCTTTCCGGATCATAGGCCGGAAAGCCGCTGGCCGGTGTGAACGAAATCGCCGACGGCTCTGCCGTTACTTCGGGAAGTTCATGCGGATCGAATGCCGGGCGTTCTGCACCGATCTCCGGAAGATCCCAGCTGGCTGTGGGGATGGCCGGTTGGCCCGATTCCGGATTGCGATCGGCAAGCCAGTCATCGACAGCATCGACCACCGGCGCACGCGCAACCGCTGCATCATTCTCATAGGTCGCAGCAGCTTGAGTCGCGTGGCTTTCTTCGTCCCAGATCAGCGATGCGGGGTCGTCGCCCGGTTGCCACGCACGCGGTTCGTCAACAACACCTTCGGGTGCGTCTGGCTCTGCGGCGGCAGGCGTCTCGTAGTAATGCTCGGGCTCCGGAGCGGGCTCTGGTACCGGCTCCTGTTCCGGCTCGGATGCAAACGGCTCATCGTCAACGGACGGCGCATAATAGTCCGGCGTCTCGACGACCTCGGCATGCGGCTCGTCAGCAGCGGCATAAGCCGGCTCTTCCCAGACCTGCGGCGCAGAATACGGCTCCGGCACATCAGCTTCGACCGGCTCTGCAACCGGCTCGAACGCTGGCGCGTCAGCCGGCTCCAAAGGCCGTTCATCCGCCATATGCGCATCGGCCCAGTCATCGCCGCTGGCGACCGGAGCCTCGGGCTCGGCCGTCGTCGCATCGTTCGCCACAGTTTCCGGCTCATGATACGCGCTGGCGTCATCGGGATGCGCAGAGGTTTCGGCCTCCGGCTCTTCCTGGCTCCATGCGGGATGTTCGGCTGCGACGGCAGTTTCCACAACTGGATCGGCCGCAGGCTCATCAGCCAAAGCCTCATCGGCCGCAGGCAAGGCCTCGGCATGCTCCGCTTCAACCTCGAGAATCGCGGCATCCAGCTTGGAGAGCTGGCGTTGCAGCATTTGCTCCGGTGGACGCGGCGACATGTTCTCGAGCTGCCGGACCACGGCAGCGCGTGCCTTCTCATAGACCTTCGCGCGCATCTCCGGAGTATTGTTCGACAGGCCGTCCACGGCCCGTCGAATCACTGCGATAAAGTCAGCCATCAGCACTTTCTCTTGATCGCCGATCCGGGGTGGACCAGCAAAACACTAACAGAATCTTATTAATCCTCGAAAGGGTCTGTCACAAGTATGGTGTCGTCGCGTTCTGGGCTGGTCGACAGCAAAGCCACCGGCGCACCGATCAGCTCCTCGACCTGACGGACATACTTGATCGCCTGAGCCGGCAAATCCGCCCATTTGCGGGCGCCGACGGTCGATTCCTTCCAGCCTTCGAGCGTGATGTAGATCGGCTCGACGCGCGCCTGGGCAGCCTGCGCTGCCGGCAGATAGTCGATTTCCTGGCCGTCCAGCTTGTAGCCGACGCAGATTTTCAGCTCTTCCAGCCCGTCGAGAACGTCGAGTTTGGTCAGCGCGATGCCGGTGATTCCATTTGTGGCGACAGACTGGCGCACCAGTGCAGCATCGAACCAGCCGCAACGGCGCTTGCGGCCCGTCACGGTACCGAACTCATGGCCCTTCTCGCCGAGGAACTGGCCGATCTCGTCGGTCAGTTCGGTCGGGAACGGACCTTCGCCGACGCGGGTCGTGTAAGCCTTGGTGATGCCGAGGATATAGCCGAGCGAGCCGGGACCCATGCCGGAACCGGCAGCGGCCTGGCCGGCAACCGTGTTCGACGAGGTCACAAACGGATATGTGCCGTGGTCGATGTCGAGCAGCGAGCCCTGCGCGCCTTCAAACAGGATGCGCGACCCCTTGCGGCGCTCGATGTCGAGCAGACGCCAGACGCTGTCCATGAAGGGCAGGACGCGTTCCGCGATCGAGGAAAGTTCCTCCATGATCGTCTTGTGCTCGACTTCCACGGCGCCGAAGCCACGGCGCAGGGCATTGTGGTGCGTGAGGATGCGCTCGACCTTGCCGCCCAGTGCGTCCAGATCGGCCAGATCCATCACGCGGATGGCGCGACGACCGACTTTGTCTTCATAAGCAGGGCCGATGCCGCGACGGGTGGTGCCGATCTTGGTGCCGCTGTTGGAGGCAGCGTCCTCGCGCATGCCGTCCAGTTCGCGGTGCAGCGACAGAATCAGCGTGGCATTTTCGGCGATTCGCAGATTGTCCGGGGTCACTTCGACGCCCTGGTCCTTCAGGCGGCCGATTTCGGCGATCAGCGCATGCGGATCAACGACCACGCCATTGCCGATCACCGCCTTCTTGCCCGGGCGCACTACACCCGACGGCAGGAGCGACAGCTTGTAGGAGACGCCGTCGATGACGAGCGTGTGGCCAGCATTGTGTCCGCCCTGGAAGCGAACCACGATGTCCGCACGTTCGGAGAGCCAGTCGACAATCTTGCCCTTGCCCTCGTCACCCCATTGCGAACCAATCACCACGACATTCGTCATTTCGTAATCCTGTCTATCGCGCAACGCTGCGCTCTACCCAAACCCGCGCATCTATACTGTGTTGTTTTTCGGAAATCGACCCGTATTGACGCGTGATTTGGCTTTTTGCGTGACAAAGCGGCAGCCCTCCCCTATTTCCGACACCATTCGCGCTTGAACAGTTGAGCAGGCTGCTTCGTCAAGGCGCGGTTCATGCCGGGAATTGTGATGCCTCTGTCCATTCGCTGTTATGTCTATCTGGTCATCACCACCTTGCTATGGGGTGGTAATACGGTTGCCGGCAAGCTCGCGCTCGGCCATGTTAGTCCCATGGTGCTGAGCTTCGGCCGCTGGGCTCTCGCAGCAGGCCTGATCATCTCGATCTCGGTGCCGCAAATCCGCAAGGACTGGCCGGTCCTCAAGGCCAACTGGATGCTGCTCGTGGCCTATGGCGCGGTCGGCTACGCCGCATTCAACGGCTTTCTCTATACGGCACTGAAATACACCAGCGCCGTCAACGGGGCCATCGAGCAGGGCGCCATACCGGTGCTGATCTTCGTCATCAATTTCCTGCTCTTCCGCATTCCCGTTTCCAAGGTACAGATCCTTGGGTTCCTGATCAGCTTTATCGGCGCGGCCCTGACCGCCTCGCACGGCAACCTGATGACCCTGCTGACGCTGTCACTGAACTACGGTGACCTGATCATGCTGTTTGCCGGCCTCAGCTACGCCGTCTACACGATCGCCCTGCGCTGGAAGCCGGCCGTGCACTGGAAGAGCCTGATGGCAGGGCCAGCCCTTGCCGCCGCCCTCACCTGCCTGCCGCTGCTCTATTGGGAGGCTGGAAATGCAGAGATGATCCTGCCTGACACGCGCGGCTGGCTGATCATTCTCTATTGCGCGGTCTTTCCGTCGCTGATCTCGCAGATTCTCTACATCAAGGGCGTCGAAGGCATCGGCGCCAACCGTGCCGGTCTGTTCATCAATCTCGTCCCGGTGTTCGGAACACTGTTGTCGATCAGCCTGCTCGGCGAAACGCTCGAACTCTTCCACATCATCGCCCTGGCGCTTGTGCTTGGGGGTATCGCCATTGCCGAATGGGGCAAGCCGGCCAAGGTGAACTAGGGAGCGATCTTGCTCCGGATCGGATTGCGCTCATCCACATTGGCTGATCGAGCCTGGACTCGGGGTGGATCGACAGGGCAAATCAAGACCACGAGTAAACGAGCCGGCCATCTCGGCCGGCTCGTCTGCTTTCAGGTTACGGCGTGGTCGGGGCCGCCGCGCCACCGCTAGGGGCGGACGTTGCCGGGGCCGGCGCGGCAGGGGCCGGCTCGGCAGGTGCAGCCGGAGCAACATCAGTGGCCGCCGGAGGGGTCGGAGCCTCGGTGCTTGCGGCCGGCGGCGTCGGTGCCGCGGGCGGCGTTGCTGCCGGTGCCGAGCTTTCCGTGGCCGGCATTGTCGTGGTTTCCCGTTCAGTGGTCGATCCGCCGAACAGCATGAAAGCACCGGCCGCAATGACGACGACAAGCAGCGCCGCGATGGCAACTGCGGTTCCACTCATGCCAGCATTCTGCGTGACGTTTGGCGGGGTGACGTTTGGACGTTGGTCCTGCATGGGTTTTCCTCCTTGGAAAGCGAGGCTCGTCTCGCCAGATGCGCGACAAGCCTCGGCTAGAGATCTAAACGTGGGCGGGAACTTTGTGTTCCATTCTGAATTACTGCACCACGCCGACAACCACGTAGGTCTCGGGGTCAACGATCACACGCTGGTTGTTGACGAAGGCATAGGCGTAAGTCGGATCTTCCGGGATCGGTGTCAGCACGACCTGCTGCGGCAACGGCTGGCCAACAGCGATCCTCTGCTCGACGACAACGGGCTCAACCGGAACCGGCTGCTGGCGTACATAGGTGACGACGGTCGGCGGCGGCGGATCGATAGCAGTCCCGGCGATTGCACCGACCACGCCACCAACGGCGGCACCGACCGGGCCGCCAACGATCGCACCGGTGACCGCGCCACCGGCAGCGCCGGTCATCGTACCTTCCTGAGCAAGTACAGGCGACACAATAGAGCCAAGTACGATAGCTCCGAGAGCAAGCATCTTCGTCTTCATGGCTTCATCCTTTCCGTTTGATTACCATGGACGCTAGAACACCTGGAGATGGAGTTTGTTCCCCACGCTGGATCGTGGAATTTTATAGATGTACAAATCTGCAACACATGCGCCATGCCGAAATCCGCGCATCGGAAATACGAAAAACACGTCAATCAATGGACTTATATTATCTCAGATCTGCGTGCCGACCCCGATGTCAGGGCGCTGGCACCACCGGTACGGCCCGGTTGCGTCGGACTTCGTAGAGAATATGGCCAAACAGCGCCGCCAACACGATCGGGCCACCGATCAGCGTTGCCGGGGACGGGACCTCGTTGAGCACGAGCCAGACCCACAGTGGAGTCAGCGGCACTTCGAGCGCCGTCAACAGGCTGGCATCCGCCGCCGGCAGTCTCCGAGTCGAGGCGGTATACAAAATGAGGCCCATCGCGTTCTGCACGATCGCAAAGATCACGATCAACTGGAGGTCCGGTGCCGAGACAGCCAGCGGCGCGGCAAACCAGAATGTGACGAAGGAGCAGAGCCAGGCCGATCCGGCCATAGCCGGCAACATCGGCACCTCGCGATGTTTGCGCATGACGGTGGCCATCGCACCAACCGAAAGCGTCATCACTGCCGCCAGCAGCTTGCCAAACAGCCCGCTTCCACCGCCGCTGCCGCCATGCCCATCGGTCAGCATCACAAGAACGCCGACCATGGCCACACCGCTGGCGATCAGCGTCGAACGGCTGGGCCGTTCCCCGATGAAAACGAAGGCCAGCGCGGCTGTCACAAACGGTACCGTCGCATAAATCACCATCGCATCGGCGATCGACGTGTAATACATCGATCCGATGCCGGAGATCATGCTGGTTGCCGAAAAGATCGTCGCAAGCAGGCTTGGCCAACCCATGCGGCGCAGGATGCCCGGCACCCGACCCCGTTCCAGGTAGATGAAGAACAGAAACACGCACGTGCCCGAAAACAGGCCGCGCCAGAACAGCATGGTCATCAGGTCGGTGGTGATATGGCGGACGAACAGGCCTGATGAAGACCAGGCAAGTGCAGAAATCGCGCCGAACAGGACGCCAAGTCTGTAGTGACGCTGGTCATCGAGCGTCATGGCAAAGGTGCAGGCAAGAGCATGGACAACATCGGCACCTCAGCCATCCCAGCCGACGATACCCTTGATTTCCAGGAAATCATGGATAGCCCAGTCCGCGTATTCCCGCCCATTGCCTGACTGCTTGTAGCCGCCGAATGGCGCAAACGTGTCCCACTCGGGATAGTTCAGATACACCGAGCCCGCCCGCATCCGGGCCGCGACCTTGCGGGCATGCTCGATATCGCCGGACTGGATATAGGCAGCCAGGCCATAGACGGTGTCATTGGCAATCGCGATCGCCTGCTCTTCCGTCTCATACGGCAGGATTGACAGCACCGGGCCAAAAATCTCCTCGCGCGCAATCGTCATGTCGGGCGAGACGTGGCCAAAGATCGTCGGGCGCACATAGTAGCCGCGATTGAGGTTTTCCGGCCGGCCCGGCCCGCCGGTGACCAGCAGCGCGCCCTCCTCGATGCCCACTTCGATCAGCCGCTGGATCTTGTTGAACTGGATTTCGCTGACCACCGGTCCCAGAACCGTATCCTCGGCCTGCGGATCGCCGACGATGAATGCCTCGGCCACATCGCGGGCAAACAACAGCGCCTCGTCATGCCGGTCTGCGGGTACCAGCATGCGGGTCGGCGCATCGCAGGACTGGCCGGAATTGCCGAAGCAGCCTTCGACGCCCTTGCGCACCGCCGTCTCGAGATCCGCATCCGGCAGGATGATATTGGCCGACTTGCCGCCCAGTTCCTGCGCCACGCGTTTGACTGTTTCGGCTGCGGTCTTCGCAACGATGATTCCGGCCCGCGTCGAGCCGGTAAACGAAACCATGTCGACATCCGGGTGCCCGGCCATGACCTGGCCGACATCCGGGCCGTTGCCGTTAACCATGTTGAACACACCCTTCGGCGTTCCGGCAGCCTCAATGACCTCGGCAAAGATGATGCCCGATATCGGCGCGATTTCCGATGGCTTCAAGACCACGGTGCAGCCGGCAGCAATCGCCGGCGCCACCTTGCAGACGATCTGGTTGAGCGGCCAGTTCCACGGCGTGATCAGGGCGCAGACGCCGATCGGCTCCTTGACCACCATCGTCGAGCCGCGCTTTTCGGAAAATTCGAAACGTTCGAAGGCAGCGATCGTCGCCTCCAGATGCGCCCGCCCCGCCCAGGCCTGGCTTTCGCGTGCAAAGGCAAGCGGCGCGCCCATCTCACGGCTGACGGCAGCAGCAATGTCCTCGTAGCGTTCGTTGTAGATCTCCAGGATGCGCTTGAGCAGCGCCAGCCGCTCGGAACGATCCGTCACCGCAAAGCTCTGGAAGGCCGCTTTCGCCGCCGCCACGGCCCGATCGACATCGGCCTTGCCGCCGACGGAAATCTGCGTGAACGCCTCCTCCGTCGAGGGATCGATCACGTCGAGCAAAGCTGGAACTGCCGGGTCCACCCAAGCGCCGTCGATAAAGAACTTCAAGTGATGGGACATAAGCGCTCCGGAGGGGACATTGCAGGTCATGGCAGGCCTTGGCAGGCGGGCCTGCACTATTGTCCAAGCCATCACGCTCCGCAAGCGGTCCTGTTCCGCCAGATCTGCAATCCCCAATCAGAATACGCTTGCTATCGCTCCAGCCTGTCGAGCATCCGGAACCAGGCGATCCTGGCGGCCACGCCGACACGACGGAACCGGTGTAGCGGGATCGGTCGGATCGGCGAAACCGGCAGTGGCAACAGGCGCGGATCCCCGCCGGCGATATAGTCGGCGAGCGGCGTGCCAAGGGCGGTCATCAACCCGATACCGCGCCCCTGGCATCCGGCAACCATCAGCAATCCCGGTTGTGGCTCATGCAGATGCGGCAGGAAATCGGCGGTCACTGCGACGCGGCCGAACCAGCGGCGTTCGATCGGCAGCCCCTGAAGGACCGGATAGAGACGCGTCAACGCTCGCTCGAGATGCTGCCAGTCCTGCGGACCTGTCGGCACCCGCATCGGACCCCGCCCGCCGAGCACCAGCCGGTTGTCGGGGCTCTTGCGGAAATAGATGAGGATGCGGCGGCTGTCGGACACCGCCTGCCCATGCGGCAGGATGATATCGTCAAGGCTGGCCGGCAGCGGCGCCGTGGCGATCTGGAACGAATGCAGCCAGACAAGGCTTTGCGCCAGGCCCGGAACCAGCGCCTCGGAATAGGCATTGGTCGCAACCAGCACCTTGGCTGCCCGTACCTCGCCGCCGCCGGCCATCGTGACCCGCCAGCTTCCGTCATCGCGCCGCAGGCTCGTCACCCGCTGGTTGAGAACAATACCAACGCCCTGATCTACGGCAAGTCGCGCCAGCTCGAAGACGAAGGCAAGCGGATCGATCGTACCAGCCCTCCGGTCCAGCCAGCCGCCCTTGTAACCTTTGGCCCCGGTCAACAACGCGATTTCTGCCTGATTGAGCAGGGTGACGTCGGCGCCATGCGCCCGCCATTGCCGGTTGCGCTGGGCAGCCGCTGCCATTGCCGTCTCGGTATGAGCCGCCTGGATCCAGCCTGTGCGACAGTGGGGCACAGCAAGTTTCTCGTTCGAGATCAGGTCGAAGACCGCATCGGCGGTGCCGGCCGAAAACTCTGTCAGTCGGGCACCTTGTTCAGGCCCGAGCATCGCGACCAGCGCTTCCGGGTCAAACTTCAGACCCGGGATCACTTGCCCGCCATTCAGGCCGGAGGCACCCTCGCCCAGGCTGGCCGCTTCGATCACCTGAACCGATAGTCCGCGCCGCGCCGCCTGAAGCGCCGCCGAAAGCCCCTGGAACCCGGCACCGATTACAGCGAGATCGACCGCTCCTCGCGCAGGTGCACGCACGAGGTCAGCAGGAATTGTCGCGGGCCGCCGCCAGGGCGACACGGCAACAGGGTCATGTATCATGAGATGCGCCCTGAAAATCGATAGCTGAAAACACAAGTAAACTGGACGCGAAAATGACGAAAATCAACAAACATCGGGCAATGCAGACACTATTGTTCCATAGTGAAACCATAAAAATCAACCGGGATCGAAAAATTGACCGGAGCCAAGACTATGCCGCATCCGGCAAGCGCCAGTCGATCGGCTGCCGCTCATGCTCCGCCAGATAGGCATTGGCCTGGGAGAAATGCCGCGATCCGAAGAAACCGTTATGCGCCGACAGCGGCGACGGATGCGGCGCCTTCAGCACCAGATGGCGATTGCGGTCGACGAAGGCTGCCTTTTTCTGCGCATAGGCGCCCCAGAGCATGAAGACGACATGTTCGCAGTCGTCGTTGACGGCGCGAATGACCGCATCGGTAAACTGCTCCCAGCCCTTGCCCTGATGCGATGCGGCGCGCGCCTCCTGGACCGTCAGCACGCTGTTGAGCAGCAGAACGCCTTGTCTTGCCCAGCTTTCGAGAAAGCCGTGCCGCGCCGGCGGAATGCCGAGATCGGCCTTCAGTTCCTTGTAAATGTTGACCAGAGACGGCGGAATTCGCACATCCGGCCGCACGCTGAAGCACAAGCCATGCGCCTGGCCCGCACCGTGATAGGGGTCCTGTCCGAGGATCACCACGCGAACCTGATCAAGAGGCGTCAGGTCCAGAGCGCGAAAATATTCCGGGCCCTTCGGGAAGATGTGCTTGCCCTGAGCCCGCTCCTCGACAAGGAAGGCCTTCAGCGCCTGCATGTAGGAACTTGAGAATTGCGGCGACAGCACGCGTTTCCAGCTCTCATCCAGTTTGACGTCCGTTTCAGTCATCAGTGACCCAGCCCCGTGCCATTGCAATCGCCTTGATTGAAGGACGCCGGCTCTGTCTGTCAAGTATGCGCAAGGCCCGTCTACGACAAGTTGGAGGGGCGGCACGCGGGCCGCCCCTCCGCACTGGACGGGGGGAGGTTAGATCGAGCCTGCTGCCATTTCGGAGGCGATGTGTTCCGCCTGTCGGATGGCCAGGGATACGATAGTCAATGTCGGGTTTTCAGCCGCACCGGTGGTGAACTGGCTCCCGTCCGAAATGAACAGGTTCTTGATGTCGTGGCTGCGACCGAACTTGTTGACCACGCCATCCTGCGCCTTCTCGCTCATCCGGTTGGTTCCGAGATTATGGGTCGACGGATAGGGCGGCGTCGGGAAGGTACGGGTCGCCCCAACCGCCTCATAGATCGCCATGCCCTGTTTGTAGGCGTGATTGCGCATCGCCTCGTCGTTCGGATGGTCCGTGAACCAGACATCGGGGATCGGCATCCCGTACTTGTCCTTCAGTTCGCCATGCAGCTTCACCGCATTCTGCTCCTGCGGCATGTCCTCGCCGACGATCCAGAGGCCGGCCATATTGGCATACTGGTCCATCGCAGAGGCAAAGGATCGGCCCCAGCCGCCCGGGTCGAGGAAAGCCGCCATGAACGGAATGCCGAGCGCCAGCGTCTCCAGTTCATAGCCACCGACGAAGCCGCGCGACGGATCATGCTTGGCCTCGTCGCGGACGATGCCGGCCATGGTCGTGCCGCGGTAGAAATGTACCGGCTTCTCGAACACGCCGTAGACCGAACCGGTCGTGTGGCGCATGTAATTCTTGCCGACCTGGCCGGACGAATTGGCAAGACCATCGGGAAACATCGACGACGCCGAATTGAGCAGCAGCCGCGGGCTCTCGATGGAATTGCCGGCGAGACAGACGATCCGCGCCTTCTGGCTGTGTAGCTTGCCATCCTTGTCGGCATAGACCACGACAGTCACCTTGCCGGTGGCGTCATGTTCGATCTTGACGACATGCGCGTTCGGCCTCACTTCGAGCTTGCCGGTCGCCTCGCCCTTTGGGATTTCCGTGTAGAGCGTCGACCACTTGGCGCCCCACTTGCAGCCCTGGAAACAGAAGCCGGTCTGCTGACAGCTCATCCGGTCATCGCGATCGGCCGAATTGATCGCCATATTGCCGGTGTGACATTCCTTGTAGCCCAGCTTGTCGGCACCGGCTTTCAGGATCTTGAAATTGTTGTTGCCCGGAAGCCCCTCGATACCGTTGGTCCGGGTCACGCCCATCTTGTCCTCGGCCTTGGCGTAATACGGCTCCAGTTCGGCGAGCGTGATCGGCCAGTCGAGCAGATTGGCGCCTTCGACCTTGCCATAGTTGGTCAGGGTCTTGAACTCGTGCTCCTGGAACCGCAACGACGCCCCGGCCCAATGCGTCGTCGTCCCGCCGACGGCCTTGACGATCCAGGCCGGCAGGTTGGGAAAATCCTTCGACACCCGCCAGCCGCCGCCGGTTGTGCGGTTGTCGAGCCAGGCAAGCTGGGAAAAGCTGTCCCATTCGTCGTTGATGAAGTCTTCGTGTTCGATGCGTCCGCCCGCTTCGAGAATGACGACGTCGATGCCCTTCTGGGCAAGTTCGTTGCCGAGCGTTCCGCCGCCCGCACCCGAACCGATGATGACGACCACGCTGTCGTCGTTGAGATCGTAAGGCGCTGCCATGATTTCCTCCCAGGAATGTCAATTCGGCATGTCGAGACTGCGCCGCCACTCCCTTCCCATCCGCGATGGGCCTCCTCGGGCGGCGATGCTGTTTGCAATGCTGATTACTGCCGCGTCTGCGGTCGTCAGAGCCACTCGATGTCGTTGAAACCGCGCTCTATGTAACCGCCCTTGGAATAGGACTCGCCCTCGTAGCCGAAGATCGGCCACAGCTCCTTCTGGTTATAGAGGCTGACCACGAGATCGCCGCGGATCGCCTGGAAGAAGGGCGTCGTCTCGATATCGCGCAGGATGGCGACGCGATCGTCTTCCCAGCCCAGGCCGCGATAGCCAGTTACGCCGGCCCGCTTGTCGAGATCGGCAATGCCGTCCTCGATCAGCGTCTTGTGGGCGTCTTCCTTGGCCGCGCGCTGGTCCTGCCCCTTCACGGCAATCGCGTAGAAACGGTCTGCAAGCTGGTCATGCGGATAAATATCGCGGGCAAGCTGGATCAGCGTCGCCATGCTGTCCGGCTTCAGTGCCGTGGTCTCCAGCCCCCAGGCATTCTGCGGGCTGATTACTGCCGTCCCGCTGATCACCAGCGCGGCACCGATGCTGCCGCGTTTCAAAAGCTCGCGGCGGGACAGGCCTTTTGTCTTTTCATACACTGTTACCACGTCAGTCTCCTCCCAAAGTCCTGTGGTTATTGGCAGGTCGTTTGCTCCGACCTGCATCGGACGGCGCGGCAGCCGCGCGACCCTTTGTCGAAACGGTGTCTGGCCCGGTCCTCCAACCCGGCCGGACTTGCCGTCATTTGTACCGGCCGTGCCGCTGCAAGACCTCGATCTTGTAGCCGTCGGGATCGGTGGCGAAAAAGAACCGGGCCAGAAGCGCACCATCGCGGTTGAAATCGATGATCTTTCCCGGATTGAGCCCGAGATCGGTAAACCGCTGATGCTCGCTGTCGAGATCGCTGACCGAAACGGCAAGATGGCCGTAGCCATCGCCAGGATTGTAAGCGTCTGCCCGGCCCTTGTTGACCGTCAGCTCCAGCTCGAATTCGCTCTCGTCGTTGCTCAGATAGATCAGCGTGAAGGTGTCGAAATCCAGTCTTTCGGCAACCGAAAGACCGAAGGCCTTCTGGTAGAACTCAATGGACCGCGCCTCATCAAGCACCCGCACCATCGAATGGATCATCTTGGCCAAGTCAAACTCCCTAGTCTGCGTCAAATTCAGTCTGCGTCAAATCATGCAATGACCAGAGTGTGCTACCGGGAAGCGCGGTGCGGGTAGCAGCCCATTACCGCATCTGCGATTTTGCTGCGTGCTGGGTCAAATTCGGCGTCGATCGGACAGGCACGTATGAGAAAGATCGAAATTGACCCCTGTGCGTGCCGGTCGCATACTATGCTTCAAAACAAGAAATGATGGAGGAAATGCGCATGTGTGAGGTTTTCGCCGGACAGGATCCGGCTCGCTATCGCGCCGTCAATCGCTCGGTTCGCATCGGCGGTCATTCGACCAGCATCCAGATCGAGGCGGCCTTCTGGGATCTGATCGATGAAATCGCGGCAGGCCAGCAGTTGTCGACGTCGCGTTTCCTGTCGACGCTCTACGACGAAGCGTTGGAAATCAACGGTCAGGTCAGCAATTTTGCATCGCTGCTGCGCACAAGCTGTCTGATTTACCTGATGGGCAAGGCGCAGCATCCGGAAAGCCCGCCGCAGTTTCACATCATCGCTGCTGAATAAACAAAAGCGCGATCCGGACGAACCGGACCGCGCCTTGATTTCGGCAAACCGTCTTGGGTCGGCGCCGAATGTTACTCCGCCGCCTGCAGCACCGGCTGCATTTCGGCCTCCTCAAGTACCTTGCCGCCGAGTGCTTCATGGAACAGGCTCTCGTCGAGTTCGCCTTCCCAACGGGCAACGACCACGGTCGCCACCGCATTGCCGATGAAGTTGGTCAGTGCACGGCATTCCGACATGAAACGGTCGATGCCGAGGATCAGCGCCATGCCGGCAACTGGAACGGACGGAACCACCGACAGGGTTGCCGCCAGGGTGATGAAGCCCGCGCCGGTGATGCCGGCAGCACCCTTCGAACTCAGCATGGCAACGGCGAGCAGCAGGATCTGGTCACCGAGCGGCAGATGAATGTCGGTCGCCTGGGCAATGAACAGCGCCGCCAGCGTCATGTAGATATTGGTGCCGTCCAGATTGAAGGAATAGCCGGTCGGGATGACCAGACCGACGACCGAGCGCTTGCAGCCGGCCTTTTCCATCTTGTTCATCAGACCCGGCAACGCCGCTTCCGAAGAAGAGGTGCCCAGCACCAGCAGCAGTTCTTCCTTGATGTAGCGGATCAGCGCGAAGATCGAGAAGCCGTTGTAGCGAGCGACCGCGCCGAGCACCACGACCACGAACAGGAACGCGGTCAGGTAGAAGGTGCCGATCAGCATGGCGAGGTTGGTCACCGAGGCGATGCCATATTTGCCGATGGTGAACGACATGGCGCCGAAGGCACCGATCGGGGCCGCCTTCATCAGGATGGCAACCAGCTTGAAGATCGGGCTGATCACGGCATGCAGGAAATCCGTCACCGGCTTGCCGGCATCGCCGACCAGCGCCAGAGAAATGCCGAACAGGATCGAGAAGAACAGCACCTGCAGAATATCGCCATCGGCAAATGCGCCGACGATGGTGGTGGGGATGATGCCCATCAGGAAGCCGATGATCGTCGAGTCATGCGCCTTTTCGGTGTAGGTCGCCACAGCCGACGCATCGAGCGAGGCCGGGTCGATATGCATGCCGGCACCCGGCTGGACGACGTTTGCGACCACCAGGCCGACGACCAGCGCCAGCGTCGAAAAGGTCAGGAAGTAGAGCATCGCCTTGCCGGCGACGCGGCCGACCTTCTTCATGTCGGACATGCCGGCAATCCCGGTTGCCACCGTCAGGAAGATGACCGGCGCGATGATCATCTTGACCAGCTTGATGAAGGCATCGCCGAGCGGCTTCAACTGCGTGCCGATTTCCGGATAGAAATGGCCGAGCAGGATGCCGGCGATGATTGCTGCCAGAACCTGGACATAGAGATGTTTGTAAAAGGGCTGCTTACCCTGGGGCGCATGGCCCGTGGCTTCGATCTGCATGCTTTCCTCCGTTGTCGCCCCTGTCGGAACTCGTTCCGGCCTCCCGGGCACTGCGATAGTGAGTGAAACACGGAGCGGACCCCGTTGCCGTTTCATAAGCAAGGCGCGTGCCAATTGCGACGGCGAAACTCAAGCCACTGATATAATTGGATAAAATTATCTCTTCAGATTGAATTAACTGAAGGCGTGCGGATGTTCGCACGCCATACTTGGCAAACAGTGCGGTTTGACGCACAATTCGTCATGGCCTCAAACACGCAATCTTCACTGGATCTGCCACCATCGTCTGTCAGACGCCGGGCATTCTGGCTGGTCTTCCTGTTGCTGTCGGTGCTCGCACTTACCGGTACCCTCTTTTTCGCCGGCGAAGCGGGCATGCGCAGCGCTGTTTCGACGCTGGCCGACGATGTGACCGAAGATGCCGAACTGAAACGCGCACTCTTGCAGGCAACGCTCGAACGCCCCCGCGCGCTGCCGCTGGTGCTTGCCGCCGACAGGCAGGTCAGCGGCGCGCTGACCAATCCGACGGCCGAAGCGGTCGCAGCCCTGAACAGGAAACTCGAGGCGCTGGTCCTCGGCACGAAGACTGCGGTCATCTATGTCATAGGTCGTGATGGCATCGCGATTGCGGCCAGCAATTGGCAGGAGCCCGACAGCTTCGTTGGCAATGACTACAATTTCCGCGAATATTTCACGCGTGGCATGTCCCTGGGGCGCGCCGAACAATATGCGCTGGGCAATGTCAGCAAGCGGCCAGGTCTCTATCTGGCGCAACGGGTCAGCGATGAAAACGATGTCGCCGTAGGCATCGTGGTCGTCAAGGTCGAATTCGATGCGCTTGAGCGTGACTGGGGCAAGACCGGCAGATCCACCTTCGTCACCGACAACCACGGCATCGTGCTGATCACCAGCCGGCCGGAATGGCGCTTCCTCAGCACCGATGACATTCCACCGCAGGAACGGGTTGCCGTGCGCGCAAGCCTGCAATTCGGCGAGGCCTCCCTAGAGCCGCTGCCGGTCTGGCAATTGATGGATCTCGATGGTCACCACATGGCGTCAACCGAACCGGGCGACGGCATGCCGCAACAGCCGCATATGTCCGTGACGCTGGATGTGCCCGGCACGCCGTGGAAGATGCACGTCTTCGCGCCGGCGGCAGATGTCATGACTGCGGGTATCTGGCAGGCCCGGCTTGCCGCACTCATGGTGGTTCTCCCGCTGATCGCGCTGGCCGCCCTCCTCTTTTATCGTCGCGGCAGGGCACTGCGTCGCCAGGCAGCCGAGCGAGCCGCCCGCGACGATCTGGAACGTAAGGTCACCGCCCGCACCAGCGAACTGACCATGGCAAGGGATAGGCTGCAGACCGAAATCAGCGAACACCGCTCGACGGAGACACGCCTGCAGACCGTCCAGCATGAACTCGTGCAGGCCAACAGACTTGCCATTCTCGGCCAGGTGGCGGCCGGCGTCGCCCACGAGATCAACCAGCCCGTTGCCACGATCCGCGCCTATGCCGACAACGCGCGCACCTATCTCACCCGGGGGGAAACCGCGCCGGCATCGGAAAACCTGAACGCCATCGGCGCCTTGACCGACCGGATCGGTGCCATCACCAACGAATTGCGCGGCTTCGCCCGGAAAGGACGCGCCGCCGCCGAGCCCGTCAGCCTGAAAACCGCCGTGGACGGTGCGCTGCTGCTCTTGCGCAGCCGCTTTGCCGGCAACCTCGATATGCTGAAGGTGCAGTCGATCCCCGAGGGCATCACCGTGTCGGCCAACCGCATCCGCCTGGAACAGGTACTGATCAACCTGCTGCAGAATGCCCTGGAAGCCGTGGACGGCCGCGCCAACGGCAGCATCTCCGTCAGTCTCGCCCCCGCAAACCCTGACGAGGTGGCGATCGCCATCGCCGACAACGGGCCGGGCATACCGCCGACAGTCCTCGAAAACCTGTTCACCCCGTTCAACACCTCAAAGGATAGTGGCCTCGGCCTGGGTCTTGTTATCTGCAAGGACATCGTCAGCGACTACGCAGGTCGCATCGATGTCGAAAGCACGACTGCCGGAACCGCCTTCACCGTCACCCTGAAGCGTGCCGGCCGATGAAAAAAGACACCAACATCATCCTTGTCGACGACGATGCCGCCCTGCGGCATGCCACCCGCCAGACGCTGGAGCTTGCCGGTTTCGCCGTGCGCGACGTTCCATCCGCTACCCAGGCCCTCGCCCTGCTCTCGCCCGACCTCGACGCCGTCGTCGTCACGGACATCCGCATGGCCGGCATGGACGGGCTGGAACTGTTCTCCCGGATCAAGGCCCTCGATCCCGAACTTCCGGTCCTTTTAATCACCGGCCATGGCGACATAGACATGGCGGTCCGGGCCATGCAGGACGGCGCCTATGATTTCATCGCCAAGCCGTTTGCTGCCGATCGTCTCGTGCAAAGCGTCAGCCGCGCCGCCGCCATGCGGAAGCTGGTCATCGAGAACCGCCGCCTGCGCCAGGCCGCCGAGGCAAGTCAGGACGACCTGCCGCTGATCGGCCAGACGCCGGCCATGGAACATCTGCGCCAGACGCTGCGCCAGATCGCCGACACCGATATCGACGTGCTGGTCGCAGGCGAGACCGGCAGCGGCAAGGAAGTCGTCGCCACCCTCCTGCACCGCTGGAGCCGTCGCAACCGCGGCAATTTTGTCGCGCTGAACTGCGGCGCGCTGCCCGAGACCGTGATCGAAAGTGAACTCTTCGGCCATGAAGCGGGGGCCTTTACCGGCGCCCAGAAGAAACGCATCGGCCGCATCGAACATGCCAGTGGCGGCACGCTGTTTCTCGACGAAATCGAAAGCATGCCGCCAGCCACCCAGGTGAAGATGCTGCGTGTTCTGGAAATGCGCGAAGTCACGCCGCTTGGCATCAACGACGTGCGGCCGGTCGACCTGCGCGTCGTTGCCGCCGCCAAGGTCGATCTCGGCAATCCGGCCGAACGGGGCGATTTTCGCGAGGATCTCTATTACCGGCTCAACGTCGTCACCGTCTCTATCCCGCCACTTAGGGAACGGCGCGCCGACATCCCGCTGTTGTTTTCACATTTCGCCGCCCGCGCCGCAGAACGTTTCAAGCGCGATGTGCCGGTGCTGACCGGCGAGATCGCCCGCCACCTCGACAGCCATGCCTGGCCCGGCAATGTCCGCGAGCTTGCCCACTATGCCGAGCGTGTCGTGCTCGGCATCACGCCGCCGCCGCAGATGGCATCGGAGCCCCTGCTGGAGCCATCCTCGGCGGATGAGGGCCTGAGCCTGCCGGAACGCATGGAACGCCACGAAGGCAACCTGATCCGCAAGGCTTTGCGCGACAATGACGGTGACGTGCGAAGGACGCTGGAAGCGCTCGGCATTCCGCGCAAGACCTTCTACGACAAGCTGCAGCGCCACGGCATCAACCGCAACGACTACACCGATCAGGACTGATCCCCTCCACATGGCCCTTGCGGCAAAACTCAGGCGATGGCGTCGATCGCGGCAATCACGTCGTCTTCGATCTCGATGCCCTCGGCCTCGGCCGTGCGCGAAAGCCCCTGGCCACGACGGCCGGGAATACGCACACCCTCCTGCGCATCGATCTCGTCGGCCAAAAGCGCCAGCCGCTTGAACACGCCCGCGCCACCGGTCGCTGTGGCATCGATGGCGATGATCGTCTGGCCGAGCGCCACCGGCGGTCCCTTGTCGTCGAACAGCGACGAGGCCTCGAAGGCATAATTGGCCCCGGTGATCCCGGCCGACAGGATCTCGACCATCATCGCCAGCGCCGCACCCTTGGCGCCACCGAGCGGCGCCATCATGCCGGTCATCGCAACTTCGGCGTCGGTGGTCGGATTGCCGTCGAGGTCGAACGCCCAGTCGTCCGGAATGGCCTCGCCCTTCTGCCGCGCCGCCATGATCTTGCCGCGCGCAACCTTGGAAATAGCGAGATCAACGGTGATCGGATCGCCGCCCGCGATCGGCACTGAAAATGCGATCGGATTGGTGCCATAGAGCGCCTTCTTGCCGCCCCACGGCGCAATAGATGCCGGCGCATTGGCAAACATCATCGCCGCCAGCCCCTGTTCGGCAAACCGTTCGACGGTGAGCCCCATCACGCCGGCATGATGCGAACGATAGATCGAGGCAATCGCAATGCCCTGTGCCTTGGCGATTTCCGGCAGTTCGGCCACCGCCAGATCCAGTGCCGGGTAGGCAAAGCCGTTCATTGCGTCAATGGCCAGCACGGAAGGGCGTGGTGACACAGCACGCGGCATCACCTGTCCATCGACCTTGCCGGCCTTGGCCTGCGCCGAATAGGCCGGCACGCGCCGCAGCCCGTGGCCGCCCTGGCCGGCGGCCTCGGCACTGACCAGCGCCCGGGCGACCGATGCGGCATTGTGAGCATCCACGCCGGACCGCAAGAGAGCGCCGACCACAAGGGACTGCGCGGCATCAAGAGAAAGCTTCATCAGAAATCCACTACCGCTTAGCTGCGCATCGAGGTTGCAAGCGCCGCGGCACCCTTCATCAGCAGCCCGACATCGGAACTGGTCGCAAGGAACCGGATGCCCGCTGCTTTCGCCAGCGCAATCATCGCCGGATCGCCGGACATGATGCCGACCGGCTTGCCGGCCGCGACGATCTTGCGGATCAGGGCATCCACCGCTGCCATGACCTCCGGCGCAGTCGACCGGCCGGGAAAGCCCATGTCGGCGGCGAGATCCGCCGGACCGATCAGGATCGCATCGACCCCTTCGGTGGCGATGATCGCATCGGCATTGTCGATACCCATCCGGCTTTCGATCTGGGCAATCAGGCAGATCTCGCGATTGGCGGTTTCGGCATAGTCGGAAATCCGGCCGAAATCCGATGCCCGGCCGAGGCTTGCGCCCATACCGCGCATACCCTCCGGCGGATAGCGGCAGGCCTTGGCGAGAAGTTCCGCCTGCGCGCCGGTCTCGACCATCGGGATCATCAGTGTCTGCGCGCCGACATCAAGCGCCTGCTTGATCAACCAGGGCTCACCGACGACGAGCCTGACCACCGCATGGGCCGAATGCCGCGCCATCGCTGCAAGCTGGCTTGCGATCAGCGGGATATCGTTCGGTCCATGCTCGCCATCGATCAGCAGCCAGTCGAACCCGGCACCGGCACAGACTTCCGCAGCATGCGGACTGGCAAGGGCCACCCAGAGGCCAACCAACAGGGTATCGTTCGCGGCCAGAGCGCGTTTGAAAGTATTGACAGGTGCGGGCATGATTTCCAGAATCTCGTGAACAGATGGCCGCGACGATAGCGAAACCATCGGCCCTGTCCAAGACAAAACCCGGTCGCAGACGCGCCGCAATTGAAATGGCAGCAAGCCTCGTGATAGGACGGCTGCTCTTGCCGGCGACGGCCCATCTTGCCAGCAATGAGAGAACACCATGCTTCCCTGGATCCAGCTCGATAGCGCCAGTATCCCCGGCGGCGGTGAACTGCGCCTGAAACAGCGCGGCAGCGAGTTTTCCATCATGCTCGGCGCCAACGAACTGATGAACAGTCGGCTGAGCGGCTCGGAAGAAGCGCTGGCCACCCTATCCTGGGATCGCATCAAAGAGACCCGTAAGGCCCATATCCTGATCGGCGGCCTCGGCATGGGTTTTACCCTGCGCGCGGCGCTGGATGTCCTGCCTGAAGACGCAAAAGTGACAGTTGCCGAACTGGTGCCGGGCGTTGTCGAATGGGCACGCGGTCCGATGGCCGAGATCTACAAGGGCAGTCTCGATGATCCGCGCGTCAGCATTCATGTCGGCGATGTCGGGGCCTTGATCGCCAGGTCGCGCGACACCTATGACGCCATCCTGCTCGATGTCGACAACGGCCCGGATGGCCTGACCCGCGCAGAAAACGACAGCCTCTATGATTTGCGCGGCCTGCGCGCGACCAAAGCCGCATTGCGCAACAACGGCGTGCTCGCCGTCTGGTCGTCAGGCCCCGATCCGCGCTTTACCAAACGTATCAAGGAATGCGGCTTTGCCGCCGAGGAAGTGCCGACCCGGGCCAGCCGCAAGGGCGGCGGGGCGAAACATATGATCTGGCTTGCGGTCAACGGCCCGGCAGCGCCCGTCAGGCGCTGAGGCTGCGCTACGTCATCCCCAAAGTGCGGTGGGTGGCACCTGCATCGTCGACCCCTCGTAGACGATCGCCGCATCACGATCCTTTGCGAGCAGCAACGGCCCGTCGAGATCGACGAAAGCCGCCCCCTGGCCAACCAGGAAGGCAGGCGCCATAGCCAGCGACGTGCCGACCATGCAGCCGATCATGATCTCGAACCCGGCGGCCATGGCTGCGTCGCGCATCAAAAGCGCCTCGGTCAGGCCACCTGTCTTGTCGAGCTTGATGTTCACCGCATCATATTTGCCCGTCAGCGCGTCCAGCGAATGCCGGTCATGGCAGCTTTCGTCGGCGCAGACCGGCAGCACCCGTTCCAGCCCGAGCAGCGCATCGTCGGCCCCGGCCGGAAACGGCTGCTCGACCAGTGTCACGCCAAGTTTGAGGAAAACCGGCGCCAGCGCCTTGTATTGATCCAGCGTCCAGCCCTCGTTGGCATCGACGATGATCGCCGATTGCGGCGCGCCGGAGCGGACGGCTTCGATCCGTTCGATATCGCCCTCTCCGCCGAGCTTGACCTTCAAAAGCGGCCTGCCCGCCTCGCGCTCGGCCGCTGCCCGCATGCTGGCTGGCGTTCCGAGCGACAGTGTATAGGTGGTCTGCAGCGGCCCGGGTGCGCCAAGCCCCGCCAATTGCCAGACGGGCTGGCCCGCCCGCTTGGCCTCCAGATCCCAGAAGGCGCAGTCGAGCGCATTGCGCCCAGCACCCGGCTCCAACCGCGCCTGCAGGCCGATGCGGTCAAGTCCGCCGGCAATCTCGTCCGCCACGGCCGCAATCGTCGCCACCACACCCTCGACCGTCTCACCGTAGCGCGCATAGGGCACGCATTCCCCGCGACCAACATGAGGACCATCCGTGAGCGTCACCGTCACCACCCTGGCTTCGGTCCGCGACCCCCGCGAGATGGTAAAAGCGCCGGCAATCGGGAAAATTTCGGGGCTGACGGTAAGCATGACGGACATGGTGCTATGGTCTCCTCGGCACATTCGCCCCGGCCACAAGGCTTTGTGCGAATCAGCGCTCTTGCATGAAGGGGCATTCCTTTCTATATCCCTCAACAATCGGACCGGTATCGGCAAATGGGTTTTCGCCCTTTGGAATACGCCCTGATCCCGCAAAATGGCGGCGACAAACGGTCTTTCGAACGCACAGAGACGAAGCCCGTGAACACGCTGGATTTTGACAAGAGACCGGAAGATACGCGCGTTGTCGTCGCCATGTCGGGCGGCGTCGATTCCTCCGTCGTGGCCGGCATCCTGAAACGCGAAGGTTATGACGTGCTCGGCATCACGCTGCAGCTCTACGATCATGGCGCCGCGGTCCACCGCGCTGGCTCCTGTTGCGCCGGCCAGGATATCGACGATGCCCGCCGCGTCTGCGAGACGCTCGGCATTCCCCATTACGTGCTCGACTACGAACAGCGTTTCCGCGACACGGTGATCAACCCGTTCATGGAAAGTTACGTCGCCGGTGAAACGCCGATCCCCTGCGTTGCCTGCAACCAGACAGTCAAGTTCGCCGATCTCCTGGCGACCGCCAAGGAACTCGGCGCCGATGCGCTCGCAACCGGCCACTATATCCGCTCGAAATCGGTGCCCTTGGCCAACGATCCCAACCACCGCGCCCTGTTCCGCCCGATCGACAACGAGCGCGACCAGAGCTACTTCCTGTTCGCCACGACCCAGGAACAGATCGACTATTTGCGCTTCCCGCTTGGCGGCCTGTCCAAGGCCGAAACCCGGGCGCTCGCCGAAGACATGGGCCTCGTCGTCGCCAAGAAGGCCGACAGCCAGGACATCTGTTTCGTGCCACAGGGCAAATATGCCGATATCATCAACAAGCTGAAGCCGAATGCGGCTCTGGCCGGCGACATCGTGCATCTGGATGGCCGAATTCTGGGACAGCACGAAGGCATCCTGCACTACACGATCGGCCAGCGGAAGGGCCTCGGCGTTGCCACCGGCGATCCCCTCTACGTGGTCTATCTCGACGCCCGCTCGCGCCGCGTCATCGTCGGCCCGAAGGAAGCGCTGGAGACGCACCGCGTCTATCTGCGTGACATCAACTGGCTTGGCGACTTCACCCTGGAAGAAGAAGCAGCCAGCGGTTTTGCCTGCTTTGCCAAGGTCCGTTCGACCCGCCCGCCGACACCGGCCGTGCTGCATGCAGACGCAACCGGCGTCTATGTCGATCTCGAAATCGGCGAAGCCGGCGTCGCCCCCGGCCAGGCCTGCGTGCTCTATTCGGCCCCCGGCCCCGACGCCCGCGTCTATGGCGGCGGCTTCATCGAGCGCTCGGCCCGCTCGGACAGCGCCGAAGCCTCGCTCAAGGCACTTTTGGCAAGCCCGGTCGCAGCTTAAGGTCGGGAAAGAAAAAGGCAGTGAAAGCAGAGTTCTTTTTGCTTTCACTGCGCTTGACTTTGGTCGGAGCAACGCCTTATAAGCCGCCCAACGCTTCGGACGGCGGGCCGCAAAAGCCAATGATCCGAATGTGTGGCGGGATAGCTCAGGTGGTTAGAGCGTGGGATTCATAACCCCAAGGTCGGCGGTTCAAGTCCGCCTCCCGCTACCAAATTTCTCAAATGCAATTTGGCAAGATCAACGGTGCAATTCGGTTTGTGGCCAGCAATGAAGTGTATGCACTTTGCTGATGCACCGCCTCTGGACCTGACATGTCACGACAAGCACGCGGGATGTGCGTCCACCAATGGATAGCGTGCTCCTCGTACCCGTCATCACCATTTCCGGTGATGCAAGATCCGGTCTGTTAAGAAAACCTTTCGTTAAATTTTAGGTAATAAACTGAGCCGGACGAAGCGAGGTTTTGTTATGCGTACCGCTGTTGTTTCCGCCATTGGCGTCATGCTGATGCTGTCGGCCTGTGCCAAGCCCCCGAGCCAGACCCGCAATGCCTGCGCGATCTTCGAGCAGCGCGACGGGCTGTTCAACAACTGGCGCAGTGCGGCGCAAAAGGCCGAACGCGAATATGGCGTTCCGGTGCCGATCCTGATGGCGACGATCTATACCGAATCGAGTTTCCGCGCGACGGCGCGACCGCCGCGCAAGAAGCTCCTGGGCTTCATCCCGTGGAAACGGCAATCCAGCGCCTATGGCTATTCGCAGGCGCTCGACGGCACCTGGGAGCGTTACCAGCGCGAAACCGGCCGCTGGGGCGCCCGCCGCACCGATTTCGGCGATGCCATGCAGTTCATCGGCTGGTACCACCGCGAAAGCGCGTCCAAGACCGGCATCCCGCTGAACGACCCCTACAAGCTCTATCTCGCCTATCATTCCGGCCAGGCCGGCTATCTGCGCGGCGCCTACAAGAACCGCCCGGAAGCCTTGAAAGGCGCCAAGCGCTTCACCAGCATTACTTATACCTATGCGTCCCAGCTGAAGCAGTGCCCGGGCTGAGGT